>JASGDS010000238.1:0-2868 GCA_047607025.1 Microbacterium sp.
GGGGCAGAGTGCGGCGGCCCGGCGGGCGGCGGGGAGCTCGCTCTGCGAGGGATGTGCGGTCAGGAGCTCGACGATCCCGTCGTCGTCCTGGTCGAAGACCGCACCGGCGACGAGCGCGCACTGGCCGGCGCCGATGCAAGAGCCCCGGTCGGCGACGATGGTGTGCATGCGTTCTCCTTCGTTCCCGATGAACGGGGGTTCTTCCCGCCCTGGAAGGTAAAAACTACTCAGAGGAGGCGATGAATAATAGGCACTATGCATGCAAGGCATGGAGGATACGCTCATCAGGACATCGCCGGAGCGCCGCGCGGGGCTGCCGGCGGGCCGGTGATCGTCGGGGCGAACTGGTTCCGGTTCCGCTCCGGGCAACGGATCGAGCACCGCCGGGTGGACAGTGTGTGCTTCATCTGCAGCGTGAAGGGTGCGGGGACGATCCGCGCCATGGGGCGGGAGCTCCGGCTCGAGACCGGCGGCCTTGTCCGGCTCCCCTGGGGGCATGACGTCCGCTATGCGGCGGACGAGCGGGCGCCGTTCCAGGTCGGGACCATCCACCTGGTCCCCTGGCATTCGGCCGACGTCCCGGTGGAACCCGTCGTGCCGCATCTCGAGGGCGATCGCTTCTACGATGTCCCGTGGCGTCACGGCGGGGATCTGCCCGTCGCCCCTCGGATGCTCCCGCAGGGCAGCGAGCAGAGCCGCAGGTTCCTGGCTCTCGCCACGTACTGCATCGAGCTGTTCGCATCGCAGCAGTTCGACGAGCGCTCCGCACGTGCGCTCGGGGAGCTGGTCACCGCCGAGGGACTGCGGTCGGACTCGGCCGCCGCCGAGCCGCGCGTGCCGCCGGCTCTCGCCGAGATGATGGCCTATGTCGTCGCCGATCTTCGCCGGCCCCTGTCCGTAGGGGACATCGCGGCGGCGGGGGACTGCAGTCCGGCAACCGCGCAACGGCTCTTCCGCCGTCACACCGGGGAGTCGCTCATGGGCTGGGTCCGAGCGCGTCGGATGACGCAGGCGGCCCGTCTGATCCGCTCCACCGGGCTTCGGGTCTCCGAGGTGGGCAGGAGCGTCGGCATCGACGACCCGCTGTACTTCTCCCGGCTCTTTCGCGCTGCGTTCGGCGAGTCGCCCACGGAGTATCGCGGAGACCGCGTGCTTCCGTGACAGGACGGCCGGCGCGGCAAAGATCCTGTATCGTCTCACGCGATGGGCGCGCTAGGCGCGGATCCGACGCGAGGGCCACCACAGCGCCCGGCCGAGTTCGTGCCCGAGCGCGGGAACGAGGAGGCTGCGGACGACGAGCGTGTCCAGCAGCACGCCGAAGGCGACGATGAAGGCGAGCTGCAGCAGAAACAGGATCGGCAGCACGGCGAGCGCCGCGAAGGTCGCCGCCAGGACGATGCCCGCGGAGGTGATGACCCCGCCCGTGAGCCCCAGCCCGCGTGACATCCCGCTGCGGGCGCCGTGCGCGAGGGCCTCCTCGCGGACGCGGGTCATGAGGAAGATGTTGTAGTCGATCCCGAGCGCGACGAGGAACACGAAGCCGAAGAGGGGCACGGCTGGATCCGCGCCGGGCAGCCCGAGGAGCTCGTTGAACACGAGCGCGGAGACCCCCATCGTGGCGGCGAAGGAGAGCCCGACGGTCGCGATCAGCACGAGCGGGGCGATCAGCGAGCGCAGTATCAGGATGAGGACGAGCAGGGTCGTCAGCAGCACGAGAGGGATGATGACGGCGCGGTCGCGGAGGGAGGCGTCGTCGGAGTCGATCGCCGTCGCGGTCACCCCGCCGATCAGCGCTTCGGGGAGCTCCTCCCGGAGCGCGCGCACCGTCGCCTCGGCCTCGGCGGAGTCGGCTGCCGAGCTCAGCGTCGCCTGCAGCAGCACGGATCCGCCCGACACCGTGGGAGCGGGAGCGGGACTCCCTGGCACGAGGGGCTGGACGCCCTCCGCGGTCACCGGCGCGCTCCCGCTCGGGGAGTCGGCGCTCGCCACCGAGACGTCCTCGACGCCCACGGTGCCGAGGACGCGCGCGGCATCCTCCCGCAGGCTCCCGGCATCGACGATCAGGTAGGCCGGGCTGCCCGATCCCGCCGGGAAGTGCTCGGCGAGCAGCTGCTGCCCCGTGCGTGCCTCCGACTCGCCGAGCACGAGCTCGCTCGTCGGCACCCCGTCGGCGCGGAGCTGGAGGATGCCCGCGGCCGCGACGAGCAGGACGACGACGCTCGTGACCCAGATCGGCCGAAAGCGCCGCGCGACGACGCGGGGCACCCTCGCCCAGATCCCCCGTCGGGGGATCGCGTCGGCCGCCGGTGACTCCGGCGGCTGCAGCACCGGTCGGCGCGGCCAGAAGGCCGCCCGTCCGGTGAGCAGCAGCAGCGCGGGAAGCAGCGTCATGGCCGCGAGCATCGCGAAGGCGATCCCGATCGCCGCGATCGGCCCCAGGGCTCGGTTGGAGGCCAGCTCGCTCAGCAGCAGGAGGAGCAGCCCGGCGATGACCGTGCCGCCCGAGGCCAGGATCGGCTCGAGGGAGCCCCGCAGGGCGGACCTCGTCGCGTCCCACGGCCGCGAGCTGGTGCGCAGCGCCTCCCGGTAGCGGTTGACGTAGAGCAGCGAGTAGTCGGTGGCCGCGCCGATGACGAGGATGAAGAGGATGCCTTGCGTCTGCCCGCTCAGCGGGAAGACGCCTGCCCGGGCGAGCCACCAGACGGTCAGCAGCGCCGCGCACAGCGCGAAGGTGCTCGTGACGAGCACCAGCACCGGCAGCAGGGGCGAGCGGTAGACGACGATGAGGATGACGAGGACGGCGGCGACGGCCACGAGCAGGAGCAGCCCGTCGATGCCGGAGAACGCCTCGACGAGGTCGCCCGTGAA
>JASGDS010000239.1:0-7805 GCA_047607025.1 Microbacterium sp.
ACTGGTTTCGCGCGGCACGCAGCGGCACGCGCCCCATGACGACATGCCGCACGTCGCCCGAGCGGTCGGCGACGAGCCCGCTGTTGACGGGCTCCACCCACGCTCGCCACGCTGCGACGACGTCCTCCGAGGTGCGCGAGTGCAGCAGCGGCAGCAGCGCCGCGAACCCGAGGTCGCTCTCGACCATGGCCGGCGTGCGCAGGCTGTAAGCGCGACCATCCGGCTCGTCGATGATCACCGGTCCGCGCGCGGTCTCGAGCACCTCGAGCGTCTCGGGCTCGCCGCCCGAAACCGAGATCACCTCGTGCCGCACGGCGACCGGCTCTGCGCCATCCGCGCCGCGCGCGAGAACCTCACTGCCCGAGCGCGTGAGCTGCTCGACGAACAGATCCTGGTAGTCGGCCATGGCATTGGTGATGCCCCAGGCGACGTCGCCCGCATGCCCGAAGTGCTGCACCCCTGGCACGCCGGGGAACGTGAGCCCGATGACATCGAAGCCGGGGCAGGCCAGGTGCACCTGCTGGTAGACGCCGGGGAACTCGGCCGCCCGGTGCGGGTCGCCGGCGATGATCGGCAGCCCGCTCGCGGTGCGCTCCCCCGTCACCGCCCACGCGTTGCTGCCGCTCGCATCCGCGATCTCGCTGTCGAGCAGCGCCACCGCCTCGAAACCGAGCGTGGCTGCGACATGCTCGCGCCACAGCTTGTAGCCGAAGCCGCCGAAGAGCAGCTGCTGCACGCTGAACACCGACAGCGGCGTCCACGGCTGCCACGTGCCGGGAGCGAGGCCGAGGCTCTCGAACTCGTGCACTCCGGCCGCGCCATCCGGCAGGCCGGCGTTCACGCCGTCGACGTAGCGCGAGACCCACGCCTGGGTACGATCATCCAGGCGCTCGAAGCAGCGCCGCGCGACGCGGTCGATGCCCGCGCGCCTGGCGAAGCGGTCGAAGACGAGACCGGATGGTCCGATGACGGCGGCCGTGCGCCCCTCGGCGCGCAGCCGATGCCACTCGATCTGCCATGCGCGGTCGCGTGCCGCGGCCATCCCCTGCAGGTACGCGACATCGTCCTCGTCCGTCCCCCAGACGTGCGGAATCCCCCACTCGTCCCGGTACAGACCGCGCGCGTGCTTCGACAAGCTCAGCAACCGACTCACGCTCAGCAGCCGATTCCGATCAACGGGTGTAGTTCGGGGCTTCGACGGTCATCTGGATGTCGTGCGGGTGCGACTCCTTGAGGCCGGCGGGGGTGATGCGCACGAAGCGGCCGTTGCTCTTGAGCTCGTCGATCGTGCGGGCTCCGACGTAGAACATCGTCTGGCGCAGCCCTCCGACGAGCTGATAGGCGACGTTCGCCACCGGCCCACGGTAGGCGACCTGGCCCTCGATGCCCTCGGGGATGAGCTTGTCGTCGCTGGGCACATCCGCCTGGAAGTAGCGGTCCTTCGAGTAGGAGGTCTGCTTGCCGCGCGTCTGCATCGCGCCGAGCGATCCCATGCCCCGATACTGCTTGAACTGCTTGCCGTTCTGGAAGACGAGGTCGCCAGGCGCCTCGTCGGTTCCGGCGAACAGCGAACCGATCATGACCGATTCCGCGCCGGCGACGAGCGCCTTGGCGATGTCGCCCGAGTACTGCAGGCCGCCATCCGCGATCACGGGGATGCCTGCGGCGCGCGCCGCGAGCGATGCCTCGTAGATCGCCGTCACCTGCGGCACGCCCACGCCCGCGACCACGCGGGTCGTGCAGATCGAACCCGGTCCGACGCCGACCTTGACGGCGTCGACACCCGCGTCGATGAGGGTCTGCGCGCCCTCGCGCGTCGCCACATTGCCGCCGATCACGTCGATGTGGCTGAACGACTCGTCGGCCTTCAGCTTGCGCACGATGTCGATGACGCCCTGCGACTGGCCGTTCGCGGTGTCGACGACGATCACGTCGACGCCGGCGTCGCGCAACGCCTCCGCGCGCTGCCAGGCGTCGCCGAAGAAGCCGATCGCCGCCCCCACGCGCAGCCGCCCCTGATCATCCTTGGTCGCGAGCGGATACTTCTCGCTCTTGTCGAAGTCCTTGATCGTGATGAGGCCCGCCAATCGCCCCTCCTCATCGAGCAGCGGCAGCTTCTCGACGCGGTGCTTCGCGAACAGGGCGAGCACGTCGTCGGCGGCGATGCCGACGGGCCCGGTGACGAGCCCCTCGCTCGTCATGACGTCGCTGACCCTCGTCGTGGCGCGCGTGCCCTCAGGAACGAATCGCATGTCGCGGTTGGTGATGATGCCGAGCAGGCGCCGCTGGCCATCCACGACGGGCAGCCCCGAGATGCGATATCTGCCGCACACCTCGTCGACCTCGGCGATCGTGGCGTCAGGGCTCGTCGTGATCGGGTCGGTGATCATGCCGCTCTCGCTGCGCTTGACGCGATCGACGGCGGACGCCTGGTCGACGATCGACAGATTGCGATGCAGGATGCCGATGCCTCCTTGCCGCGCGAGCGCGATCGCCATCCGCGCCTCGGTGACCGTGTCCATCGCGCTGGAGAGCAGCGGAACCGCGATGCGGATGCGCCTGGTCAGCCGCGTCGACGTGTCGGCCTCCGACGGAATGACGTCTGTGTGCCCTGGCAGCAGCAGAACGTCGTCGTAGGTGAGTCCGACGAAGCCGAACGGGTCGTGATCAGTCATGTGTTCTCCTGCACGTTTTGGGGCTGAAACCAGTCTAAAGTCACCCCAAGCCAGCGAGTCGGGCTTGCAACCGAGAAACACACAGGCAACAATCTGGGGATACGGTCAAGGGTCAAAGCCGACATCGACCGGAGGAATCCGGCCCACGACGAATCAACCTCGACAACCCCAGAGGAGGCGCCAGTGGCGGTCACCCGAAGGTCCTGGTCACATCAGAAGCTCATCCGAATGGCCACGGCCTTCATCGGCATCCTGTTCTCGGCGCTGATGCTTCTCGGCGTCGCGAACTCCGCGTCGGCCGACACCGATGATGGCGACTACGACTACACGATCATCGTCAACGTCAAGACGACGGGTGAGCCCATCGCGGATGCCACCATCTCGGTGACGGGCCCTGACGGCTTCGAGGCGACGGGGACCACGGACGACAACGGCAGGGCGAGCATCGGCGTGCCGACGAAGGAGGGCACGTACACGGTCGAGCTCCTCAAGGAGAGCCTGCCGGAGAGCGTGTCGATTCCCGACGGGTTCGAGTTCACGCAGGAGGTGGAGTTCGGTCAGACGTCATCCGTCGCCAGAACCTTCACCCTCGGCGCCGCCGAGCGCCATACGACGAGCTTCTTCGATCAGCTGCTCTCGCGCCTGGTCAACGGCCTGAACTTCGGGCTCATGCTCGGCCTCGCCGCGATCGGCCTCTCGCTCGTCTACGGCACAACGGGCCTGTCGAACTTCGCACACGGCGAGATGGTGACCTTCGGGGCACTGGCTGCGCTCCTGTTCTCGTCCGGGATGGGCCTGCCGATCTGGCTCGCCATCCCGGTCGCGGTCATTCTGGCCGCGGTGTTCGGGCTCGGCATGGACGCAGGCATCTGGCGTCCGCTCAGGCGAAAAGGCATCGGAACGGTGCAGCTGATGATCGTGTCGATCGGTCTCTCGCTCGCCCTGCGCTACATCTTCCAGATCTTCATCGGCGGCGGCACGACGCAGCTGCCTGGGCGTGCGACCACGAACATCTCGGGGCTCGGCCCCATCTCGCTGACGCGGACGGACGTGATCAGCATGATCGTCTCGATCGTCGTCATCCTCGCCTTCATCTGGTGGCTCATGCGCACCCGGATCGGCCGCGCGACCCGCGCCGTCAGCGACAACCCGTCGCTCGCGGCGGCGAGCGGCATCGACGTCGACGCGGTCGTGCGGGTGGTCTGGATCGTCTCGTCCGCACTCGCCGGCCTCTCCGGCGTGCTGTGGGCGTACTTCCGTCCAGGCATCAAGTGGGACATGGGAACGAGCATCCTTCTGCTCATCTTCGCCGCGGTCACCCTCGGCGGTCTCGGCACCGCCTTCGGCGCGCTGGTCGGCTCGCTCATCGTGGGCGTGCTCGTCGAGGT
Organism: Microbacterium sp.; assembly: GCA_047607025.1. GTDB lineage: Bacteria > Actinomycetota > Actinomycetes > Actinomycetales > Microbacteriaceae > Microbacterium. The sequence continues at coordinate 4,064 of JASGDS010000239.1, forward strand.
CTCGACGCTGTGGATCCCCTCCGACCTGAAGTATGTCGGCGCGCTCGTCGTGCTGATCGTCATTCTTCTGTTCCGCCCCCAGGGAATCATGGGGCGCAAGGAAAGGATCGGTTGACCGCCATGGACGTGATGCAGATTCTCAACAACACGCTCGCGCAGATCCTGCAGCCGGCGACCCTCGGGTATGTGCTGGCGGCGATCGGCCTCGCCGTGCACTTCGGCTTCACCGGCCTGCTGAACATGGGTGTCGCCGGCTTCATGGCGATCGGCGCCTACGGCTTCGCGATCTCGATCGACACCTTCGGCGTGCCGTGGCCGCTCGCGGCGCTGATCGGCCTCATCGCCTCGGTGCTCTTCGCTCTCGTCATGGGCATCCCGACCCTGCGCCTGCGCGGCGACTATCTCGCGATCGTGACGATCGCGGCCGCCGAGGTGCTGCGCCTGCTGTTCCTGACGGCGACATGGCGCGATGTGACGGGTTCGTCGGATGGCCTCTCCGGCTTCCAGAGCGGGTTCCGAGACAGCAACCCGCTGCCTCCCGGCAAGTACGGACTCGGGCCGTGGACATACTCCTCCGACCAGTGGTGGGTCATCATCATCGGTCTGATCCTCATCGTGATCGCCGTGCTCGTCGTGTGGCTGGCGATGCGCAGCCCGTGGGGACGCGTCATTCGAGGCATCCGCGAGGATGAGGACGCCGTGCGCTCGCTCGGCAAGAACGTGTTCTCGTTCAAGATGCAGGCGCTCGTCATCGGCGGCGTCATCATCGCGGCCGGCGGCATCGTCACCGCGATGGGCACCAACGTGAACCCGAACGTCTACGTCACCTCGCAGACGTTCTACGTGTGGACAGCGCTGCTGCTGGGAGGAGCCGCCACGATCTTCGGCCCCGTCCTCGGCGCGGTGCTGTTCTGGGTGGTGCGCGCGCTGCTGTCCAACCTGCTGCCCGCGCTCGTGAAGGTCGGATGGCTGCCCTTCCTCAGCGCGCAGCAGTCGCAGATGCTGGTGTTCGTGCTCGTCGGCGTGGCCCTCATGCTGCTCGTCATCTTCCGCCCGCAGGGCATCCTCGGAAGCAAGAAGGAGCTGACCTTTGTCCGCTGACGTCTCGCCCCCCGCATCCCGTCCGAAGACCACGGGTCTCCACATCGGAGAGGCCGTCCCCGGTGTCAAGAAGGTCGACCCGATCATCACCGCCGACGGCGTCAAGCGCGTCTTCGGCGGCCTCACCGCCGTGGACGTCGACCACCTCGAGATCCCTCGGGGCGCCATCACTGCCCTCATCGGTCCGAACGGTGCGGGAAAGACCACGCTGTTCAACCTGCTGACCGGCTTCGACAAGCCGAACGAGGGCCGGTGGACCTTCGACGGACGCAACCTCAGCGGCATCCCTGCCTTCAAGACGGCCAGGATGGGCCAGGTGCGCACCTTCCAGCTGACGAAGTCGCTGGGCCTGCTCACGGTGCTCGAGAACATGAAGCTCGGGGCGAGCAAGCAGACGGGCGAGCACTTCTTCACCGGCATCATCCCCGGTCTCTGGCGCAAGCAGGAGGCGGCGATCGAGGAGAAGGCGCGCGAACTGCTCGTGCGCTTCAAGCTCGACGCGAAGGAGAAGGACTTCGCCGCATCGCTCTCGGGCGGGCAGCGCAAGCTGCTCGAGATGGCACGTGCACTCATGAGCGATCCGACGCTCGTCATGCTGGACGAGCCGATGGCCGGCGTCAACCCCGCGCTCACGCAGTCGCTGCTCGACCACATCCTCGACCTCAAGGACCTCGGCATGACCGTGGTCTTCGTCGAGCACGACATGCACATGGTGCGCCACATCGCCGACTGGGTCGTCGTGATGGCGGAGGGCAGGGTCGTCGCCGAGGGGCCGCCAGACGACGTGATGCAGGATCCGGCGGTCATCGATGCGTATCTGGGTGCACATCAGGATGTCGATCTCGGTGTGGTCACCGGCCGCATCGAGGGCGAGCTGTCGGGCGAGGCGGAAGAGCTCGTCGAGGCGCAGCAGGAGTTGAGCGTCGCCGTGGATGCGGATGAGTCGACAGCGGAGGAGCAGTCATGACGACCACAGACACCACTGTCGCCGGTGGCGGGCGCGAGACGCCGACCGCCGACAACGTCGTCTTTCTCGACAACGTGGTGGCGGGCTACCTGCCCGGCGTGAACATCCTCAACGGCGCGACGCTGACCGCGGCGAAGGGTGAGCTGATCGGCATCATCGGCCCGAACGGCGCCGGCAAGTCGACCATGCTGAAGGCCATCTTCGGGCAGGTGAAGATCCGCTCGGGACAGGTGATTCTGAACGGTGAGGACATCACGGGCCTCAAGGCCAACAGGCTCGTCGCGAAGGGCGTCGGCTTCGTGCCGCAGACGAACAACGTGTTCCCCTCGCTGACGATCGCCGAGAACCTGCAGATGGGGGCCTACCAGGACCAGAAGCACTACGCCGAGCGGGTGGAGTTCGTGACCTCGATCTTCCCCGACCTCGCCAAGCGGCTGCAGCAGCGGGCCGGCTCGCTGTCGGGCGGTGAGCGCCAGATGGTGGCGATGGGTCGTGCGCTGATGATGAATCCGCACGTGCTGCTGCTGGATGAGCCGAGCGCGGGTCTGTCGCCTTCGCGTCAGGACGAGGCGTTCCTGCGGGTGTCGGAGATCAACAAGGCAGGCGTGACGACCATCATGGTCGAGCAGAACGCCCGCCGCTGCCTGCAGATCTGCGACCGAGGCTATGTGCTCGATCAGGGCAGGGACGCGTACACAGGCACGGGCCGTGATCTGCTGAACGACCCCAAGGTGATCGGCCTCTACCTCGGCACGCTGGGGACCTGATCGGCGACGTGATCGCGTAGCCTTGTGGCATGCGCGTCACGAAGCACGAACATGCGACCCTGCGGATCGAGAAGGGCGAGGAGACGCTCGTCATCGACCCGGGCAATTTCACGCGACAGCTGCACGGACTGCACGGCGTCGTCGGCGTGGTGATCACGCACGAGCATCCGGACCACTGGACGCCCGCACACCTCGACGCCATCCGCGCCGCCTTCCCCGGAGTCCCGGTGTACTCGACCCCGGCCGTCGCGGCCGCGGCGGAGGGCGTCACGGAGGTTGCGCCCGGCGACGTGGTGGAGGCAGGATCCTTCCGGCTGGAGTTCTTCGGCGGCACGCACAACGAGATACACTCCAGCGTGCCGCTCGTCGACAACGTCGGCGTGCTCGTCGATGACGCGTTCTACTACCCCGGCGATTCGTACGCCGTGCCGGATGGCCATCCCGTCGAACTGCTCGCCGCGCCGCTCAGCGCGCCCTGGCTGAAGATCGGCGAGGCGATGGACTTCGTGCTCGCCACAGCGCCCAGGCGCGCGTTCGGCACACACGACGCGTTGCTCTCGCCCGCCGGCATCGGAGCGCACCGCGCACGCCTGCAATGGGCGACCGAGCAGGGCGGGGGCGAGTTCTTCGCGCTCGAGGCCGGCGACGACATCGAGATCTGACGGCTCGTCCTGTTGACTGTTTCGCCGGATGACATCGTGCCGCGCCACCGGTCCCTGGCGCGACTAACGTCGATCTCATGACCGACCAGAACGCGCAGCCGAACTCGAATCCGGCCCCTGAGCCTGTTGAGGCCCCTGAGCCTGTTGAGGCCCCTGAGCCTGTCGAAGGGTACTCCACGCACTTCGAGCAGGCCGTGAGCTCCGACGAGTTCAAGGCGGTCTTCCGCGGGCACCCGGGCGGCGTC
>JASGDS010000240.1:0-18333 GCA_047607025.1 Microbacterium sp.
GGTGTGTAGTCCCGAAGTGGGTCCTTCTCCAGGTGCTTCGTGTCGTGGAGGAAGGAGTTCTGAATCGTCACGTTGCCGCCTGTCAGATGTATGGCATCCACGACACCATGGATGTTCACGCGGGTGGCCGTGAAGTTCTTCCCCATGATTCCGTTCCACAGGGTGGAGCTCACCTGCGGTACCAGCTCTGAGTCGACGATCGTGAATTTGGAACCTGTCGAGAGGTTATTGACAAGGCCGCTGTTGCCTGGCGTCTTGCCCCCTACGATCTTGCAGTTCTTGATCAAGACGCCCGATGCCTTGACGGTCACCGTTCCTTTGATCAGCAGACCGGTCAGAATCGTGTTCGCCTTCGTGATGACGATGTTCCCGTCATGTGTACTGAGTTTTATGTTGGAGGGGACACCTGTCGTGGAAGCCGACGGATAAGCCGTCTTCATCGCTGCCGCACTGATGATGCGTGACGGTATCGCACCCGAGGCCGCGGCAGCAGCAGATTCGGAAAAAGCTACTGTCAGAGCAAAGACGCAGACAGCGACGGATGCGAGTGCGCGAAGTCGAGTTCTGAGGGTCGGTCGGATCATAGCGGCTCACGATCGTTCGGGGGCGAGGAGTCACCACAGCGGGAGAGGTTGAAGACCTATGATGCCGAATGCCTGGAGGCAGCGTCAAGAAGTTTTCTGTGATTTCTATCCGAACATGTATTTTTCCCGGCCTGCCGCGCTCTGCGCGTGAGAGCCCCGCGGAGTCCGCGGGGCTCTCACGACACGCGCGCTTTGATCAGTATCGCCAGACTGGCTCTACGAGTTCGCCTGTCGCCTCCCAATAGTTCTCTGTGAGCGTGATATCGCTGGTCGGAGGGATGTAGACAGCGCAGTAGCTGATGGTCCGGTTCGGCCCGAACAGGTTGCCATCAATCAGCACGTCGGACAGCGGACCATTCGACTTCTCATTTACGTTGATCGAGCAGTTTCCGCCATCTAGATAGTTGTCGCTGATGGTCATGTCGCCTACGCTTCCACGATCCTGGGTGACCATGAAGACCGTGTTCTGCGAACCAGACATGGTGTTGTTCTCGAACAAGAGGTTCTTGCCGATCTGAATCTGCACGATGTCGTCATGCGTGGGCGTGTAGTCGCGCAGTGGATCCTGCTCGAGATGATAGGTGTCGTGTAGATAGGAGTCAGTGACGGTAACGTTGTCGCCGATAATATGGATCGGATCCACAACTCCATGGATGTTGACACGCGTCGCCGTGAAGTTGCTGCCCATGATGCCGTTCCACAGAGTCGACTGCACCTGGGGTACGAGTTCTGAATCGATGATCTCAAACGAGTCTCCGGACGCGATGTTGTTCACGAGACCGCTGTCACCGGGGGTCGTCCCGCCAATGACACGAGTGTTCTTGATCACCACACCCGGAGCGGCAATCGTGATCGTGCCGTGCACTTCGAATCCATCGATCACGGTGTTCGCATCAGTAATAACGAGGTCACCGTCATACTCAGTGAGCTCTGTGCCTGCTGGAACGCCAGTGGTCGAAGACGAGGGGAATGCGCTCGATTCGTCGGGCTCTTCGGGAGTCTTCGACGCGCTCGGCGTCGGCGTCGCGGTCGCACTCGGCGTCGCGGTCGCAGACGGCGTCGCGGTCGCAGACGGCGTCGCGGTCGCAGACGGCGTCGGACTCGCGGTTGGTGATGCCGGGGCGGTTATCGGCGGTACCAGTCCCGGGGTTGGAGTCAACTCGGGCACCGATGTCGCCTCTCGGCTGGGTGTCGGCGACGCAGAGGGCGACGCTGTTGTGGTCGACGTCGGGCTTGGCGACCTGGTCACAACGACGGGGACCTCAGGGGTTGCGCTGAGAGTCGGGGATGCTGAGGGCTGCTCGGGGTCGTCGCTTGTCGGAGCGATGGACTCGACGGGCGACGGCTTAACGCTCACCGAGATGTGCTTGGTGAGGCCTTGACCTGCGTAGACCCCCGCGCGCGCAGAGATACCTGAAGCGAGTCGTTCGGAGGATCGGTCCTCGGCAGCCACTGCGAATTCTTGACCCGCAATTGCGACGGTGCCATACAAATCGACTGTGGAGGTGCCCCGGGCAGTGAGGCTGAGCGTGACCTCGACATTCCCCGAGGCTGAGAACGGCGTGAGCGTGGGCGCCAGAAGGATCAGAGACTCCCCACCTTCAGCTCTCCGGATCGAAGCGTTGATCTTGCCGTCGGGGAATACGCGGGTCTGCAGGACGTACGAATCATTGCCGTCCACGCGCACGGCGGTCTGCAGGTAGGCGGAGCCGCCCTGCAACTGCTCGCTTGAGAAGGAAAACGCCGCAGCTGCCGCATCGCTGCCATCAAGCGGCACGTAAACGGTCTTCGTCGGCGCGACCACGACATCTGTTTCAACGGCACCAGCGGGAGCAGTGACGATCACCGCCAGAGCCCCGACGATCAGTGCTGTCGCCGAGCTGAGCCCGGCAAGCAATCGTCGCCGCCGCACCTTGCGTGCTTTCCGGGCTCGACGTCTAGGGGCAAGTACAACACGGGGTTCGGGGGACACAGGGTTGCCTTCTCTCGTCAATCGGGGGAGACAGGTGGTCGGGCCCACCTGCTGACGTTCACCCATTATTAACGAAAGTCTCTGTCAGCTCACAATTTTACAACATTTCTCACCCTGTTTATGTCTTAGCTATGCTTATCAATTGAAGACGGGGACTGATCGAGCGTCCGCATCTCACGGAACCACTTCACCGCAGCAAGCAACAGGAAGGCGGCGTTCGCAAACGCCAGCAAGGCGTATGCGACGAGGAACCCGGCTGTCCATCCCCAGATGAGGAAGATGAGGCAGAGCAGACCGTAGTCGGTGGGCACGAGGATCAAGGAACGCAGAAATGTTCCGCCGCCGCGCGCGTGCGTGGACTGCACCCCCTTTTTTCCCTTCAAGAGGTCGTTGAGCAGCATGCCGAAGAAATTGACGACCGAGACGACGGAGAAGCCCAGTGGGATGATCATCCACGCTGTCCTCCCGACCTCTGTGTGCAGCGAGAGCGCGACGAGCACACAGAGGTGAAGCGACGCGATCTTGAACGCATCGACAAAGTGGTCCAGCCACTCCCCTGCCAGACTTCCACCTCCACGAAGGCGAGCTACCTGCCCGTCGGCAGAATCCCAGGCATAGCCGAGAATGAGAAGGACTCCGACGAGGACGCCCGTCCACCATCGAGCGGGTAGAGCGACGAGCAGCACGAGCCCGCTGAAGGTGCAGACCGCGCTCACGACCGTGACCAGGTTCGGCGTCAGACCGAGGCTGTGCGCAGCCGCCGCAAGCACGCGACCTACCTTGCGATTCACATAGACCGAGTATGCGGGTGCCCCCCGCGCATGCCCTTTCTGTGCGGCCGCGAGGCGGCGATATGACTCAATGACCGACTCCGCCACTGCGACTCCCGATACCTGATAGATGCCGAGGAACAGTTCCGTTCGGCCCTTTGATTGTAAAGGCGCCACCACCGTCAGACGTTCGGACTCTTCGACGTATCAGGCGCTCGCGCGCCGGCTCCTTAACTCTGTCGGGGCTTAACGGCAACCGCCCTGCGCACCCCGACACGGACCTCCCCATATCAGTCCGTGCAGGGCACGGGGAAGGGAGCAGGCAGTGCGAACACGCAGCCTCTCTCCCTGCCTCGTCAAGCCGCCGGTGGAGCAGCGAAACCCCCGATCGCTGTCATCCCCGGTCGTCGCGGCGCGCCCCGCGCGCACGACAACAAGGAGCGCAATCGCTCCTTCGCCGTCCCGGCGCAATCTCTCACACACGGCGCCGGGACGGCCTCTCCACGTTCACACGATCTCGCTCAGAGGAGCCGCATGAAGCGCATCGGATACGCCGCAGGAGCCTTCGACCTGTTCCACATCGGTCACCTCAACCTGCTCAAGCACGCCAAGAGCCAGTGCGATGTGCTCGTCGCCGGTGTGGTGAGCGACGAGATGCTGCGTGAGGTGAAGGGCATCGAGAGCGTCATCCCGACCGCTGAGCGCGCCGAGATCGTGCGCGCCATCCAGTACGTCGACGACGTGCACGTCGAGACCGTGCCGAACAAGCTCGACACCTGGCGCGACGTCGGCTTCACCCACTTCTTCAAGGGCGACGACTGGCGCGGCACCGAGAAGGGCCTGCGCCTCGAACGCGAGTTCGCCGCCGTCGGCGTCGAGGTCGTCTACTTCCCCTACACCGCGCACACGTCGAGCACCGCGCTGCGCCGCGCCCTCGACGCGCTGTCGAACCCGGCCGCTGCCGCCATCGCCCGCTGATCGCTCAGAACGCCGAACCGTACGCCACGAACGGCGTCGTGTGACCGGTCGCGACACTGGCGAGATACAGCGACTGCGCCGGGTCGTTCCCAGCCGCAAGGCCCTCGTGCATGGCGCTGAGTACCTCGGCTGCGACCTCGTCGGCGATCACGACGGGCGACGCGATCACGCACTGCGCCCCCGCGTGCTGCCATGACCTGACCATGCCGATCGTCTCGTCACCCCCGCGCCTCGTCGACCGGCCCAGCTCACACGCCGACAGCACGATGAGGTCGGGAACATTCTCGATCAGGTCGATGTCGTACCCGAACAGCGGTCCATCCGCGAGCCGGAACCCACTCAACATGGGCGATGTCGACACATGCCGACCATGCGCCGCCACGTGCAGCACATCGACCTCGTTCGCAAGCGTCGTCACCGCAGCGGACGTCGCCCGTTCGCGCATGATGACCGTCGCGCGTGGTCCCCAAGGAACCGCCGCCGTCATCACCTCGACCTCGGCACGCGGAATGTCGGGTCCAGCCGCAAACCCGGCCGACCGCAGCGACAGCGGCGTCTGACGCTGCGCCATCCACACCGACACAGACTGCGGGATGGTGATCAGCCGGTCGCGCAGAGCGGGCATCATCTGCCATGCCACCTCGCGGAGCGCGCCGGGAATGGTGAGCACCACTCGCCCCGGGTCACCCACCGCGTCGATCGCACGATCCAGCAACAAATGCGAGATGGCCTCCAACCGCTGATCGACATCGCGACGCACGATGGTGCCCGCACGCGAGCCATACGTCGTGGCGACCATTTCCAGACCACCGCGCAGACCGCGCTGCGCCGCCTGAACACGCCGCCACGGCAGTCGGATGATCGAAGGCTGGCGCTGCGGATCACCGGGAATCGCGAGGCACACGAGCCCGCCGCGAATGACGATGTACGAGAGCAGCGCCTCATCTTCATGCAGCTCGGCCCTCACCTCGCTCAGCGTGGTCGCAGCGATGCCCTCGGTCGCCGCCGTGTGCACCCACTGCCGGTCGCTCATCCGCGAGCGCAGCGCGACGACGGCGGGGTTGTCCACCCAGTTCGGGCCATCGACGCCATCTCGCAGCTGCAGCCGCAGGGTGCGCAGCTGCGCAAGATCGGCGGCGAGCTCTGGATCGGGAGGCGGCCTCAGCGGCGCAACCTGGTTGTTGAAGTGGCGGGCCCGCTCTGCCCACTCGAACACGAGCGACGCGTCGCCCGACCTGACCGCCGCCGCCGCCCCCTCCATGAGCAGGCCCGTCGCCTTGTGAGCAACCGACGTGAGCAGGTCGAGCGCCCCGAATGATGCGACCCAGTCGCTCAGCTCCTCCAGCCCCGCCGCCGCAGAGCACCTGGCATCCGCATCGCGCCTCAGCGCCGTCGATCGCGCCGCACGCGCCTCGTGCCCGATCACCCGCACGTTGAGCGAATCTCCCGGCTCCAACCGTGGCGCACGCTTGGGCGGCGCACCACGACGAGACTCGGATGCCACGAACGAGAATCGCAGGACACGGGCGTCCGCACGCTGATGATGCGCCACGAGCGCTCGCGCCACCTTCTCCACGTCGTCCTTCGTCGGATACCTCGACGCATGCCGCGTCGACGCCGATGGCAGGCGCACCATACGCGCGCGAAGCCCCACCGCATCGGCCCGCAGCGCCCACACCTCACTGCCCACCCGCCGGAACCGCGTCGCCGCGCGCCTGGCCGTCGCGATCGCCCTGTCCGACTCGAAGGTCAGCTGCGAGATCGCCAGCGCAAGCTCCGCCTCCGCACGCGCCTGCGGCATCCTCTGCCGACCGAACTCCGCCGCCGCGCTCTCGAGCAGTCGGTCGGCGTCTGCGACATCCCCCGCCTCCCGCAGCGCCTCCGCGCGGTCGACATCGCAGATCGCCGCCGCCGCCGGCGACGATGAGACCAGCGGCCTCGCCTCGTCCATGAGCCGCAACGCCTCGATGATGTCACCCTGCAGCAGACTGAGATAGCCGAGATTGTGTGTGGCGAAAGCCCGATCGAGCTCGCCCTCCTCTCCCTCGGGGAAGCACTCGATCGCCTCCTCGAGGTCGTGCCTGGCGAGCACCAGGTCGAGCAGACGCATGGCGGCGACGCTGCGATTCATCAGCAGACTGGCCCGCCTCTCGCGGTCCGTCTCCCGCTGCAGCGCCTCCGTCAGAGCATCCGTCGACTCGCGCCAGCGGCCCGCGTGCAGCAGCACCGTGCCGAGCTGCCCGAGCACGAGAATGCGTGTCGAATCCGACAGCGTCTGATCCGCGAGGGTCTCACGGCACAGCGCCTCTGCCTGCTCACCGTGCCCCTGCTGCGACATGGCATACGCGAGCGAACCGTTGATCTGCGCCTGCAGCTCGGGATCGTCCGTCGCCTCGAACGCGCGCGTCAGCGTTCGCGTCGCCTGCACCAGCTTCTGGTTGTTGGCCTGATCGACGCCCCGCTGATACAGCTCAGCGGCACTCGATGTCATGCGGCGATCCTATCCCGTGTGAACAGGACCGATCTCGGCTCGGTTCAGGCGGCCTTCAACTCGAACCACGGCGTCGCGATCTCGCGCGTTCCGCCATCCTGCTCGACGACGAGTCGCACACGCGAAAGCGCCGTCGGCACCTTCGGAAAGGAGAACTTGGCGGCTCCGTCATCGATGATGGCCGACCACTCCGCACCGTCGTCCTGCAGCAGCTTCGCTGCAAACACGGCGCTGCTCGTCCATCCGTCGACTCGGCAGTCGCCCCTCTCGTCCGGTCCGATCTGCACCAGCACCTGTGCGCCGTCATCGCTGAACTCGAGCGTCGTCAACCCGCCGACCGATCGCACGGCCGCCTGAGCTGCACCCTCCACGAGCGTCAGCAGATCGAACTCCCGATCGACATCCTCCACCGCGATGGCGGCGATCAGACGGTTCGTCAGACCGGCGGGCAGGTCGTCGTACGCCGCATAGGCCGACCGCATCTCTGCCAGCAGTTCTTCATCGCCCTCTGGCAGCTCGTTCTGGTTCTGCATGATGTTCCTCGACTCCTTCCCCCGAAGTTAAGAAGTGCAAGTAGCTCCTTAAATACGTTCTTACAGCTTTTCTCGGAGCTTCTTCAAGCATCTCTGCCTCGTCGGTCCGATGCTTCCCACCGGCATCTTGAGGTCTGTCGCGATGCGCGCATAGTCTGGCTTGTCCTCGAACGCGATGATCCGCAGCAGCTGCTGGCACCGGCCATCCAGCGTCATCACGGCATCCCACAGCCGCTTCTGCTCCACCCGCGCCGTCGCATCGTCTTCGGCCGACGACGCCGTCGGAAGCTCGAGCTCGAGCTGCTCGACCTCGTGCGAGATCGAGCGGTTGTCGATCTTCGACGACCGCCACGCCTCACGCCTCGCCGTCGTCGTCAGCCAGCTCGACACCGCCTGCGGGCTGGCGATCGACTCATGCTTGCGCACGAGCGCCAGCCACGTCACCTGCAGCACGTCCTCCGCGATCTCGGCCCGCAGCCCGTACGAGCGCACGATGTGCCACAGCGTCGGCGTCATCAGGCGCACCAGTTCATCGATCGCCCGCGAGTCGCCGTCGCGCCACTGGGTGAACAGCGCGGCCGCCCGCTCCCACCGCGCGGGAGGTGCATCCGCTTCCTTGCCCGCCATGTCGACATCCGGCATGACAGCGCGCGAGGTCACCTCGTCTTCCATACTGCGCTCACCCCGCTCGTGCCGATCTCGCGCTCAGCCCCCGACCGTCGCGTGATGCTTCCGATTCTGCCATGGCGGTTTATCGGCAGGCAACACAAGGCCGGTAGCGTTGCAGTTATGCAACAGCCGCCCATCACGCAGATCGTCGACCTCGCAGGACGCCTGGAGGCAGAACAGGATGTGCCCGAGCCGATGCGTTCGGATGTCGGTCTGCTCGGCTCGCTGCTGGGCCGCGTGCTGCGCGAAAGCGGCTCGGAGGGGCTGTTCGACGATGTCGAGCGCCTGCGCCACGCCACCATCGACGCCTACACCGACCCCACGCCGGAGGCCCTCGAGCGCGCGAGCGAGATCGCCGAGTCGTTCACGACGGCGCGGGCCGATGAGGTCGCGCGCGCGTTCACCTGCTACTTCCACCTGGTGAACCTCGCCGAAGAGCACCAGCGCGTGCGCGTGCTGCGCACACGCGACCTCGAGACTCCGGATGGCCCTCCCTCCCGCACGACGACGGCGGGCGCTTTCGCCGCGCTGGTAGGCGAGATCGGCCAGGATGCCGCCCTCGAGCGCCTGCACGAGATGCGCTTCCACCCCGTGTTCACCGCGCACCCGACCGAGGCGAGGCGCCGTGCCATCTCCACGAGCATCAGGCGACTGTCCGACATGCTCGTCGAGAACGACGTCACGCCCTCCGGGCCGGCTCAGCTGCGCCTCGTCGGGCGCATGCTCGAAGAGGTCGACGTGCTCTGGCGCACCGCGCCCATCCGCGCCGAGAAGCCGACACCCGCCGACGAGGTGCGCTCGATCATGGCGGTGTTCGACGACACCCTGTTCACCGCGGTTCCTGCGGCCTACCGCCGCGTCGACGACCTCATCGGCGGCGGCACCGGCGGACGCGAGCCGATCGTTCGACCGTTCGTGCGCGTGGGCACCTGGGTCGGAGGCGACCGCGACGGCAACCCCTTCGTCACGGCAACCGTCACCAAGCGCGCCGCCGCGATCGCCAGCGAGCACGTGCTGCTGGGGCTGGAGCGCGCCGCGGGCCGCATCGGCCGCGAGCTGACCCTCGACTCCGGAACGACCGTGCCGAGCGCCGAGCTGCTGGCCCTCTGGGAGGCGCTGCGGCTGAGCGATGAAGACGCGGCCGCCGAGGTCGCGAAGCGCTCGCCAGGCGAGCCGCACCGACGCGTCATGCTGCTCATCACCCGACGCATCGCCGCCACCCGCACCCGTAACGCCGACCTCGCCTACGCGGCGCCGGAGCAGCTGCTCGACGAACTGCGCGTCGTGCAGGCCTCGCTCGTCGCGGCCGGTGCCCCGCGGCAGGCGTATGGCGAGCTGCAGACCCTGATCTGGCAGGTCGAGACCTACGGCTTCCACCTGGCAGAGCTCGAGGTGCGCCAGCACTCCGCCGTGCACCGCCGGGTGCTGACCGAGCTGGATGGCGGCGGCGAGCGCAGCGCCGAGACGAACGAGGTGCTCGACACCCTCCGCACGATCGCCTCGCTGCAGGAGCGCTACGGCGAGCGCGCGGCCGGCCGCTACATCGTGTCATTCACGCAGTCGGCAGAAGACCTGCTGAACGTGCGCCGCCTCGCCGCATACGCCGCCGGCTCCCTCGGCCGCGCGCCACGGCTCGACGTCATCCCGCTGTTCGAGACATTCGATGACCTGCAGGCGGCACCAGGAATCCTCGAGGAGATCATCGGCCATCCCGAATTCGCCGACAGGCTCGATGCCACCGGCCGCCGCATGGAGGTCATGCTCGGCTACTCCGATTCGTCGAAGGACGTCGGCCCCGTCGCCGCCACCCTCGCGCTGTACGAGGCGCAGGCCGCGATCGCCGACTGGGCGAAGCAGCACGACATCGAGCTGACCCTGTTCCACGGCAGGGGCGGCGCCCTCGGGCGCGGAGGCGGACCCGCCAACAGCGCCATTCTGGCGCAGCCGCCGCACTCGGTCGACGGCCGCTTCAAGCTCACCGAGCAGGGCGAGGTGATCTTCGCCCGCTACGGCGACCCCGACATCGCCATCCGGCACATCGATCAGGTTCTGGCCGCCGTGCTCACCGCCTCATCGCCTTCGAACGAGCAGCGCAACAGCGACGCCGCCGAGCGATTCTCTGCGGTCGCCGAGACGATGCGCACGACCAGCCGCGAGCGGTTCTTCGAGCTGGTGAAGGCCCCAGGTTTCGCCCCGTGGTTCGCGACGGTGACGCCGATGGAAGAGGTGGGGCTGCTGCCACTCGGCTCACGCCCCGCCCGCCGCGGGCTGTCGGTGGAGTCGCTGGAAGACCTGCGTGCGATCCCGTGGGTGTTCTCGTGGACGCAGGCGCGCATCAATCTGGCCGGATGGTTCGGGCTGGGCACGGCGCTCGCCGCCGTCGGCGACCTCTCGCTGCTGCAGGAGGCGTACGCGCAGTGGCCGCTGTTCCAGACGATGATCGACAACGTCGCCATGAGTCTCGCCAAGACGGATGTGCGCCTTGCCCGCCAGTATCTCGCCCTCGGCGACCGCGACGACCTGGCATCCCTCGTGCTGGAGGAGATGACCCTCACCCGCGACTGGGTCGTGCAGATCGCGGGCGGCGGCGAGGTGCTCGCCAACAAGCCGGTGCTGCAGCGGGCCGTGAAGCTGCGCAGCCCCTACGTCGACGCACTGTCGCTGCTGCAGCTGAGGGCGCTGAGAGGTCTGCGCAGCCAGGACGAGGCCGATCCCGAGCTCAAGCGGCTGCTGCTTCTGACCGTGTCGGGTGTCGCGGCCGGCCTGCAGAACACTGGGTGAGCGTATTCTTGGGGGTATGACTTCTGTGGACCCTCAGACCATCACGATGTTCGGCGCCGAGTGGTGCCGCGACTGCCGACGCACCAAGGCTCAGCTCGACGGGCTCGGCGTCACCTACACCTACGTCGACCTCGAGGCCGACCCGACCGCGGCCGAGGTGGCCAAGGAGATCTCCGGCCGCACGAACATCCCGGTCGTCGTCTACCCAGACGCCACGCACCACGTCGAGCCGTCGAACGACGATGTCGAGGCCAAGCTGAAGTCGCTCGCCCTCATCGCCTGACACGTGGCGGGCCGCCTGACGTTCTGCGGGCCGAAACGGCCATCCGACCCGCCATGTGTCAGTCCGCCCGCTGTGTGTCAGGTGACGTCACACCGACCTCGCCCGTATAGCTGTGGACAGTGGACCACGCAGGCCGTGATATATCCACAGGATGGCCCATCGCCCGACGAGCGGGGGGCAGACGCGTCACGCTGGATCTATGAACGATCCCGTTTCGGTCCTCGTCGCACTCGGCGGCATCGCCTTCGGAGCGCAGCTGCAGCGATTTGGCTTCAATCGCGAGGCGCTGTCGCAGCTCGTGAAGCGCGGGCGCATCCTTCGACTGCGCGTCGGCGTCTATGCGCTTGAGACGCTGCCATCCGACATCCGCGCGGCAGCGCTGCACGGCGGGATGCTCACCTGTGTTTCCGCGCTGCGACATCGAGGCGTGTGGGCTCTGCCACTGAACGACGCTCCGCACGTCTGGCTCGGCGGCAAGGGGCATCCACGAGCGCATCCTGGCTGCACCTGCATCAGTCACTTCGGACGTGGAAGCGCAGGTCTTGGTGTCGTCGAGGTGGAGACGGCGCTCGTGCACCTGCACCGATGCGCAGGAGACGAGGCGTTCTTCGCCTCGCTGGAATCGGCCCTTCGGCTGCGGCTGATCTCGCGATCGGCATGCACTCGCATCCGCGATCAGTTGCCATCCGTCTCGCGGTGGCTGATCGGGTTCGCCCGGGCTGATGCAGACAGCGGGCTGGAATCGCTGCTGCGGCTGCGACTGCACCTCATCGGAATCTCGCTGGAGACGCAGGTGAAGATTCCTGGCGTCGGCTACGTCGACTTTCTCGCCGGCGGGCGACTCATCCTCGAAGTGGATGGCCGAGAGTTTCATGACGGCGACATCGCCTGGCAGCGCGACCGCGTTCGCGACGCCGCTGCATCAGCGCAGGGGTACGAAACCCTTCGGTTCAGCTACGCTCAAGTCATCCACGACTGGATGTCGGTGCAGGCGGCGGTCCTCGCCGCGCTCAGCCGGGTCCGCGACTACGCCTGACAGGTTGCGGGACATCTGACCCCCGGCGGTCACAACCGGCCGTCTCGACCGCCATCCGTCAGCAGAACCGTCCAGCGTCAGGTGTGGCATCAGACTGACACATTGCGGGTCGCCCGACGTTCTGCGGGCCAGCGGGGCCATCCGGCCCGCCATGTGTCAGAAGTGCCGCCAAGTATCAGGCATCGGCGAGATGGGTCTTGCCGTGCTCCAGCACCTTCACGACGACGCCGTGCTTCGCGAGCCCCTGGATGGTGCGGGTCTCCTCCGACGCGTCGCGACCGAGCGCGTGCACGCTGGTGACCACAAGCACGTCACCCGAGGTGAGGCGGTCGAACAGGCGGGCGAGGCGATCCTGCCATGACTCCATCACGTCGGGGGCAGGATGGCGGAAGCCGGCGATCGGCACGCCGAACCGCGTGAGGTCTTCGCGCTGCTGCGTCACCGACGGCATCCCGTCACGGTGAACGACGAGCCCGACCAGGCGTGAGCCGACGGGGCGCACCTGCCAGAACTCGTGGTCCGCGGTCAGTTCCTCGAAGCAGTCGGGGCAGTCGGCTGCTTCATGCGCGGTCGGTTCGGTGCTCACCCTTCTTTCGTAGCATGAATCGGCGGGGTTCGCGCGACAGATAACCTGACACACTGCGGTCCGTCTGACGAATGGCGGGTACAACGGGTCGTTTCGACCGCTGAGCGTCAGACGGACCGCAACGTATCAGCGCTTCTTCGCGTTCTTCTCGGGGATGGGCGCCTCACCGGATGCCGCGAGTGCCGCGTAGTGCTCCGCCGCCTCATCCTGCCGCCCCTGCTCGCCACCCAGGGCGATGGGGGCGCGCACGTGCTCTGGCTCGAACGCGAACGCGTCGACGAGCTGCTGCGCGTAGGGCCGCAGCCTGCTGCAGAGCCGGTCGATGTACGACGAGACGGCGGCGGCACGCTGCGTCGAGAGGCGCCCGGCGATGATGTACCACGACAGGTGCTTCTCGATGAGTCCGAGCCCGAACAGGTCGCGCACCCAGGTCATGACCTCGCGCGTGTGCTCATCCTCGATCTTCGCGAGCGCGTCGCTGAACGCCTCCCACTGCAGCAGCTCGCCGTGGGCACGAGCGGCCTCGAGCAGCTGCACCTGGTTGTCGTTGAAGGCGTCGAAGCCCTCGGCCGGCGAGAGTTTGGATGCCGGGCGAAGCGCGGCGGCCACGTCGGCGACCATCCGGTGGACGCGTTCGGTGAGCAGCTCGCGCTGGTCATCTGCACGCAGCCCGAGCTCGACCGACCGCGCGGTGGAGCCGAGGTCGGCGACGCGCTGACCGAGACGGCGCAGCCCCGCGCCGTGGAACAGCTTGCCCGCGGTCTCACCGACGGCGAACGCGGCGAGGGCCTTGGCATCCTTGCCCTTGAACTGCTCGGCGTAGTCGGTCAGCAGTCGCTTGCCGACGAGCTGCAGCAGCACGTTGTTGTCGCCCTCGAACGTGACATACACGTCGAGGTCGGCACGCAGCGAGGTGAGGCGGTTCTCGGCGATGAACCCCGCACCGCCGCACGCCTCACGGCATTCCTGCAGCGCGTCGAGCGCGTGCCAGGTCGACAGCGGCTTCAGCGCGGCGGCGAGCGTCTCGAGGTCGTTGCGGTTGTCTTCGGTGTCGGCGACGCCGCTGAAGACGCCGTCGAACTTCACCAGAAGCTCTTCGTGCGCGAACGCCTGAGCGTAAGTGGTCGCCAAGCGCGGCAGCAGGCGACGCTTGTGCTTGCCGTAGTCGAGCAGCACGGTCTCGCCGCGACCGGTGTTGTCGAACTGGCGGCGCTGGTTGGCGTAGGTGATCGCGATGTCGAGTCCGAGGGCGGATGCCCATGTCGAGGCGCCGTCGAGCGACACGCGTCCCTGCACGAGAGCGCCGAGCATCGTGAAGAAGCGGCGCCCGGTGCTGGGGATCGGGCTCGAGTAGGTTCCGTCCGCGGCGACATCACCGTAGCGGTTGAGCAGGTTGAATCGCGGAATGCGCACGTGGTCGAAGTGCAGGCGGCCGTTGTCGATGCCGTTGAGGCCGCCCTTCGGTCCGTCGTCGACGCCGCCGACGCCGGGCAGCCATGCTCCGTCGGCATCCCGAATCGGCACATAGAAGCAGTGCACTCCGTAGTTCACGCCGCCCGTGATGAGCTGCGCGAACACCGTCGCGGCGATCCCGTCGCTGCCTGCGTTCCCGAGGAACTCCTTCCACGCACCCTTGAAGGGCGTGTGGATGACGAACTCCTCCGTGGCGGGGTCGTAGGTAGCAGTGGTACCGATCGACGCCACATCGGAGCCGTGGCCGATCTCGGTCATGGCGAAGGCGCCTGGAATGCGGAACTCCCTGATGTCATTGAGCCACGCGTCGTGGTGCTGCTTGGTGCCGAGCTGGAACACCGCGCTGCCGAACAGCCCCCACTGCACCCCCGACTTGATCTGCAGCGACGGGTCGGCCAGCACGAGCTCCTCGAAGCCGGCGAGGTTGCCACCTTGCGTGTTGCCTCCGCCGTACTCGACCGGGTAGGCGCGCCCGCCCGCCTTGTTGTCTGCGAGCAGCTGCACCTGGTTCTTCGTACGCACGCGGTGCTCGGCGAGCGGCTGCCCCTCGATCTTCCAGAACGCCTCGTCCTTGATCATCTCGCGCGCTTCGCGACGGATGGGAGCCCACGTTCCCATGAGCAGGTCGGTGAGCGAGGCGACGTCGAGATCGGTCGTGGAATCTACGGATGCTTCAGGGCGTGCGACGACGTCGACCATTTCGGTTCCTCCTCGTGAGGGTGCCGGACGGATGCTCCGCGAGTCGCGGAGAAGATGCTTCCACGCTACGGGCTCGACAAAGGCATCGCGATTAGATTGTCGAGACTTGACAAATTCTCCTCGCCCGGTCAGCGCCACCGATTGTCCCGCGCCGACATCCCCTTCACTCGGAGTGGGTCTGCTGGGTCAGACCGTGCTCGGTCTTCTCCCAGTAGTGCGGCTTCGTGATCAGCTGCCAAAGACCCTTGTAGGCGGCGATCGAATGCAGGATCCAGTACAACGGGTTCAGCATCGCCCACGGCACCAGTCTGAATCGACCGCGCTTGAACGGCCCCATCATGTTGAGGTGCACGATCAGCACGTTCCCTATGAGGAAGTTCGCCAGTGACACCAGCAGCACGGGAAGCGGGAAGTATGACGCGATGATGTTCGACGGCACGATCCAGGTGATGATGATGACCAGGATGAACGGAAGCACGCCGAGGAAGGTGAGCGGGGTGCCCGCGATCAGCAGGGCGAACCCGAGGAATCGACGCAGCCCGATCTCGCGGATCAGCCGAAGCGGAGAACGCGCGTGCACGAGCGTCGTCTGCATGTATCCCTTGATCCATCGGCTGCGCTGACGGATGAAGTTCGGGATGGAGGTGTTCGCCTCCTCCATGGTCACCGAATCGATGACGCCCACTCGACCGCCCAGCACGCTCGCGCGAACGCCCAGATCGGCGTCCTCCGTGACGTTGAACGGATCCCATCCACCCAGGCGCCTCAGGGCATCGGTGCGGAAATGATTGGACGTGCCGCCCAGCGGAATCGGCAGCGCCGCCTGTTCGAGGCCCGTGAGCATGTAGTCGAACCAGTAGGAGTACTCGAGCGTGAACATGCGGGTGAGCACGTTCTCGCCGACGTTGAAGTAGTTCAACGGCGCCTGGATGACCAGGGTGTCATCACCGGCACGGCGGAAAGCGAGCAGCGCCTTCTTCAGCTGCAGCGGCTCCGGCGCATCCTCCGCGTCGTAGATGACGAGGTACTCGCCCTTCGCGATCGCGAGACCCGCGTTGCAGGCGCGCGGTTTGGTCTGCGGCTGCCCCTTCGGCACGATGACGACGTGGAAAGACTCCAGCATCCCCGCGGCCTGGATCGCGCCGCGAGTCTCATCATCCTCCTCTTCGACGAGGATGAGGATCTCGAGTCTGTCCTTCGGATAGTCGAGGCCGTCGAGATTCTCGACGAGCTGATGCACGATGTTCGCCTCGCGGAACACCGGGACCAGG
Source organism: Microbacterium sp. (assembly GCA_047607025.1). Taxonomy (GTDB): domain Bacteria; phylum Actinomycetota; class Actinomycetes; order Actinomycetales; family Microbacteriaceae; genus Microbacterium. The sequence goes on from JASGDS010000240.1 coordinate 16,127, forward strand.
ATCGTGTAGATCGGTAGATCGTCGTCGGCGAGAGCCGCGATCTCGGATGGCGCGATACGATCGATGAGATCGTATCGCGCGCCGCGCATCGAGACCCAGAACTTGAATGCCGTCGCCAGCAGGAACACGACGCTCAAGACCAGAATGGTGACGACGACGGTCGAACGCCACCAGAGCGCAAGGCACCCGAGGAACACGACGAGCGCGATCGCCAGCGTCCAACCCTGGGCTCGGCTCAGCACGCGTCGCGCAGAGCGCTGCGGGTCGCGCTCCCACAGTCCGAAGGCCGCGGCGTGCGCGATCTCGTCCGATACCTCGATCACCTGCTGAGTCATGACCACCATCCGTGCACCAGCGCGTCGCACCAGGCGCGCGTCGCGGGAAAGGTCAGCAGCGCCATCAGCCAGCCGACGATGATCTGAGAGACGCCCACGGCAAGGACGACAGCTCGGCGCCACCCTTTGAGCCGCCGAGGGAGCATTGCGATCGTGACAGCGATGAGCACGAAGAATCCGATGCCGGATGACCCGGTCGGCGTGATGCCGAGCGCCGTCATCAACAGCGTCGACGCGGTGAGCACGGGTGGCAGCAGCATGACGACGGGTCGGCCGAGTATCAGCGCGAGCGCCATCCCCGCCACCGTCGGAACGAAGTACAGCCATCCCGCGAGCGAGCTGAAGCGGATGCCCTGCCGATCCAGCGCTTCTGCGTCGAACGCGAATCCGCCTGCGGTGACCAGCGTGTCCAGACGCCCGCCGAAGACGAGGAGCAGCAGCGCGACGGTGCCGAATGCGCCGATCGTGGGGAACGCGATCACGAACGCACTGGCCGATCTGGACCCGCGGCGAGAGGCTACGAGGAACGGCGTCACGGTGATCGAGATCAGGATCGCGAGGGTGAAGGCGGGTGCGGAGAGCGCCGCCCCCGCGAGCAGCAGACCGGCGCGGAATCCCGCCTGCGTGTTCGCGTACACGACGAACCGCACCAGGTCGATCATCGCGAGGGCGAAGAACCCGATGCCGAGGGTCACTTCCAGGTTGGTGGTGATGAGGAAGGCGAACATCGGCACGCCGAGATAGAGCAGCAGGAAGACGGACTGGTCGAGCACCCGCGAACTCTGCCTGACCCCCCACTCGACCACCCGCTGCAGGAAGTAGCCCGCCTGCAGCGAGGCCAACACGGCCAGTCCGGTGACACCGCCTGGCACGATCAGTGCGATGACATGAGTGATCGGCGGGTAGAAGGCGGCGAGCAGGCCGACGCCCTCGAAGCCCACGTCGAGCCCGTCGAGTTCGGTCAGCAGCTGGGCATTCGCCGAGTTCTCGAAGAAGTACTCACTGTCCGAGAGCGCAAGGATCGCGGTGATCAGGAGGAAGGGCACGCTGAAGAGCGCTCGCAGCAGCCAACGCCGAATGACCCCGCGTGGGTAGCGCGGCAGGCTCCCGAGGCCTCCCGCTTCTCTCACACGAGGTGCACCAACCACGCGCGCGCCGACGACGGTAGTTTGCATGCTCTCACTCAGCCCAAGGATCGATCGGAAGCCCAGTGTATCCCGTCGGCTCAGCACCTCACTGCACAGGTTCGAAAGCGCGACGGATTGCGCGGGCGATACGGCGCCACGTGCGGTCGCGGATGAAGATGAAGTCGATGCCGATCATCGCCATCGAGAAGAACGGCAGCCCCATGAACAGGCCGATCGCGACGTGGAAGCTCATGATGCCGAACAGCGCGATGATGCGGGTGGGCCGGCGCATCAGCATCAGCGGGAACGCGATCTGCAGCAGGATGGACCCCCACGCGGCGACCGTGACCGCAGGGCCCCAGTCGGTGATCAGCCGACTGAGCACGGGCCAGGTGCCGAACCGCTCGGTCATGAGCGGCGCATACACGGCGTAGCCGCCCTTCCATGGGTCACCTCCCGCCTTGTACAGACCGCCGGAGCCGTAGACGAAGAACACCTGCGCGGCCAGGCACACGAGCGCCAGGTTGTGCAGCAGATTGCTGATCTCGACCGGCAGCAGGGTCTTGAAGTCGTCCTTCGCGCGCCTGCGGGCATCCAGCGACCAGTGCCTGGCCGGGTCGGCGAACAGCATCAGCAGCAACGCGATGCGGTACATGTTGTCACCCTGGTCGCCGACGGCGTCGTTCATCTCGATGAAGCTGATCCACAGCACGAAGTAGACAGGCAGCACGATCTTGGTGCGCCA
>JASGDS010000241.1:0-3344 GCA_047607025.1 Microbacterium sp.
AGCCGAGCAGCAACGGCGTCGCTGGACGATAGTAAGGGTTGGAGAGTTGTGCACGCCGCTCTCCGTTACTGATGATGCCGAGCACCGGTGTGCGGGTGGCTTCAAGCGCACTGATGGCGCGTCTCAGTGCTTCCCGCTTTGTCTTGCCGATGCGCGCGACCACAACGAATCCATCTGAAACGTTGGCAAGGAGGAGTGCATCGCTGACCAAATTGACGGGAGCTGTGTCGATGAGGATGACGTCGTAATCCTCTCTGACCTGCTTGAGGACATCGGCCATGCGCTCGGATGAAAGCAACTGAGTAGGGTTAGGTGGCAGCACCCCGCTGGTCAGCACCTGCAGGCCGCCGTCTGCCCATGTCTGCGCGGCGTCTTCTTGCGTGACATCACCAAGCAGTACAGTTGTCAACCCGACCGCACCCTCCAACTGAGTGTAGTGAGCAAGCGATGCACGACGCAGATCTGCATCGATGATCAGAACACGGAGATTCTGTTCAGCGAGGATCTGTGCCACGGCAAGCGCGACAGAACTCTTCCCCTCGCCTTCGGATGGCGACGTGATGAGGATCACTCTCCGGCTGTCGCCCACCCCAGCGAATCGGATATTCGCAGCAACGCCACGAACTGACTCGGCCACGACTCCTGCCGACGACGAGAGCAGTTCCCGTGTCAGCGACGGCTGACTTGCTTTGACGACAGAGCCGAGAATCGGCACATTCGTCACCTCTTCGATGTCGGAAGCCGAGGTGACACGGGTGGCCAAAAGCGTACGCAGCAATGCAATGAGTACACCGATGACCAAGCCGATGCCAAGTCCGGCAACCGTCAGGAGCTTCGTATTCGGCGAGAAGGGCTGTTCGGGAAGATCCGCCGGCGCGACCGTGTCGATCTGAACAGAAGGAACCTGGTCGTCGCTTTGAGGCGAGAGACTCTGCACGGCCGTCGCGAGCGATTCAGCAATGGCATTGGCGGCCTTACGTGCGAACGCCGGATCGTCGTCGACGACCACGATGTCGAGGAGCGTGGTGTTGAGCGGGTTGTCGACCGAGACATGCTCTGCGAGTTCACGCGAGGAGAGGTCAAGACCCAGCTCGTCGATCACTGGCTGCAGCACAGTTGACGTCTTCGCAACGAGTGCATATGACTCGACCAGGGTCTGCACGTACGTTGCACCCTGCACGAGTTCGCTTGTGCTCTCGCCGCGCGCCGCGGTGATCAGCACTTGCGCCGTCGCTTCATACTGCGGAGTCTGAACCGCAGCGTACCCGTAGCCAATACCCGCACCAAGCAGGGTGATCACAAGGATGACGATCCAGCTTCGACGTAAGGACGTCACGTATGCGCGCAGTGTCACGCCGGTCCCTCTTTTCCGTAGCCTGGGTCTGCGGCCGCGCACGCGATCCGGGCCCTCCTCTATTGTGCATGACAGGCACCGTGTATCAGGACACCAGTTTCCAGCTCGTAATAGTCAAGGCCGATTGACCTCAACGAGACCTTGGCGTGGGAGCCAAGACGAATGCTCTCGTGAGGCAAGCGAGTAAGAACACGGGGAGTGTGAGATGACCGGCCAGATTCTCTTTATCTGTGCGCAGAACGTGTGCCGTTCGGCGTACCTCGAATACCTCATCGCGGACCAGCTGGGCGAGAACTTTGGCACGAACGTGTCGTTGATCAGCCGTGGCACAAAGGCCCAGCGCGGCGTGCCAATGTGCGATGTCGCTCTGACTGCGCTGCCGCAAAGATCTCAAGAAGCTGGTTCGGCGCATAGGTCGCAGCGACTGCGCGGCATCGACCTTGCAAGCTCAGATCTCATTCTCACTGCGACCCGCAACGAACGCGGGCTCGCTGCAACGCTCGACCCCGCGTCACGATCCCGCACTTTCACGGTGCGCGAAGCTCTACTGCTGGCGGAACTCGTGCCGGCCAAGTTTGGGAACGACGAGGCCGAGCCGTTGCGCACGTTCGCCGAGGCTTTGCACGAATCGCGAGGACTGCTGCAGCTGCCGCATCACGAACGCCGTAACCGACTTGGTTTCGGACGAAAGAGTGTTGCTCCTCCACTCGACATCGAGGATCAGCATCAGCACAGCCGTGCTGCTCACAAACGGCTGTTCTCGGAAATGCACGGGTATGCGACGCAACTCTCGACGATCATTGCGCCACACGTGCGCGTCCCGTCTCGAAAGCTTGCAGCTGCCGCCGCGTAAGAGGTAGGTCAGTGCTCCTCGAGAGCCCCCTCGAACAGCACCTGTGGCTCACCAGTGATGACGTCGAGGCTGACTCGCACTTGATCTCGTGCGTCTTCGGGAAGGGTGAAAGAGTACTCTCCTGAGGCCGATTCGCCCGCCGCGATCGACCCTGGGAGGCCCGTCAATGTCGGGTCGCCGACCACGGCCGCGGGTGTGTGGTCGGACCCATAGTCGAGGTTCACAGCAGCGCCCGAGAGATCGATCGCCTCGTTTGAGTCATTCACGACATCGATAACCAGTCGAACCGCCGGACCGGCGAGTTCACCTGGCTGCGCCGTATCGGAGTCGACGGAGAAGAATTCCACCGAAGAGACCTTCGCAGAGAATATGCCTTCGACGCTCGCCTCCTCATCGATGTCTGTTTCGACGGGATCCGGCTCCTCGGCCTGTTCTGTCGTTCCCGGGGTGGGAGTCGGCCACTCAGAAGGGGTTTGAGGCACCTCAGTCGCTGATGACGTCGGCTCTTCGGTCGCAGGCGCGGTCGCTGTGCCCTGTGACCCCGCCGTCGGTTCGACAGTTGCCGTCTCATCTCCGCCAGGATTCGTCAGCGAAACGATGAGGATGACTGCAGCGGCCAGCACAACAGCGCCTCCGACAACTGCCGATACGACTGCCTTGCGTGCCACGACGGAACCCCGTTCGATTGAACCTGAAGATCAGGAATCCAGTCTATGCGAGCCGCCAGTCACTTGCGGATCAAGGCCGTCACCGACTTCCCGGTTGCCTGCCATATGTTTCCGCTCAACGTGATCGTGCCGGCGGCCGGCTTGTAGACAGCGCAGTTCGCAATCGTGCGATTCGGACCGAACAGGTTGCTCTTGATTTTGACATTGCGTAGTGCACCGTTGTTCTTCTGGTTGATGTTGATGCTGCAGTTGCCGCCATCGATATAGTTGCCGCTGATCGTCAGATCAGCCACTTTGCCAGTGTCCTGCGTCACCATGATGTCTGTGTTCTTGGTCCCTGTCATCCGATTGTTCTTGATGACGATACTGCTACCCGCCTGAATCTGCACAAGATCGTCATGAGTCGGTGTGTAGTCCCGAAGTGGGTCCTTCTCCAGGTGCTTCGTGTCGTGGAGGAAGGAGTTCTGAA
>JASGDS010000242.1:0-20400 GCA_047607025.1 Microbacterium sp.
CGACGCGTTCCGTGAGCTGACCGCCGAGCGCGCGCTCGTCGCCGAGCTCACCACGCAGCTGAAGACGCCGCGCGACCAGCTGTCGGCGCGCATCGCCGAGCTGAGTGCGAGCCTCAAAGACGCCGAGAAGCGCATCGCGAAGTTCGAGGCGGATGCCCTCGCCACGAAGGCGCCGGGGCTCGCCTCCTCCGCCGAGCAGGCGGGGGCGGTGCAGCTGGTCGCGCAGTCGGTCGGCTCTGTGGCCTCGGCCGATGATCTGCGCACCCTGACGCTGAACGTGCGCGACCGACTCGGCGCGAACCCGGGTGTCGTGGCGCTCGCCGCCGCCCTGGGTGACCGTCCGGTCGTCATCGTCGCGACGACCGAGGCCGCGCGCTCCGCCGGCGCGAAAGCCGGTGCCCTCGCGAAGGTCGCCGCGACCATCCTCGGCGGTGGCGGCGGAGGTCGTGACGACGTCGCCCAGGGCGGCGGCGCCGATCCCGCCCACATTCCCGCGGCGCTGCGCGCCGTGCGCGAGGAGCTGGTCGGGTGACAGGCGTCTTCCGTCGGGGGGCGCGCATCGGGATCGACGTCGGTCGAGCCCGTGTCGGGGTCGCACGCTGCGACCCGGACGGGATGCTCGCCGTGCCCGTCGAGACGGTGCCCCGCGACGACGACACGCTCGGCGCCATCCTGCGCATCGTGACGGAGCACTCGCCCGTCGAGATCGTCGTCGGGCTGCCGCTGAATCTGCGGGGAGACGACACGCCATCGACCACGGATGCGCGCGAGTTCGCGGCATCGCTGGCGCGCGCCCAGAGCGCTCCGGTGCGGCTCGTGGACGAGCGGATGAGCACCGTCACCGCTCAGAACGCGCTGCGTAGCGCTGGCCGCAGGCAGAAGCAGTCGCGTAGCATTGTCGATCAGGTCGCCGCTGTTGTCATCCTTCAGCACGCGGTGGACACAGAGAAGCGCACAGGGAGCGCCCCCGGGCTCCCCGTCGACACCGAAGATTTTGGATAGACACCCCCGTATGCCAGAGACCTCCCCCCTCACGAGACGCGAATTGCGAGAACGCGCGCAGGCTGCAGAAGCGCGCCGCACGCTGCCCAGTGAGGCCGCGCACAGTTCGTCGCCATCCGCCGGACTCGACGACCTCTTCGAGCCGGAACCGGTCGCGGGGAAGCCGACGAAGAGCAAGGGTCACAAGCGGCGCTGGCTCGTCTGGCTCATCATCCTCGCCTTCGTCCTCGGTCTCGGCGGTACCGCCTATGCGCTCGTGCGCTCGTCGATCGACAGCCAGGCCGATGCGGTGTCGTCCATCGGCGACAAGGTTTCGCAGCTGCTGGGCATGGACGGCCCGCACGACTACGAAGAAGGCGAGGCGACGGGCGACGCGACGATCACGATCGAGGACGGCGACATCGGCTCCACCGTGTCGACGAAGCTGTTCGACGCGGGCGTGACCCTGGAGTCGGACTCGTTCTACAACTACCTCGTGGATTCGGGTCAGAACCCGACCTTCTACGCGGGCGTCTACACGCTGCAGCAGAAGATGACCTCCGCCGCCGCACTCGAGGCGCTGGAGGATCCGGCGAACAAGCTCGAGAACACCGTCGCGATCATCGAGGGGACCTCCGCGGAGAAGGCGCTCACGAACATCGCCGATGTGACGGGCATCCCGCTGGAGGATCTGCAGGCGGCCGCCGATGACTACACGAGCTACGGCGTTCCTGCCGACGCGCCGAGCATCGAGGGGTTCCTGTTCCCTGCGACCTACACCTTCGAGCCGGATGCCACGGCGGAGGACGTCATCAAGACCCTCGTCGACGAGATGTTCTCGCGCCTCGACGACCTCGGTGTCGCGAAGGATGACCGCCTGGAGGTGCTGACGATGGCCGCCCTCGTGCAGCGCGAGGCGGGCAACGTCGAAGACATGCCGAAGGTCGCGCGCGTGTTCCAGAACCGCCTCGACCAGGGCATGCTGCTGCAGTCGGACGCGACGGTCGCCTACGGCACGGGCAACACGGACACCGTGTGGACGACGGATGCGGAGCGCGCGGACGAGTCGAACCCGTACAACACCTATGTGCACGAGGGTCTGCCCATCGGGCCGATCGGTCTGCCGGGTGAGGACGCCATCAAGGCGGCGATCAGTCCCGCGGACGGCGACTGGCTCTACTTCGTACCGGTGAACCTCGCCACGGGTGAGACCGTGTTCTCGACCACGCTCGCCGAACACGAGGCGGCGCTCGCGCAGCTGCAGGCCTGGTGCAAGGAGAGCGACGAGAACGCGGCCTACTGTGAGTGAGAGCGGCCGGGTCGAGGTGTGGGGAGACCCCATCTCGCACAGCCGCTCGCCCGAGCTGCATCTGGCCGCCTACCGCGCGCTCGGGCTCGAGTGGACGTTCGAGCGACGGCGCGTGACGCGCGAGGCGTTCGCTGCCGAGCTTGCTGCGATTGGGTCACTGAGCGTGTCGAAGTGCGTAGGCATGGCCGTCACGATGCCGCTGAAAGACCTGGCCTTCGCGGCCGCGATCTCGCACAACGACGCGGCGATTGCGACCGGCGCCGTCAACACCCTGCTGCTGACACCGGATGGTCCGCGCGGCTTCAATACGGACGTCGGCGGCATTGTGCGGGCGCTGGCTGAGCTCGGCCTGGATGGTGTCGCCTCCGCCCGCATCGTCGGCGCAGGCGCGACCGCCGCATCAGCGCTGGCGGCGCTGCGGCAGCTCGGTGTGTCCGACATTCGCATTGCGGCGCGGAATGTGGAGAAGGCGGAGGCTCTTCGACGGGCCCTTCGACAAGCTCAGGACAGGCGACAGCAACCGGATGCGGCCGTGGTTCGACGGGCCCTTCGACAAGCTCAGGGACCGCTTCTGGTCGCTGAGCCGCTTCTGGTCGCTGAGCCTGTCGAAGCGGTCGACCTGACGATCGCCACGCTGCCCGGCGGCACAGCGCTTCCCGCTGATGTCGCGGAGCGCCTTGCCGACCACGGCGGTGTGCTCTTCGACGCAGCGTACGCGCCCTGGCCCTCCGCGCTCGCGCAGCATTGGACACCCGGGCTCGCCCACTCCGGCCTCGGCATGCTGCTGCATCAGGCGGTGCTTCAGGTGCGCATCTTCACCACCGGCGATCCCGACCAAGCGCTCCCGGGTGAGCCCGCGGTGGTGGCGGCGATGCGCGATGCCCTTGAGACGGGCATGACAGGACGTTAGCGGTGCCATCGGGCTGCGAGATCGTCGTGGGTACTGTCATGAAAGAATAGACGGATGCTCCGCGTGCTCACGGCCGGCGAATCGCACGGCCCAGAACTCATCGCCGTCATGGAGGGCCTGCCGGCCGGTGTGACGGTGCTGCCAGACGACATCCGTGCCGATCTGAAGCGGCGCACACTCGGTTATGGCCGCGGCTCGCGGCAGAAGTTCGAGCAGGATGCGCTGTCGATCTCGAGCGGGATCGTGCACGGCAAGACCCTCGGCAGCCCGATCGCCCTGCGCATCGGCAACACGGAGTGGCCGAAGTGGACTGAGGTGATGAGCGCGGAGCCCACCGAGCTCACCGAGAAGTCCCGCGGTCGCGGTGCCGCCCTCACGCGTCCGCGGCCTGGACACGCTGACCTCGTCGGCATGCAGAAGTACGGCTTCGACGAGGCGCGGCCCATCCTCGAGCGGGCGAGCGCACGCGAGACGGCCGCCCGCGTCGCGCTGGGTGCGATCGCGCGCCGGTTCCTCGCCGAGCTCGGCATCGAGCTCGTCAGCCACACCGTCTCGATCGGCCCGATCGCCGCTCCGGCCGACGCGCAGTTGCCCGTACCATCCGATGTCGATGCGCTCGACGCCGACCCGATGCGCTGCTTCGATCGGGCGACGAGCGAGCGGATGGTCGCCGAGGTCGATGACGCCCGCAAGGCGGGGGATACGCTCGGCGGCATCGTCGAGGTGCTCGCCTACGGGCTGCCGCCTGGACTCGGATCGCACGTGCAGTGGGACAGACGCCTCGACGCGCGGCTCGCGCAGGCGCTCATGTCCATCCAGGCCATCAAGGGCGTCGAGGTCGGCGACGGCTTCGAGACGACGCGGCGTCGCGGCTCGGCTGCGCACGATGAGCTGTTCACCGGCGCCGACGGCATCGACCGGGCGTCAGGTCGCGCGGGCGGCACGGAGGGCGGCATGTCCACCGGCACCCCGCTGCGGGTGCGTGCGGGAATGAAGCCGATCGCGACCATCCCGCACGCGCTGCACACGATCGACGTCGCCACCGGCGAGACGGCATCCGCCCACCATCAGCGCTCGGACGTGTGCGCGGTGCCCGCCGCCGGCGTCGTCGCCGAGGCGATGGTGGCGCTCGTCGTCACCGACGCCGTGCTGGAGAAGTTCGGCGGCGACAACGTGCAGGAGACCCGTCGCAACCTCGACGCGTACCTCGCGGCCATCCCCGAGAACCAGCGGACGAGCGCTGACGTCGTCGACCATGACGCCTCCGCCTGATCCGCTCGGCGGACGCTGCCTCGTTCTCGTGGGACCCATGGGCTCGGGCAAGTCGAGTGTGGGTCGGCGGGTGGCGCGCGCCTTGAGCGTGCCGTTCACCGACACCGACACCCTGGTTGTGCGTGACCACGGCCAGATCTCCGAGGTGTTCCGCACCGAGGGCGAGGCGGCGTTCCGCTCGTACGAGGAGGCCGCCGTGATGGAGGGGCTGCGCACGAACGGCGTCGTTGCGCTCGGCGGCGGTGCCGTGCTGAGCGAGGCGACGAGACGCCGCATCAGCGAGCACCGTGTCGTGCGACTGACCGTCGACGAGAAGACGATCGCCGGGCGGCTGCGCGGCAGCAAACGACCGCTGCTCAACGCGAGCGCCGACCCCGTCGCCGAGTGGACGCGCATCAAGAACGAGCGCGAACCGCTGTACATCGAGGTCGCGGATGTCGTCGTCGACACATCCCACGGTCCGCTGCAATGGGCCGTCGACCGCATCGTCGAATGGCTCAAGGAGAACCGATGACCGACAGCACGACCATCCACGTTGCGGGCACCCCCGGTTACGACATCGTCGTGGGCAGCGGCGTGGTGCGTTCGCTTCCCGAGGCGCTGCCCTCCGGCGCGCGCAAGGTGCTGATCGTGCACCAGCCGTCGATGACGCAGGTGGCCGCAGGCCTTCGTGACCTGCTGACCGATCGCGAGGTGCTGCTGGCCGAGATCCCCGATGCCGAGGATGCGAAGCGCGTCGAGGTCGCGGCGTTCTGCTGGCAGATCATGGGGCGAGCCGACTTCACGCGCACGGATGCCGTCATCGGCCTGGGCGGGGGAGCGGCGACCGATCTCGCCGGCTTCGTCGCCTCCACCTGGCTGCGCGGCGTCGCCGTCGTGCAGGTTCCCACGAGCGTGCTCGGGATGGTCGACGCGGCCGTCGGCGGCAAGACCGGCATCAACACGAACGAGGGCAAGAACCTCGTCGGTGCGTTCTGGGCGCCGCACGTCGTGCTGTGCGACCTCGACTTTCTCGACTCTCTGCCGCGCAACGAGCTGCTGGCGGGGTATGCCGAGGTCGTCAAGGCAGGTTTCATCCGGTACCCCGAGATTCTCGACATGCTCGAGGCCGACCCGGAGGGAACGACCACCCCCGGCACGCCCGCGTTCCGCCGCACGATCGAGCTGGCCATCGGAATGAAGGCGGATGTCGTGGGCGAGGACTTCCGCGAGGCGGGGCTGCGGGAGATCCTCAACTACGGCCACACACTCGGTCACGCGATCGAGCACGCCGAGCGGTACCAGTGGCGGCACGGCGCCGCCATCTCGGTCGGCATGATGTACGCCGCGGAGCTGTCGCGCCTCGCGGGGCGGCTGTCCGATGCCGCCGTCGACCGGCACCGCGCCATCCTGACCTCACTCGGGCTGCCGACAAGCTATCGCGCAGGGGCGTGGAAGCAGCTGCTGGCGACCATGCAGCGCGACAAGAAGGCGCGAGCGGGCATGCTGCGGTTCGTGCTGCTCGACGACATCGCGAAGCCCACCGTGACGCAGGCGCCCGACGAGTCGTTGCTGTTCGCCGCCTACCAGGAGATCGCCGAGGAGGCGCAGCCGAAGCTCATCCGCACCCGCGCCTGACCGATAGGCTCGTTCGATGAGTGATGTGACCATCAGGCGTGTCGGTGTCGACGAGTGGGAGCGGGTGCGCGATCTGCGGATCGAGGCCGTGTCGGACCCGGCGGCATCCGTCGCCTTCATGTCGACGCTCGCGGATGAGCAGGCGCGCGACGATCAGTTCTGGCGCGATCGCACGACGAACGCCGCGTGGGGCTCGGCCGCCGCGCAGTTCATCGCCGAAATCGACGGGCAATGGATCGGGACGGTCACCGCGCTCACCGATCAGACCACGGCGAACATCGTGGGCGTCTACCTGAACCCGCCGCACCGAGGTCAGGGGATTCTCGCGCAGCTCGTCGACGCGGCGGCGAACTGGGCGCGCGAGATCGGGCGCTCGGCGCTCACGCTGGATGTGCACGCCGAGAACCCGCGCGCCCGAGCGGCGTACACGAAGCTCGGCTTCGCGCCGACCGGCCACGAGTTCACCAGCTCGATCGGCCCCGAGCTGCAGATGCGCCGCCCCCTCTGACCCGCCGCTTCCTGTTCCCTGTCCTGTTGCCTGTCGAAGGGCTTGTCGAAGGGCCCGTCGCACTTTCTGCGCGCAATTCGCGGTTTCACTCGCAGAAGTTGCGACGGGAACCGGGGCGGATCGCAGATCGTGCGACGGGATCCGGGGGATGGCTACCTGACCTTCTTGATCGGGATGATGACGATGGCGCCGATGATGGCAGCGACGCCGCAGATGCTGAACCAGAGCGCGTAGTTCGTTCCGGCTGGCGCCCCGATGTAGACGATGAAGCCACCGATCGCTGGGGCGAGCGTCTGCGGAAGGGCGTTCGCGATGTTGAAGACGCCGAGGTCCTTCGCATTGTCATCGGGGTTCGGCAGCACGTCGATGACGAGAGCCAGGTCGACACCGATGTAGACGCCGTAGGCGACGCCCATGAGGCCCTCCAGCACGTAGAACGAATTCACGTCATGGATGAAGATCAGCGCGACCGTGCCGACTGCGAAAAGCACGGTCGAGGTCCACACGAACACCTTGCGTCGCTTCAGCTTGTCCGAGAGCCGACCGGCGATGATGCTCGCGATCACGAGCATGACCGTATTGATCAGCACGCTGAATGCGATCACCCCGGGAATCGATTCCTCCTCGACCCCGACATGATTCATCAGGTAGAAGTAGCGGAATGCCGTGAACCCGAAGCTGCAGAAGGTGATGAGGAACCGCGACCACCAGGCGAGCCCGTAGTCGGGATAGATCTTGGGGCTGACCCAGAACGTCTCCCACCAGTCACGGAGCGTCATCTTCGGCGGTCGCGTGGGCAGCACTTGGTCGGGGAGCACCACGGCGAAGACGACCATCGCGATGATCGCGAGAATGGCGGGACCCACGAACATGATGACGAGCTCGTCCTGGAACCAATTCGCGACATAGGTGCCGCCCAGCACACCGATGTTCTGCGCCATGCCGATCGCAGCGGCGACGGTGCCGCGTTGGAACTGAGGTACCTGGTCGGCCACGGTGGCGAGGAACGGTGCGAAGGCCATGTTCGCACCGAACTGCGCCAGCGACCATCCGATCGTCGCGGTGACGAGGTTCGGCGCGAAGGCCATGACGACGAAGGCCAGCGTCATGATGATGACGCCACAGACGATCCAGATGCGACGCCTGCCCCACTTCGACGTGGTGCGGTCGGAGAAGCGACCGAAGACGACGTTGGAGATCGTCGCGAAGAGCGCGCCGAATCCACCGAGGATCGCCGCGGCTGCCGTCGCGTTGTTGCTCGGGATCACGCCCGCGTGCACGAGCGACTGGATCTTGACGCCGATCCCGACGATCGCGGGGCCGAGGAGCGCGATGAAGAAGAGCAGCTGGGCTGTGAACAGCCAGATGAAATAGCTCTTCTTCGGCGGCTCGGTCGGCTCCTTGAACCAGTGATGTTCGCGGGCGATCGCCGTGGCGACCGTCATTCCGGATGGCTTGCCTGCTGCGGAACCGCTGACGCTGCTCATTCCCGCCTCCTTTGGCGTAGTCTGACTCCGCGATCGTAACGCCAGTACGTTTCATCGCGCAAGGAATCGGGGCAAAGACCCCACCCGGGTAGGATGGGACGTCGGGCCGAGCGCCCTCACGAACCTTCACAACCACACGAACGGAACGACCCCACCCATGGCATCCACCGCAGACATCAAGAACGGCGTCGTGCTGTCCATCGACGGACAGCTCTGGAGCATTGTGGAGTTCCAGCACGTCAAGCCGGGCAAGGGCGGCGCCTTCGTCCGCACCAAGATGAAGAACGTCGTCAGCGGCAAGACCGTCGACCGCACCTTCAACGCCGGGGCCAAGGTCGACATCCAGAACGTCGACCGCCGCGACTTCACCTACCTCTACAACGATGGCGAGTCCTTCGTGTTCATGGACACGAGCGACTACGACCAGATCAACGTCTCGGACGTCGTCGTCGGCGACGCGAAGAACTACCTGCTGGAGAACCAGCTCGTGACCATCGCGCTGCACGATGGCAACCCGCTCTACATCGAGCTTCCCGCCTCGGTCGTGCTCGAGCTCACCTACACCGAGCCCGGTCTGCAGGGCGACCGCTCATCGGCAGGCACGAAGCCGGGAACACTCGAGACCGGGTACGAGATTCAGGTTCCGCTGTTCCTCGAGAGCGGCACCAAGGTCAAGGTCGACACCCGCACGGGCGACTACCTCGGCCGCGTGAACGAGTGAGCGCACGCAGCAAGGCGCGCAAGCGCGCACTGGACATCCTGTTCGCCGCCGACGTGCGGCAGGTGCCCGTGGCGACGATCCTGGCCGACGAGGCGAAGCGCGCTGCCTCCGAGCCCGACCGGCAGGCGTCGTGGCTCTACGCCCGCGAGATCGTGGATGGCGTGATCGACAACCAGGACGAGATCGACGAGCAGATCACGACGCACAGTCGCGACTGGAAGCTCGATCGGATGCCGACCGTCGACCGCGCCGTGCTGCGCATCGGAGCCTGGGAGATCCTCTTCAACCCGGATGTTCCCACGGCCGTCGCGCTGGATGAGGCGATCACGCTCGTCAAGGAGTACTCGAGCGAGGAGGCCGGGCCGTTCGTGCACGGCGTGCTCGCCCGCATCGCTCGCAGTTGAGCTCCCGAAAACATATGTACTCGCGTCGCCCTTCGACAAGCTCAGGGACCGAGATGCGAGTACATATGTTTTCGCGGGTAGGGTAGGAGACACCTGCACCTTTAACACCGTCCAGAGAGGCGGAGAAGGGAGCGGCGAATGAGCACGCGAACCGTGCTGCAGCCCGCCGACATCCAACGCGCGCTGACCCGCATCGCCCACGAGATCCTCGAGACGAACAAGGGCCCGAACGATCTCGTTCTGCTGGGCATCCCGACGAGGGGCGTCGCCCTGGCGCAGCGTCTCGCGGCCCTCATCGAGCGGTTCGGCGGCCAACCGGTCGAATCTGGCTCGCTCGACATCACGATGTACCGCGACGATCTCGCGCAGCATCCCATCCGTGCGCCGCACCCCACCGACATCCCGCCCGGCGGCATCGACCAGCGCACAATCGTGCTCGTCGACGATGTGCTCTTCTCCGGGCGCAGCATCCGCTCGGCGCTCGACGCGCTGAATGACATCGGCAGGCCTGCCGCTGTTCGTCTTGCGATCCTCGTCGATCGCGGTCATCGTGAGCTGCCCATCCGCCCCGACTTCGTCGGCAAGAACCTGCCCTCCGCGCGAAGCGAGCGCGTGAACGTGCGCCTGACAGAGGTGGATGGCGACGACCTCGTCTCGATCGAGGGTGCGGACTGATGCGACACCTGCTCGACACGAAGACCCTCTCGCGCGACGATGCGGTGCGCATCCTCGATGTGGCTGAGGACATGGCCGCCACGCAGGGCCGCGAGGTGAAGAAGCTGCCGACGCTGCGCGGGCGCACCGTCGTGAACCTCTTCTTCGAGGACTCCACCCGCACCCGCATCTCGTTCGAGGCGGCGGCGAAGCGGTTGAGCGCCGACGTCATCAACTTCTCGGCCAAGGGGTCGAGCGTCTCGAAGGGTGAGAGCCTGCAGGACACGGCGCAGACGCTGCAGGCGATGGGAGCCGATGCGGTCGTCATCCGGCATGCTGCTTCGGGCGCGCCGCGCACGCTGGCGACGAGCGGATGGATCTCGGCCGGCGTCATCAATGCGGGCGACGGCACGCACGAGCATCCGACGCAGGCGCTGCTCGACGCCTTCACGATGCGCAAGCGCCGCTACGGCGACGTGAGCCGAGGACGCGACCTCGCCGGCTTCCGTGTCACGATCGTCGGCGACATTCTGCACTCGCGCGTCGCCCGCTCGAACGTGTGGCTGCTGCAGACGCTCGGTGCCGAGGTGACGCTCGTCGCCCCGCCGACGCTGCTGCCGCAGGACGTGTCGCAGTGGCCGGTCACGGTCGACTACGACCTCGATCGTGCCCTCACGGCCGCCCCCGACGCGCTCATGATGCTGCGGATTCAGCTGGAACGCATGAACGCCGCATATTTCCCCTCGGAACGGGAGTATTCGAGGCGATGGGGGCTCGATGGCGTGCGGCTCGCGACCCTTCCAGGCGATACGATTGTGATGCACCCAGGCCCCATGAATCGCGGTCTCGAAATCGCCTCCTCTGCGGCCGACTCGGCGCAGTCCACCGTGCTCGAACAGGTGAAGGCGGGGGTGTCGGTGCGGATGGCGGTGCTCTACCTGCTGCTGGCAGGCGAACGAACGGAAGCGGAATCACAGTGACTGGCGAAACGATCCTCATCCGCTCCGCCGCCCTCGAAGGCGCCGAAACGAGCGACATCCTCGTGCGCGACGGCCTCATCGCCGAGGTGGGCTCCGGCCTCAGCGCCACGGATGCCCGTGTCATCGACGCCGCAGGACTCATCGCATTGCCCGGGCTCGTCGACCTGCACACGCACCTGCGCGAGCCGGGCTACGAGGCGAGCGAGACCATCCTCACCGGCACGCAGGCGGCCGCAGCCGGCGGGTTCACCGCCGTGTTCGCCATGCCGAACACGCAGCCCGTCGCCGACACGGCCGGCGTCGTCGAGCAGGAGCTCGCCCTCGGCGAGTCCGCCGGGTTCGCCACGGTGCAGCCGATCGGCGCGGTGACCGTCGGCCAGAAGGGCGAGCGGCTCGCGGAACTCGGCGCGATGGCCGAGTCCCGTGCGAAGGTACGCGTCTTCAGCGACGACGGCTCGTGCGTGTGGGATCCGCTCATCATGCGCCGCGCGCTGGAGTACGTGAAGGCGTTCGACGGCGTGATCGCGCAGCACGCGCAGGACCCGCGGCTGACCGAGGGCGCCCAGATGAACGAAGGCGTCGTGTCGGCCGAGCTGGGCCTCGCCGGATGGCCGGCTGTCGCGGAGGAGTCGATCATCGCCCGCGATGTGCTGCTGGCCGAGCACGTGGGTTCGCGTCTGCACGTGTGCCACCTGTCGACCGCCGGCAGCGTCGACATCATCCGCTGGGCGAAGAGGCGCGGCGTGAACGTGACCGCAGAGGTCACCCCGCATCACCTGCTGCTGACCGATGAGCTCGTCCGCGGCTACGACGCGCGGTTCAAGGTGAACCCGCCGCTGCGCCGCGAGGAGGACGTGCTGGCCGTGCGCGAGGGTCTCGCTGATGGCACGATCGACATCGTCGCGACCGATCACGCGCCGCACCCGGCCGAGTCGAAGTCGTGCGAGTGGGCCGCGGCGGCGCACGGCATGGTGGGGCTCGAGAGCGCGCTTCGCGTCGTGCACCAGGCGATGGTGACGACGGGCCTGCTCACCTGGGCGGATGTCGCGCGCGTCATGTCGAAGACGCCCGCGCGCATCGGACGCCTCGACGGCCACGGCACACCGCTCGAAGCCGGCCAGCCCGCCGAGATCACGCTCTACGACCCGTCCGCTGCCGCGGAGTTCGGCCCCGCCGACCTGCGCGGGCGCAGCACGAACTCGCCGTACCTCGGACGCGAGCTGCCAGGCAGCGTGCGGTGGACCATCCATCGCGGTCGCGTCACCTTCGACGACGGGGTTCTCGGAGGTGCCGCATGACCGGCCCGATCGTGATGATGGCACTCGCGGGCGTTCTCATCGGACTCATGCTGTGGGGGTGGCGCCGCCACGCGCGCCGCGATGCCGACGTCGCCGTGCCGTTCGCGCCATCCGAGGGCACGCCCACCGCGTCGTTCACCGGCCTGCACGTGGCGACGACCCACCGTGACGAGCCGCTCAAACGGCTGCACGCGAAGCCCCTCGACTTCCGCGCCCGCGGCACGTTCACCGTGACCGCCTCCGGGCTCGGGCTCGACCTCACGGGCGC
Organism: Microbacterium sp.; assembly: GCA_047607025.1. Taxonomy (GTDB): domain Bacteria; phylum Actinomycetota; class Actinomycetes; order Actinomycetales; family Microbacteriaceae; genus Microbacterium. The sequence continues at coordinate 12,410 of JASGDS010000242.1, forward strand.
CGACTCGCTGTTCATTCGCCGCCAGGCGCTGACAGGAGCGGGTCGCGCCACCTGGACGATCGACAGGGTCGTCGAACGCGACGGCCTCGTGATGGTCGGATGGCGCGCCGACGCGGGGGAGTACGACACCTACCTGCGCGTCGATGACCCGGACGACCTCGTCGACGCGATCGAGGACCTGATCCACACCACCCCCACGGAGGCCACCCGATGAGTTCCCTTGTCACCCGCGAGCCTGCCGTGCTCGTGCTCGAAGACGGCACGCGCTTCACCGGACGCGCCTACGGGGCGCGGGGCACCACGCTCGGCGAGGTGGTGTTCACGACCGGCATGACCGGCTACCAGGAGACCCTGACCGACCCCTCGTACGCCGGCCAGATCGTGCTGCAGACCGCACCGCACATCGGCAACACCGGGATGAACCGCGAGGATCCCGAGTCGCGCCGCATCTGGGTCTCCGGGTACATCGTGCGCGACCCCAGCCGCGTCGTCTCGAGTTGGCGCGCGGACGAGTCGCTCGACGACGCGCTCGTGCGCGACGGGATCGTCGGCATCAGCGGGATCGACACGCGCGCCGTCACCCGGCACATCCGCTCGGCCGGCTCGATGCGCGGCGGCGTGTTCTCGGGCGAGGCGGCGGCGCTCGATGCCGGGGAGCAGCTGCGCCGGGTCACCGAGGCCCCGCCGATGGCCGGGCAGAACCTTTCCGCGGAGGTGTCGGTGCAGGCGTCGTCCGTCACGCCGGCGGCGCCCGGCGTCGAGCGCCTCGGCCCGCTCGCGGTCATCGACCTCGGCATCAAGCAGGCCACCGTCGACAACCTCGCCCGCCGCGGCTTCGAGGTGCACGTGCTGCCGCAGAGCGTCACGTTCGAGCAGCTGCTCGCCGTCTCGCCCGTCGCGGTCTTCTACTCGAACGGCCCGGGGGACCCGGCCGCGAGCGAGGCGCACGTCGCGCTGCTGGAGGCCGTGCTGCGCGAGGGGTTGCCGTTCTTCGGCATCTGCTTCGGCAACCAGCTTCTCGGCCGCGCCCTGGGCCTCGGCACCTACAAGCTGCCCTTCGGCCACCACGGCATCAACCAGCCGGTGAAGGACAGGCTCACCGGCCGGGTGGAGATCACCGCGCACAACCACGGCTTCGCGGTCGACGCGCCGCTGGACGGCCCCTTCGACAGCCCGGCGGGCTTCGGGCGCGTCGAGGTGAGCCACGTCGGTCTCAACGACGACGTGGTCGAGGGGCTGCGCGCCCTCGACATCCCCGCCTTCTCGGTGCAGTACCACCCCGAGGCGGCGGGCGGGCCGCATGACGCCAACTACCTCTTCGACCGCTTCCGCGACATGGTGAAGGAAAACAGCTGATGCCCAAGCGGGAAGACATCTCCTCCGTTCTCGTCATCGGATCGGGCCCGATCGTCATCGGTCAGGCCTGCGAGTTCGACTACTCGGGCACCCAGGCGTGCCGCGTGCTGCGCGAAGAGGGCGTGCGGGTCATCCTCGTCAACTCCAACCCGGCGACGATCATGACCGACCCGGACTTCGCCGACGCGACCTACATCGAGCCGATCACGCCCGAGGTGATCGAGACGATCATCCAGAAGGAGCGGCCCGACGCCATCCTGCCGACCCTCGGCGGCCAGACCGCGCTCAACGCGGCCATGGCGCTGCACGAACGCGGCATCCTGGAGCGGTACGACGTCGAGCTGATCGGCGCGAAGCCGGAGGCGATCCGCAAAGGCGAGGACAGGCAGATCTTCAAGGAACTCGTGATCGAGGCCGGCGCCGAGGTGGCGCGCAGCGTCATCGCGCACACCATGGACGAGGTGCTCGCCGGTGCCGAAGAGCTCGGCTACCCCCTCGTGGTCCGGCCGTCGTTCACCATGGGCGGGCTCGGATCGGGCTTCGCCTACGACGAGGCCGATCTGAGGCGCATCGCCGGCGCGGGCCTGCACGAGTCGACCACGACCGAGGTGCTGCTGGAGGAGTCGATCCTCGGGTGGAAGGAGTATGAGCTCGAGCTCATGCGCGACACCGCCGACAACACGGTCGTCGTCTGCTCCATCGAGAACGTCGACCCGGTCGGCGTGCACACCGGCGACTCGATCACGGTCGCACCCGCGCTCACGCTAACCGACCGCGAGTACCAGAAGCTGCGCGACATCGGCATCGACATCATCCGCGCCGTCGGCGTCGACACCGGTGGCTGCAACATCCAGTTCGCGATCGACCCGGCGACGGGCCGGATCATCGTCATCGAGATGAACCCGCGTGTGTCGCGCTCGTCCGCTCTCGCCTCCAAGGCGACCGGCTTCCCGATCGCCAAGCTCGCCGCCAAGCTCGCCCTCGGCTACCGTCTCGACGAGGTGCCCAACGACATCACGCGCGTCACCCCGGCATCGTTCGAGCCCACGCTCGACTACGTCGTCGTGAAGGTGCCGCGCTTCGCGTTCGAGAAGTTCCCAGCCGCCGATCCCACCCTCACCACGACCATGAAGTCGGTGGGCGAGGCGATGGCGATCGGCCGCAATTACACGACCGCGCTGCAGAAGGCGCTGCGCTCGATCGAGAAGCGCGGGTCGAGCTTCCACTGGGGTGCTTCGACAGGCTCAGCAACCGGTGAGGCTCGCCTCGACGATCTGTTGGAGAGCATCCGCACGCCGACGGACGGCCGCATCGTCGACGTGCAGCAGGCACTGAGGCAGGGCGCCACGCCCGAGCAGGTGTTCGAGGCGACCAAGATCGACCCCTGGTTCATCGACCAGATCGTGCTCATCAACGAGGTGGCCGCGGAGGTCGCTCAGGCGGCCGAACTGGATGCGGACGTGCTGCTGCTCGCGAAGGAGCACGGCTTCAGCGATGCGCAGATCGCGCAGCTGCGCGGGATCACCGAGAACGAGGTGCGCGGGATCCGTCACGGGCTCGACCTGCGCCCTGTCTACAAGACGGTCGACACTTGTGCGGGGGAGTTCCCGGCGGCCACGCCCTACCACTACTCGAGCTACGATTTCGAGACCGAGGTGGCGCCATCCGAGCGCCGCAAGGTTGTCATCATCGGGTCGGGACCGAACCGCATCGGTCAGGGCGTCGAGTTCGACTACTCGTGCGTGCACGCGTCGTTCGCGCTGAGCGAGGCCGGCTTCGAGACGGTCATGGTCAACTGCAACCCCGAGACGGTCTCGACCGACTACGACACGAGCGACCGGCTCTACTTCGAGCCGCTGACTCTCGAGGACGTGCTCGAAGTGCTGCACGCCGAGAGCCGCTCGGGCGAGATCTTCGGCGTCATCTGCCAGCTCGGCGGCCAGACGCCGCTCGGGCTCGCGAAGGGCATCGAGCAGGCCGGATACACGATCCTCGGCACGAGCCCCGCCGCCATCGATCTCGCCGAGGAGCGCGGCCTGTTCTCCGCCATCCTCGATGACGCCGGTCTTGTCGCCCCGCGCAACGGCACCGCGATCGATGTGGATGGCGCAGTGGCGGTCGCCGAGGAGATCGGATACCCCGTGCTCGTGCGCCCCAGCTTCGTGCTCGGCGGTCGCGGCATGGAGATCGTCTACGACACGCCCAGCCTGCGCGACTACTTCGTGCGGGTCTCGGGCGACGCGATCATCGGCGAGGGCAAGCCGCTGCTCGTCGACCGGTTCCTCGATGACGCGGTCGAGATCGACGTGGACGCGCTGTTCGACGGCGACGAGCTGTACATCGGCGGCATCATGGAGCACCTGGAGGAGGCCGGCATCCACTCTGGCGACTCCAGCTGCACGCTGCCGCCCATGTCGCTCGGCCGCACCGAGATCGACCGGGTGCGGCAGGCGACGGAGGCGATCGCCCGCGGCGTCGGCGTGCGGGGCCTGCTTAACGTGCAGTACGCGATCAGCGCCGGGGTGCTGTACGTCATCGAGGCGAACCCGCGCGCGAGCCGCACGGTGCCGTTCGTGTCGAAGGCGCTCGGCATCCAGCTCGCGAAGGCGGCCAGCCGCGTCATGGCGGGATCGACGATCGCCGAGCTGCGCGCAGAGGGCATGCTTCCGGCGCAGGACGGTTCGCAGGTGCCGCTGGGCGCGCCCGTCTCCGTCAAGGAGGCCGTGCTGCCGTTCAAGCGGTTCCGCACGAAGGATGGTCGTGTCGTCGACTCGATCCTCGGTCCTGAGATGCGCTCGACCGGCGAGGTGATGGGCATCGACCGCGACTTCCCGACCGCGTTCGCGAAGAGCCAGTCGGCGGCGTACGGCGGCATCCCGCTCGGCGGACGCGTGTTCATCTCGGTGGCCGACAGCGACAAGCGCGACGTCATCCTGCCCGCGCACCGGCTCAGCCAGCTGGGCTTCGAGATCCTCGCAACAGAGGGCACGGCGGAGATCCTCACCCGCAACGGAATCGACGTGACCATCGTGCGCAAGTACGGCGAGACGCAGGAGTCGGGCGATGAGAACATCGTCGACCTCATCACGGCCGGGCAGATCGACATGGTCGTGAACACGCCGAGCGGCATGTCGGCACGTGCGGACGGCTACGAAATCCGTGCGGCGGCCGTGGGCGAGGACAAGGCGCTGTTCACCACGATCGTCACCCTCGGTGCGGCCGTCACCGCGATGGACTCGATGGGCAGGGGATTCTCGGTGCGCAGCCTGCAGGAGTATGCGCAGGATCGAACGGCGGCGGTGGCATCATGATCGGTTTCGGTGAGCGGGCGCGCGAGGCCCTGGGGCGCTTCGGGTCGCTGTGCGTGGGAATCGACCCGCACGCCGCGCTGCTTGCGCAGTGGGGTCTCGGGAACGACGCGGCAGGATGCCGAGAGCTGGCTCTGCGCGCGGTCGACGCCGCCGGGGGCGAGGTCGGGTTCGTCAAGCCCCAGGTGGCGTTCTTCGAGCGCCACGGCGCCGAGGGTTTCGCCGCGCTGGAGGAGACGATCGCCGCAGCGCGCGCGGCCGGCATCATCGTGATCGCCGACGCGAAACGCGGCGACATCGGATCGACCATGGACGCTTACGCCGACGCCTGGCTCTCGGTCGGCAGCCCGCTCGAGGCGGATGCCGTCACCGCCAGTCCGTATCTCGGTGTCGGCGCGCTCGACGGCACGTTCGGGCTGGCCGCACGCGGTGGCAAGGGCGTGTTCGTGCTCGCCGCGACGAGCAACCCCGAGGCGACCATCCAGCGCACGGTCGGGGCATCCGGCCGCACGCTCGCCGCCGATGTCATCGCCGAGGTGTGCGACCGCAATGCCGGAGGCTCCGGCTGGGGAGACATCGGCGTCGTGATCGGTGCGACCGTCGACTGGGCGGAGGCGGGAATCGCACCGTTCGACCCGTCCGCGCCCATCCTCGGCCCCGGCTTCGGCACGCAAGGCGCGAAAGCCCCCGATCTCGTCTCCCTTTTCGGCCCGATGGCCGGTAACGTGATCGCATCGGAATCGAGGAGCATCCTCGAGGCGGGGCCATCCGGTATCGCCGAACGAATCATCGACGCGCAGCGCGCGTACCGACACGCCCTGATCGGAGCGGATGCATGACTCCCAACGCGATGACCCCTCCCGAGGTCGATCGTGCTGCCGCATCTCGCCGCGCGGTCGAGATGCGCAAGGCGCGGGCGAGCCTGAAACGCGATCTCATGTATCGCGTCGTCACCCCGCAGGAGGTGCTGCGACAGGCGAAGGCCGACCCGGCGTCGCCCGCGGCGACCATGCGCGTGCGCGAGTTCCTGAAGGCCCTGCCCGCGATCGGCGAGGGCAAGCGCAACAAGCTGCTCGAAGAGCTCGAGATCTCACCGGTCAAGCGCGTGGGCGGACTCGGCGTTCGGCAGCGACCGGCGCTGGCCGAGTGGATCGATGAGCGCTTCCCCGAACCGGTGCGCAAGGGCGTGCGCAGCAGGCTCATCGTGCTGGCGGGCCCCACGGCGGTCGGTAAGGGCACCGTCGCCGCCTACATCAAGCAGAACTATCCGAAGGTGCACCTCTCGGTGTCGGCGACGACGAGGCCGCCGCGGCCGAACGAGGTCGACGGCGAGCACTACTACTTCGTCGACGACACCGAGTTCGACCGGATGGTCTCCTCGGGCGAGCTGCTCGAGCACGCGACCGTGCACAACAAGTACCGCTACGGCACACCGCGCAGACCGATCGACGACGCGATCATCGCCGGCAGGACGGTGCTGCTCGAGATCGATCTGCAGGGCGCGCGTCAGGTGCGCGCGGTCGAGCCATCCGCGACGCTGGTGTTTCTGCTGCCGCCCAGCTGGGACGAGCTGGTCGACCGCCTCGTCGGCCGGGGCACGGAGGACGCCGAGGAGCGGAGCCGCCGACTGCGCACCGCGAAGCGCGAACTGGCCGCCCGCGGCGAGTTCGATCACTGGGTCGTCAACGACGATGTTGCCCGCGCGGCCGAGCAGGTCGTAAACTTGATGGATGCGTCCGCGCGCTGAGCGCGCGTGTGAAACGAAGGGATGGCCATGGCCACGGAGAACAAGGGCATCATCGACCCGCCGATCGATGAGCTGCTGGAGCGCGTCGACTCGAAATACCAGCTCGTGATCTGGGGCTCGAAGCGCGCCCGTCAGATCAACGACTACTACACCGACCTCCACGAGGGGAACCTGTTCGACAACGTCGGACCGCTCGTCGACAGCTCGGTCGAGGACAAGCCGCTGACGATCGCGCTGCACGAGATCCATCAGGACAAGCTGCGCCTGCGTCCTGTCGGCGCCGCCGCGGAGTGATTCGTTTGTGACGTTCGTGAAGGCCTCCGACACGCGAGTGTCGGAGGCCTTCGCCATACTTGAGCTGTGCCCGATCCGGCACGTCGAACCATCCACCGGGAGTCGCCATGAGCCTGCGCCTGTTCACCTCTGAGTCGGTCACCGAGGGCCATCCGGACAAGATCTGCGACCAGATCTCCGACAACATCCTCGACGCACTGCTGACGGTGGATCGCGACAGCCGCGTTGCCGTCGAGACTCTTGTCACGACGGGGCTCGTGCATGTGGCGGGAGAGATCCGCTCCGAGGGCTACGTCGAGATCCCCGCGATCGTGCGGCGCGTGATCAACTCGATCGGTTACACGTCTTCCGACATGGGATTCGACGGCGACTCGTGCGGTGTCAGCGTGTCGGTGGGCGAGCAGTCCAGCGACATCGCGCACGGCGTCGATCGGGCGCTCGAGCAGCGCGAGGGCGCATCCGTCGACCCGCTCGATGAGCTCGGCGCGGGCGACCAGGGCATCATGTTCGGCTTCGCCACGAACGAGACGCCGCAGTTCATGCCCGCATCGGCATATCTCGCGCATCGCCTGGCTGAGCGTCTCACTGCGGTGCGACGTTCGGGTGAGTTCTCCTCCTTGCGGCCGGATGGCAAGACGCAGGTCACGCTCGGCTATGAGGGCTTCACGCCGCGTACCGTCGACACGGTCGTGCTGTCGACGCAGCATCATCCGAAGGTGACGCAGGCGGAGCTGCGCGAGGAGATCGCGCGCGTCGTGATCGCCCCCGTGCTCGAGGCGTCCGGACTCGACGCCTCGAATGTGACGCTGCACATCAACCCGGCAGGACCGTTCGTGACGGGCGGTCCGAAGGGCGACGCGGGTCTCACCGGGCGCAAGATCATCATCGACACCTACGGCGGTGCGTCAAGGCACGGCGGCGGTGCCTTCAGCGGCAAGGATCCGTCGAAGGTCGACCGTTCTGCCGCCTATGCGATGCGCTGGGTGGCGAAGAACGCGGTCGCCGCCGGGCTCGCCGATCGTCTCGAGGTGCAGGTGGCGTATGCCATCGGCAAGGCGAACCCGGTCGGTCTCTACGTCGAGACGTTCGGCACCGGCAGGGTGAGCGACGAGGCGATCACGGCGGCCATCCGCGAGGTCTTCGATCTGCGTCCGGCCGCAATTATCGCCGACCTCGACTTGCTGCGACCGATCTACGCGAAGACGGCCGCCTACGGCCACTTCGGGCGCGTAGACGCCGACTTCACCTGGGAGAGCACCTCGCGCGCCGACGACCTGCGGCGCGCC
>JASGDS010000243.1:0-6256 GCA_047607025.1 Microbacterium sp.
ATGGTCATTGCAGATGCACCACTTCCGTCGTCCACCGCGCTGGGCGGCTTCACCGACTACATCGGTCCCGGCCTCGACGCCCTGTTCGAATGGGTCGAAGAGGTCGCCTCGCTCACGCAGCCCGACCGCATCCACTGGGTGTCCGGTTCCGAGAGCGAGACCGCGTTCCTGCTGAAGCGGATGGTCGAGCAGGGCACGCTCATCAAGCTGAACGAGCAGAAGCGGCCCAATTCCTACCTCTCCCGCTCGCACCCGAGCGACGTCGCGCGCCTCGAATCACGCACCTTCATCGCCTCCGAACGCGAAGAGGACGCGGGCCCCACGAACAACTGGGCCGAGCCATCCGCCATGCGCGACACCCTCGACGGGCTGTTCGAAGGGTCGATGCGCGGCCGCACGATGTTCGTCGTGCCGTTCTCAATGGGCAAGGAGGGCGGCGAGCTCTCGCAGCTCGGCGTGCAGATCACCGACAGCCCCTACGCCGTTGTCTCGATCGGCATGATGACGCGCGTGAGTGCCGACGTCACCCGCCGCATCGGCGAGGGTGCCGAGTGGGTGCGCACCGTGCACTCGGTCGGTGCGCCGCTGGCGAAGGGCAAGGCGGATGCCGCCTGGCCGTGCAACGACGAGAAGTACATCGTGCACTTCCCCGACACTCTCGAGGTCTGGTCGTTCGGCTCCGGCTACGGCGGCAACGCCATCCTCGCGAAGAAGTGCTACGCGCTGCGCATCGCCTCGGTGCTCGGTCGCGAGCACGGCTGGCTCGCCGAGCACATGCTGCTCATCCGCGTCATCGACCCGGCCGGCCGGGCGTACCACATCGCCGCCGCGTTCCCGTCGGCCTGCGGCAAGACCAACCTCGCGATGCTGCGCCCGACCATCCCCGGATGGCGCGTGGAGACGCTCGGCGACGACATCACCTGGATCAAGCCGGGTGCGGATGGCCGCTTCTGGGCGATCAACCCCGAGGCCGGGTTCTTCGGTGTCGCGCCCGGCACCGGTGAGTCGACCAACATCACCGCGGTGGAGACGCTGCGCGAGAACGTGCTGTTCACGAACGTCGCGCTCACCGACGACGGTGACGTGTGGTGGGAGGGTCTGACCGACGAGGTGCCAGAGCACCTCATCGACTGGGAGGGCAACGACTGGACGCCGGCGGCCGATCGGCCCGCCGCCCATCCGAACTCGCGCTTCACGGTCGCCGCATCTCAGGCGCCGTCCATCTCGCCCGACTGGGAGGAGGCGGTGCCGCTCGACGCCATCCTGTTCGGTGGGCGTCGTGCGACGAACGTGCCCCTCGTGGTCGAGGCGACCGATTGGCAGCACGCGGTGTTCCTCGGTGCGACGATCTCGTCGGAGCGCACCGCGGCCGCCGAGGGAACCGTCGGAGAGCTGCGCCGCGACCCCTTCGCCATGATGCCGTTCTGCGGATACAACATGGCCGACTACTTCGGCCACTGGCTCAGCATGGAGGACCGCGCCACGCAGCTGCCGCGCGTGTTCCAGGTGAACTGGTTCCGCAAGGGGTCGGATGGCCGCTTCCTGTGGCCGGGCTTCGGCGAGAACTCGCGCGTCATCGACTGGATCGTTCGCCGCCTGCAGGGTTCGGCCGCGGCCGACGAGTCACCGATCGGACTGCTGCCGCGCGTGGATGAGCTGAACCTCGACGGGCTCGAGGTCTCCTCCGAAGACCTCGATGAGCTCTTCACCGTCGACGCCGACTCGTGGCTCGCCGAGGCCGAGCTGACCGAGGCGTTCTTCGACTCGTTCGGAGATCGCCTGCCCGACGCCCTGCGGGTGCAGCTCCAGGCGTTGCGCTCCAGGCTCGAACTCGCGAAGGGCTGACCGCACCGGCCCTTCGCACCAGCTCCGGACCGCACGCCGGAGTGCCCAGGTGGCCCGCTCCAGGGAGGGGCGGGCCGCCCTCCTCTTGTTGCACCCCGTGGGGTGCCAGATCGCGGTGCGTCGCGCCAGCTGAAGAGGATCGCTGGGCTCTGCAGGTGCAGTGCCGCGTGCACCTTTGCGTGCCTCTCTTGGTGCTCAATGCACTGCGCCCCGCCCGGCTCGCTGAGACGCAGTGAGTTGCGCACCTCTCGGTGCCGCGAGAGGTGCCTTTCGCACTGCGCCTCTGCGTGGTGCATCTCTTCGTCATCAGCCCGGGTCATGGGGTACATGGCTCGCGCTTTGGAAGGTGCAGTGCTCTGTGCACCTCTGGGCTCCTCTTTCGGTGCTGAACTCACTGCGCCTCAGCCGCGCTGCGCGGGGTGCAGTGCCGCGTGCACCTTTGCGTGCCTCTCTTGGTGCTCAACTCACTGCGCGTGGCCGTCGTCGTCGGGTGCCAGGTCTCGGTGCGTCGCGCCAGCTGAAGAGGATCGCTGGGCTCTGCAGGTGCAGTGCCGCGTGCACATCTGGGGGCCGCCTTTGGTGCTCAATGCACTGCGCCCCGCCTTGACAAACTCCGCGCGCTGCGCGAGGTGCAGTGCTCTGTGCACCTCTGGGATCCTCTTTCGGTGCGCAAGGTACTAAACCTTCGCCGCGCGTCCTGGTGTGCAGGGTGCAGTGGCTTGCGCACCCCTCAGCGTCGCGAACGCTGCCTTTTGCGCTGCACCTCGGCGCGGGGCATGTCAAAACTACTCGCGCTGCGCGGGGCGCAGTGCCCTGTGTCCCTTCGCGCACCTGTTGAGGTGCTGAGCTCACTGCGCGTCGGCGGCTGAGGCAGGGTGTCGGGGGTGTGGGGCAGGATGGTGTCATGCACGACGAAGCGATGCGGCGAGCACGGCTGCGGCACCACAGGCTCGCCTCGCCCGCGCGCTCGGTGACAGCGGCGGCGCAGAGTGCGGCGGCCACGCAGTCGCAGGACTTCTGGTCGGGCAGGCTGGCGCTCGCCCTGCGCACCCGCGACGGCAGGGTTTCGCAAGTCGACCGAGCCTACGACCGTGGGATGCTCGTGCGCACCTGGTCGCAGCGCGGCACCTTGCACACGGTTGCGGCGGCGGATGTGCGGTGGATGCTGCTTGCGACCAGCGCGCGTCAGCTGCACGCAGACGCACGACGGATAGCCGATCTTGGGCTCGACACCGAGACCGTCGGGAAGGCGGAGACCCTGATCGTCGACGCCTTGGCGGGCGGCAACCGTCTCACCCGAGCGGAGGTCGCGAAGCTCTGGGAGGAGGGTGGGGTGTCACCCGGGGGCCAGCGCGGCTATCACCTGCTGTTCACCCTTGCCGTCCGGGGCGTGCTCGTGTGGGGCCCGACGGTGCACCGCGACGGCAGGGAGCCGGGGGAGCAGTACGCCGTGCTGCTCGATGAGTGGGTCACCGACTCAGCCTCGCCATCCGACCCGACGACCGAACTCTTCGTGCGTTATGTCGCAGGGCACGGGCCCGCGACCACCCGCGACTTCGCCTGGTGGTCGGGTCTGACGCTCGGGGCTGCTCGCGAGGCGGCGGCTGCCGCGGGCGCGCGGGTGCGGCGCATCGACGATGAGCTCTTTGCGGCTCCGACCCCGCCCCGCGCCTCGTCGGCTGCACCGCGCACGGTGGCGTTGCCGACCTTCGACGAGTACTACATCTCCTACGAGGATCGACGCATCACGGCCGACGAGCACGCGCGCGCGGCGCTCGGCCCTGGCGCGAACGGGATGGTGCGCCCGATCATCCTGCACGACGGCGCGGTAGTTGGGATCTGGAAACCGCCGGGACTTGCGCGTCGCACCCAGGATGACGCGAGCTTCGAGCTGTTTCCCGGAGCGCCGATCACGTCCGACGAGGCGCGGGTCGCGGTCGAGTACTCGATGGCCGCGCTGATCTCCTGACCGCCCGCGTCGATCCTCGCAGGCTGCATGTGCGCTCCTGGACTGCGTGAACGCTCTGGCGCTGCGCGTGGCACGTGCTGTCTCGGAGCGACGGTGCTGTTTCGGAGCGGGCGCAGCGCGGGCGGCGCGTCAGGCGCGGCCGAAGCGGCGGTGCACGGCCTGCTTCGAGACGCCGAGCGCCGAGGCGATCGCCTGCCACGAGTAGCCCTGCGCCCGCGCTCGACGCACGAGCCCCTCCTCGCGCTGGGCGAGCACCCGCCGTTCGGCGGTCAGCTCGTGCAGTGCGTGGAGGGGCTCGTGTGCGTCTGCGACGCCGATCACGGTCTTCATGCGGTCAACGTTAGTTGACCATCCGACGCGCGTCAACACATCTTGACGACAGGCTCAGGTCTTTCGACAGGCTCAGGCCCTTCGACAGGCTCAGGAACCGGCGTCCTCATCCAGCACGATATCCTTCGTCTCCTTCGAGAGGACGAGCGCGATGAGCGTCAGCACGCCGGAGCCCGCGAGGTAGAGACCCACGATCCAGGTGCTGCTGTCGGCGATCTTCCACAGCTCGAGCGCGACGATCGGTGCGAGCGCCGCGCCGAGCACCGACGCCACGTTGTACGAGACGGCCGAACCGGTGTAGCGCACGTTCGTCGGGAACAGCTCGGGCAGCAGTGCGCCCATCGGTCCGAAGGTCATGCCCATGAGCAGGAAGCCGAAGATCAGCCCGGCCTGCACGAGCGCACCCGTGAACTGCGGGTCATCCTGCGGACGGAAGAACAACACGAACAGCAGGCCGAACACGATGATGAACACCGTCACCCAGAGCAGCAGCCTGCGGCGGCCGACGACGTCGGCGAGTGGGCCGGAGAGCAGGGTGCACAGTCCGAAGAACACCACGCCGATGATCTGCATCAGCACGAAGTGCGAGTAGCCGAACCCGAGACCCGAGGTGAACGTCGACGCGTCGACGCCAGCGGGCGCCGTCGCCGGAGTCGTGCCGTACTTCAGCGTGAACGCCGACATGATGTAGAACAGCACGTACGTCGCGAGCATGATGAAGGTGCCGAGAATCAGCTGCTTCCAATAGCGACGGATGGTCTCGCCCAGCGGGAACTTCTTGATCGCGCCCTTGCGCTCCGCCTTCTGGAACGTCTCCGATTCGACGAGCTTCAGCCTGACCCACAGGCCGACGACGACCATGACGGCCGAGAACCAGAACGGCACGCGCCATCCCCAGCTGAGGAACGCCTCGGATGCCCCACTCGAATCCGCCGGCAGGGCAGAGTTGATGAGGAGGAAAAGCGTGTTGGCGATGATGAAACCGATCGGCGCACCCAGCTGCGGGAACGTGCCATACAGCGCACGCTTGCCCGTCGGCGCGTTCTCGGTGGCGACGAGCGCCGCGCCCGACCACTCGCCACCGAGGGCGAACCCCTGGGCGAGACGCAGGATGACCAGCAGCACGGCGGCGAAAACGCCCACTGACTCGAAAGTGGGCAGACATCCGATGAGGAATGTCGCGATACCCATGGTCAGCAGTGAGCCGATGAGCGTCGCCTTGCGGCCGAAGCGGTCGCCGAAGTGCCCGAAGAAGACCGCGCCGACGGGACGCGCGATCATCGCGGCGCCGTAGACGACGAACGACGCCAGCGTCGATGCGAGGTCGTTGTCGGAGGGGAAGAAGAGGGTGGGAAAGACGAGGACGGCTGCTGTCGCATACGCGTAGAAGTCGTAGAACTCGATCGTGGTGCCGATGAGGCTGGCCGTGATGACGCGGCCACGTGGATTGGCAGGAGCTTCCTGTTTGATCGAGGTAGAGGCCATAGTCTGTCACTCTAACGGCACCCAGCCGCATTGCGCGGCACGACGCTCAGCGCCAGATGACGGCGATTCCTGCATTGGCGAGTGCCAGCAGGCCCGGCAGCCAGAACAGGATGGCGGGGGCCGCGCCCTCGCGCTTCTGCCTCGCGCTGCCGATGCCGAGCAGCGCGCCGATGATCACGACGATGACGAGCTTGGTGCCGAGCTTCGCATAGTTGAGGTCGCCATCCAGTCCCCACGGCGCCGCAAGAGCAAGACCCGCGACGAGCGCGATCAACAGGCCGTAGTCCATGGCGGGGGTGATGCGGTGCTTCTTGTTGAGCACCTCAACGACCCAGCCGCCGAAGAGCACGGCGAAACCGACGAGGTGAATGAGCACGACGACGTGCCGCAGGATCTCCATGGTTCTACGGTATGTAGAAGCGGATGGCGGCGCCAGCGAGGGTTGGCTTAGTTTCCCTTCTGGGCTCCGCTGTGCGCGTCCGCTGCGCGCGGGATGGTTCCGTGCCAGTAGGGGGTGCCGAGGAACGAGGCACCGGGCCCCCCCTGGCGCGGAACCAACCCGCGCGCAGCGGACGCGCACAGCGGAGCCCAGAAGGGAAACTAAGCCAACCCGCGCAGGCGCCGCCA
>JASGDS010000244.1:0-5641 GCA_047607025.1 Microbacterium sp.
CCGTGCCCAAGGTGACGCGCAAGGGCGGTGGCAGCGCGCTGCCGTGGAAGCTCGACCTGTTCCGGGCGATCGTCACCGAGACGGTGAAGGCCGCGGGTCATGTGCCGGTCACGGTGAAGATGCGCAAGGGCATCGATGCCGATCACCTCACCTATCTCGACGCCGGGCGCATCGCCGAGGATGCCGGGGTCGCCGCCGTGGCGCTGCACGCCCGCACCGCGAACGAGTTCTATTCAGGTCACGCCGACTGGTCGGCCATCGCGAAGCTGAAGGATGCCGTCACGAGCGTGCCCGTGCTGGGCAACGGCGACATCTGGAGCGCGGATGACGCGGTTCGGATGATGGCTGAGACCGGCTGCGACGGCGTCGTCGTCGGCCGCGGGTGCCTGGGGCGCCCCTGGCTGTTCGGTGATCTCGCGGCGGCTTTCACCCCTTCGACGGGTGCTTCGACAGGCTCAGCAACCGATGCAGGCTCAGCAACCGATGCAGGCTCAGCAGCCGATGCAGGCTCAGCAGCCGATGCTGGCTCAGCAACCGGGATCGGCGAGGAGACGACCATCCGGCCCGGGCTCGGGTTCGTCGCGCAGGCGTTCCGGCGCCACGCCGAGCTGCTGGTGGAGTTCTTCGAGGATGAGGACCGCGGCTGCCGCGACATCCGCAAGCATGTCGCCTGGTACTTCAAGGGCTACCCGGTGGGAGGCGACCTGCGCGCGCGGCTCGCCACGAGCGGCAGCCTCGCCGAGATCGACGATCTTCTTGCGGAGCTCGACCTGGATGCGCCGTACCCCGGCGAGGCGGCGGAGGGTCAGCGCGGTCGTGCCGGCAGCCCGAAGCGTCCTGTGCTGCCGCAGGGATGGCTCGACTCCCGCTCCATGAACGAGGCCGAGAGCTGCGAATTGCGAGAAGCGGAGCTGGACACCAGTGGTGGCTGAGGGAGTGGTGCGCCACCCCGGCTATGACGACCGCGACGCCGAGCGCTTCCACATCGAACAGCACCGGTCAGACAGAGACGTGTTCTCGCGCGACCGCGCCCGCGTGCTGCACTCCGCCGCGCTGCGTCAGCTGGCCGCGAAGACGCAGGTGCTCAGCCCCGCGAGCCCGGCGGACTTCGCCCGCAACCGCCTGACCCACTCGCTCGAGGTGGCGCAGGTCGGGCGCGAGATCGGCGAAGAGCTGGGCCTCGCTGCCGACGTCGTCGACACCGCCTGTCTGTCGCACGACCTCGGCCATCCTCCGTTCGGCCACAACGGCGAACGCGCGCTCAATGAGTGGGCGGAGCCGATCGGCGGCTTCGAGGGCAACGCGCAGAGCCTGCGCATTCTCACCCGGCTCGAGGCGAAGGTGCTCGACGAGGAGCGCTCGTACGGGCTGAACCTCACCCGGGCGACGCTGGACGCGTCGACGAAATACCCGTGGGCGGTCGAGCACGGCGTGCCCGACCCGGGCGGCAGGCAGAAGTTCGGCGTGTACCCCGAGGATGAGGCGGTCTTCACCTGGATGCGCGAGGGCGCGCCCGCGGGTCGCCGATGCATCGAGGCAGAGGTCATGGACCTCGCCGACGACATCGCCTACTCGGTGCACGATGTCGAGGACGCCGTGCTGAACGGTTACCTGGATGTGTCGCGGCTGGTCGATCGCACCTCGCGCGAGGATCTGCTGGGCCGCATCCGTGCCTGGGTCGGCGACGGCTTCGCGCCGGAGGAGCTCGCCGCGGGACTCGAACGGCTCATGGCCGTGCCCACGTGGGTGACGGGCTTCGATCGCTCCCGCCGCGACAGGGCCAGGCTCAAGAACCTCACGAGCGATCTCATCGGACGCTTCGCGCGCGCCGCCGTCGACGCGACGCGTGAGGCGTACGCTGCGCCGCTGCTCGCCCGGTACCGCGCGAGCGTCATCGTGCCGCGTGAGGTCGAGGTCGAGATCGCCGTGCTCAAGGGCCTCATGGGCGCGGTCGTCGTGACGATCGACGAGCGCCGCGACATCTACGCCGAGCAGCGGCGCGTGCTCGTGCGCATTGCCGAGGCGCTGCTGTCGACGGATGCTCTCTGGCAGACGGGCGCGGAGGCGTTCGATCCCGTCTTCTCGGCGGACTTCGCCGATGCGCAGACGGATGCCGCGCGTCGCCGCGTCGTCGTCGACCAGGTGGCATCCCTCACCGACCAGACCGCCGTCGCCTGGCATAACCGTCTCGTCGGACCCATCGAGCCGGCCGAGGTCGGCATCTGGACATCGCATCGCGGGGCTCGCTCCGCGCGCAGGGCGCGCTGATGCCGCGCATCCGTCAGGCCGACGTCGATGAGGTCAAGGTGCGCACGAACATCGCGGACATCATCGGCGAGCGGGTGGCGCTCAAGCCAGCCGGCGTCGGGTCGCTGAAGGGGCTGTGCCCGTTCCACGACGAGAAGAGCCCGAGCTTCCACGTGCGCCCGCAGCACGGCTTCTACCACTGCTTCGGCTGCGGCGAGTCGGGCGACGTGTACACGTTCCTGCGCGAGATGGATCATATGACCTTCACTGAGGCGGTGGAGAAGCTCGCCGCACGCGTCGGGGTCACGCTGCACTATGAGGAGGGAGGAGGCGTTCCGGCAGAGGAGCGCAGCGGGCGGGCGCGCCTGTTCGCCGCGAACACTGCGGCCGCCGAGTTCTTCCGCGCGCAGCTCGTGACCCCCGAGGCGCAGACCGCCCGCGGCTTCCTCGGTCAGCGCGGCTTCGATGCCCCAGCCGCTGCGCACTTCGGCGTCGGCTACGCGCCGCGGGGCTGGGACGGAATGCTGAAATCGCTGACGAGCGCGGGCTTCACACACGATGAGCTGACGGCGGCCGGCCTTGTGTCGACCAACCAGCGCGGGGGAGTGTATGACCGATTCCGCGGCCGGGTGATCTGGCCCATCCGGGATGTGACAGGGCAGACGATCGGCTTCGGCGCGCGCAAGCTCTACGACGACGATCAGGGCCCGAAGTACCTGAACACCCCCGAGACGCCGGTCTATAAGAAGTCGCAGGTGCTCTACGGACTCGATCTGGCCAAGCGCGACATCTCGCGCGGTGACCCGCGGCGCGTCGTCGTGGTGGAGGGGTACACCGACGTCATGGCCTGTCATCTGGCCGGTGTCGCCACCGCGATCGCCACCTGTGGCACGGCGTTCGGCGCCGACCACGTGCAGGTGCTGCGGCGCGTCATGGGCGATACGGGCACGGGCGAGGTGGTCTTCACCTTCGACGGGGATGCCGCGGGGCAGAAGGCCGCGATGCGCGCTTTCACCGATGCGAAGTCGTTCACCGCGCAGACCTTCGTCGCGGTGGCGCCGGACGGGCTCGACCCCTGCGATCTTCGACTGCAGCGGGGGGATGCCGCGGTGCGCGCGCTGATCGACCACCGTGTGCCGATGTTCGAGTTCGTGCTCGACACCGAGATCAAACGCTTCGATCTGTCCACCGTCGAGGGCCGCGTGGCGGCGATGCGTCAGGCGGCGCCCGTCGTCGCGGACATCCGCGATCGGCTGCTGCGCGGCGAGTACGAGCGGGTTCTTGCGCGCAAGCTCGGGCTCGACCCGGCCGACGTGCACCGCGAAGTCGAGCACGCCGCACGTCGGGGGTCTGCGCGGGGCGCGCCCCCGGTGCATCAGGCGCCGGCGGATGAGCCCGTCGCCGAACCCATCGTCAAGGTGACGCTCGGCTCGCTGCCGCGCACGCCAGACACGGCGCTCGAGCGCGACGCGCTCACCGGCATCCTGCAGTTCGGCCATCGGGTCGACCCCGAGCTCATGCATCGGGCGGTGAACCTTCCGTTCCGCACGCCGCCGCTCGAGGCGGTTCGGCAATCGATCGCCGAGACCGACTGGTCGAAGATCGGATGGGCCGCTGCCGCGGTCGATGCCACTCGCGAGCCGTATCGCTCTCTCGCGGCGGCGCTGCTGACCCGCGATTTCCCCGCTGTCGACGAGGAGCAGGCCGCGCAGTCGACGACGGGTCTGTGCCGCCGCATCGTTCTGCGCAGCCTCGACGCCCAGAAGAACGAGCTGCTCGGCGCGGTGCAGCGCAGCGACCCCAACTCCGATGAGGGCAGGGCGCTTCGCGTGCGACTGCGCGATCTCGACGCGGAACGCCGTCGGCTTCAGGATTCCTGAGGCGACATCGGGCAGGATGGTGTGATGCGTGTTCCCGAGCCGAACGGCGTGGCCATCGACTGCAACGACCTGAGCGTCGACAGGCGCGGGCGCGGCACGCTCACTCGTGCCGTCGACGGCGTCACTGCCCAGCTGCTCTCCGGCGAGACGCTGTGCATCGCGGGGCCCACGGGTTCGGGCAAGTCGAGTCTCGTTGCTGCTCTCGCCGGTGTGCGGGATGGCACGGTGCACGTCAGCGGGGGAGATGCGACGGTCACCGGCATCTCGGTGCGGAACCCTGGCCGAGCGCATCGGGTGCTCACGTTCCGCGCCGGCTATCTGCCGCAGGGCGCTGGTGCGACGCTTCCTGCGCGACTCACCATCGACGAGGTGATTTCGGAGCCGATCGTCGCGCGCGACCGCAAGGTCAACCGACGCGCCCTGGCGGTGCGCGTGGCGGCCCTGCTCGACGAGATGCACCTGCCGCTCGGTGCGGCCTCGAAGTTCCCGTATGAGCTCAGTGCCGGTATGCGTCAGCGCGTCGCGTTCGCGCGTGCGCTCATCCTCGACCCCCGGGTGCTCATCGCCGACGACCCGCTGGCGAACGTCGGCGTCGAGGTGCGGCACGCGATCTTCGACGCCATCCGCCGCAGGCAGCAGCAGTGGCAGATGGCGAGTCTCGTGGTGACGAACGACCCCGACTTCGCCCGTGAACTGAACGGTGATCGCCTCATCCTGCGTGCCGGTCACGTCGTCGCGACGGGGGATGCCAAAGAGCTGACCTGGACGCCCGGCGCGAAGAGCAGCGACACGCTGCTCGTCAGCTGACTCTGGTTTCTTGTTCGGCCTCGTGGTTTGATAGGCTGTTCTGGTTGCCGCGAACACGGTGACGAACCCCAGAGGGATGATCCTCGGTAGCTCAATTGGCAGAGCAGCCGGCTGTTAACCGGCAGGTTCTTGGTTCGAGTCCAAGCCGGGGAGCAAC
This sequence comes from Microbacterium sp., assembly GCA_047607025.1. Classification (GTDB taxonomy): domain Bacteria; phylum Actinomycetota; class Actinomycetes; order Actinomycetales; family Microbacteriaceae; genus Microbacterium. Next base: position 5,092 of record JASGDS010000244.1, read on the forward strand.
AAGAAGGCGTCCGATCCCAGTGTTTTCAAGGGATGGGGCGCCTTCTGCCATGAGCGACCAATGTATGCATGTTCGCTCTACTCACGTGAAACCTCACGATTAACCCCGATCGAGCCCCGTTCGTGAGCTGGCCGAGCGCGTTGTCTATCGAGACCGGGTATGAGGGTGTCATGGACGAGAACACAGACATCCCGAGCGGCACCGAACGCTCTCCGTCGGCCGAGCTTCCAGCGCTGCTGGCAAAGGAGCAGCTGGCGGATTACTTCGATGTGGCGCCGCGCACGATCGAGGCGTGGCTTTTCGAGAACACCGGCCCCATACCGATCAAGATCGGCAAGCACCTACGATGGACCGTCGACTCCGTCAGGGCCTTCATTCTCGAGCAGGAGCAGAACGATGCCTAGGCCGAAGAAGCGAGTCGGTAAACTGGGCACGGTCGCGACCCGTGCGGTCCAAGGCTCGTGGCGCAGCCGGGTCATCGTGCGCGACGGTGGTGGCAATCGGCACTCGCTCGAGGCATGGGGGCCGACCGCAACCGCTGCCGAGGTGC
>JASGDS010000245.1:0-3605 GCA_047607025.1 Microbacterium sp.
ACGGCGATGTCGCGGTGTTCACCCCGATCGACATCGACCACGTCAAGCACCTGGGTTCGACGATCGCCGAGATCGCGACCGTCAAGAGCGGCATCATCAAGGAGGGCGCGGCCGTCGTCTCCGCGCGTCAGACGCCGGAGGCGGAGGCGATCATCCGTGCCGTCGCCGAGGAGAAGGGTGCTTCGACAGGCCCTTCGACAGGCTCAGGACAGGCCGCAGCAACCGGTGGTGTCGCCATCGAGGGCACCGACTTCGAGGTGACGGAGGACCGGCTCGCCGTCGGCGGGCAGCTGCTCTCGGTGCAGGGACTCGCGGGTGTCTACACCGAGCAGTACCTGCCGCTGCACGGCAGCCACCAGGCTCAGAACGCGGCGGTCGCGATCGCCGCGGTCGAGTCGCTCATCGGGGCGGGCTCCCGGGCCATCCCCGACGGCGTTCTCGCCCAGGGTCTGCAGGAGGCGACGAGCCCGGGACGCCTGCAGCTCGTCGGTTCCGAACCGACCGTCATCGTCGACGCCGCCCACAACCCGCACGGGGCCCGGGCGCTGGCCCGCGCGCTCGACGAGGTGTTCGCGTTCGATGAATGGGGGCTCGTGCTCGGCGTGCTCGGCGATAAGGACGTGGCGGGCGTGGTCGCCGCACTCGCTCCGCACGTCGCGCACGTCTTCGCGACCAGCGTCGACAGCGACCGAGCGGGTGATCCAGAGACGCTCGCCGACATCGTCGAGGCCACCGGCCGCACCGTGAGCGTGCACCCCGACCTGGAGGACGCCGCTTCGGCCGCCCGCAACTGGGCGCTGGAGGGCGAGAGCCGGGCCGTGGTCATTGCAGGATCGGTCGTGCTTGCGGGCGAAGCCGTCGTGCTCGCCGAAGAGGACGGATGGAAGGCCTGATATGCCCCCCGAATTCGGCGGCAGATACCGCACCCTGACCGAGAAGCTCGGCTCGATCGTGCTCGCCTTCGAGTCGGTCTGCGTCTTCCTCGCCGGCCTCACGATCTTCGGCCTTCACAAGACACCGGATGGCGTGCCCACCTGGGTGGCGATCGTCGTCGGCACGGTGCTCGCCGCCATCACCCTCGCCGCGGCGGGAACCGTCCGATTCCGCTGGGGCATCTGGTTGGGATGGGCCATCCAGGTGATCATCGCGCTCGGCGCCCTCCTGCTGCCTGCCGTGCTCATTCTGGCGCTGGTTTTCGGTGGACTGTGGGCGTATGCGACGATCGGAGGGGCGCGTGTGGAGGCGCGCCTCGACGCACAACGAGAAGCACATTCAGAATCACAGCACGGAAAGGCAGAGCACTGATGGCCACCGAAGAGACCCTCGTCCTGATCAAGCCCGACGGAGTCGCCCGCGGCCTCACCGGCCAGATCCTCGCCCGCATCGAGGGCAAGGGCTACTCGCTCGTCGACCTCAAGCTCATCGAGCCCAGCCGTGACCTGCTCGCCGAGCACTATGCCGAGCACGAGGGCAAGCCGTTCTACGAGCCGCTGCTGGAGTTCATGCTCTCCGGCCCCGTCGTGGCCATCCGCGTGGCAGGCAACCGCGTGATCGAGGGGTTCCGCTCGCTCGCGGGCGCGACCGACCCGACGACCGCGGCTCCGGGCACCATCCGTGGCGACCTCGGTCGCGACTGGGGTGTCGCCGTGCAGCAGAACCTCGTGCACGGCTCGGACAGCCCCGAGTCGGCCGCCCGCGAGCTGGGCATCTGGTTCGCCTGAGCGCAGCCCTTCGACAGGCTCAGGAACCTGCGCTCCTGCATCTGTCGGCGACTAGCCTGGAGGGATGACCTCCTCCGCACTGTTCACCGGGCAGACGCCCCTGGCGGTGCGGATGCGACCCACCTCGCTGGAGGAGGTCGCGGGCCAGTCGCACCTTCTGAAGCCGGGCTCGCCGCTCGTCGCCCTCGCCGACCCCGAGCGCAAGACACCGGGCACGGTCTCGGTCATCCTGTGGGGGCCGCCGGGCACGGGCAAGACGACGCTCGCACAGGCGATCGCGCGCACGTCCGGCCGCCGCTTCGTCGAGCTCAGCGCCATCACCGCCGGCGTCAAGGACGTGCGCGAGGTGATGCAGGCCGCGCTCGATCAGCGCGACCTCTACGGCACCTCGACCATCCTGTTCCTCGACGAGATCCACCGCTTCACGAAGGCGCAGCAGGATGCCCTGCTGCCGGGCGTCGAGAACGGCTGGGTCATCCTCATCGCCGCGACGACCGAGAATCCGAGCTTCTCCGTCATTTCGCCGCTGCTTTCGCGCTCACTGCTGCTGACGCTCAAGCCCCTGACCGATGATGACCTCGGCGCGCTCGTCGATCGTGCGGTGACGGATGTCCGTGGGCTGGCGGGTGCCGTGGAACTCGGCGTCGAGGCGCGGGCCGCGCTCATTCAGCTCGCGTCGGGCGATGCGCGTCGGGCGCTCACCGCGCTCGAGGCGAGCGCGGCCGTCGCGCACAGCGAGGACGAGGACCATCCGGTCATCACGGCCGACCACGTCGCACAGGCCGTCGACCGTGCGCTGCTGCGGTACGACCGCAACGGCGACGAGCACTACGACGTCATCAGCGCCTTCATCAAGTCGATCCGCGGCTCCGACCCGGATGCCGCCATCCACTATCTCGCCCGCATGATCGAGGCGGGGGAGGACCCGCGCTTCATCGCCCGCCGCCTCGTCGTGCACGCGGCCGAGGACATCGGCCTCGCCGACCCTCGGGCGCTGCAGATCGCGGCGGCCGCCGCCGATGCCGTCGCCTTCATCGGCATGCCCGAGGGGCGGATTCCGCTTGCCGAGGCGACGATCTACCTCGCCACCGCCCCCAAGTCGAACGCCGTGATCACCGCGATCGACCAGGCGATCGGTGACGTGCGTGCCGGTCGGATGAGCCCCGTTCCGCTGCACCTTCGCGACGCGCACTACGCCGGGGCGGCCAAGCTCGGCCACGGCCGGGGCTACCGTTACCCGCATGACGACGCTCTCGGCGTGGTGCCGCAGCAGTACCTGCCGGACGAGCTCGCGGGCACCCGCTATTACGAGCCGACGCAGCACGGTCACGAGCGCGAGGTCGCCGCCCGTCTCGACCGCATCAGGAAGATCCTCTCCGCCGAATGACCCGCACTCAGGGATTACCCTGAACTTTTCGTGGCGCGGTGGTGAATCTGCTGTGCATGGCCGCAGACTCGAGGCATGAGAGTCTTTCGTCGGGCTGTGCTGCCCGTGGTGTGGATCATCCTCGCGGCCATCATCGCCACCGCGCTCGTGAAGCTGGCCTTCTTCTCCGACGGCGCCTCTGACGCGCAGGGCGAAGACGGCTACATGCCCACGGGCGAGCTGTCGGAGCCCATGTACACCGTCGGCCGAGACACCGTGCGCACCGACCTGAACCTGTCGGCGACGGTCATGAGCGACCCTGCCGTCGATGTGACGGTGGCGAAGGACGGTGATGTCGTCGATGTCTTCGCGAGCGTCGGTCAGCAGGTGGCCAAGGGCGATGTGCTGGCGAGTGTCAAGCGCGACGTGGAGAACGCGGATGGCGAGGAGATCCCCATCTGGAGTGAGATCACCGCTCCCGCCGATGGCACTCTCTCGGCGTGAAGGCCGAGAGAGTG
>JASGDS010000246.1:0-2694 GCA_047607025.1 Microbacterium sp.
CCGGTCGCAGACGCTGGCGGAGCCCACAGCACTCGGGCAGCGCATCGGCGAGGTCGCCCGTGAACTGCTCGCCTCGGTCGGCCTGCGGCAACCGGTGCGCCTCATCGGCGTGCGGGCCGAGCGGCTGGCACCGACGGGAGGTTCGGCGCTGGCGCTGTGGGATGACGACGACGACTGGAAGCGTGTGGAGGGTGCGCTGGATGACGCCTCGGCACGCTTCGGCGACGGCTCGCTGACGCGCGCCTCCTCCCTCGGGCGCCGCCCGAGCGCCCGTCCGCCCGAGGATTCGGACTGAGTCGGAGTGCTTCGTCTGCGAGGAAACGCGGTAGCGTGGGGGCATGCCAAACATCGCAGCGGACATCGGCAAGGCATCGGCTTCCCTCGGCGTCAACACGGCCTACGGCGAGCCCCAGGAGATCGACGGCGAGCAGTTCGTGCCCGTGGCGATCGTGTGGAGCGGCTTCGGCGCCGGGGGCGACGAGACCGGCAACGGCGGGGGTGGGGGCGGCGGCGTCTCGCTGCCGATCGGCGCCTACGCGAGGCGGGATGGCCAGCTGCAGTTCGAGCCGAACCTCATCGCGTTGCTCACGGTCGGTGTGCCCTTCGTGTGCGTGGTCGGTCGCGCCCTGGTGAAGATCATCCGTGCCCTCAAGAAGTAGCGCGCCGAGCGAACTTCCCGCGAGCATCCTCAGGCTGGTCGCCTCGCGGCAGGCCAGGCGCGTGATCATCGACGGGCGCAGCGGCGCGGGCAAGACGACGCTCGCGCAGCGCCTTGCCGAGGCGTGGCCGACGGGCCCCGGCCCGCAGATCGTGTCGCTCGACGACTTCTACCCCGGATGGGGCGGCCTGCGCGAAGGGGGAGCGCTGGCGCTCGCCCAGGTGCTCATTCCGCACACCGATGGTCGCGCGGGTGGCTATCGCCTGTTCGACTGGACGCAGGGCACCTTCGACGGCGACCCGAAGCATGTGGCGGCGCGGCCGCCGCTGATCGTCGAGGGCTGCGGGTCGCTCACCGCCGACAGCGCTCGCGTCGCCGATGTCACCGTGTGGCTCGATGGCGATCCTGCGACGCGCAGGCTGCGTGCGCTCGAGCGCGATCACGGCGGCTTCGACGCCTATTGGGACATGTGGGCCGCGCAGGAGGACGCGCACATCCGCGACGACGACCCGGCGAAGCTCGCCGATCTAGGGTTCTGGGTCGATTGACTCCACGAGCTGGTCGAGCCGGTACCCGATCCGGTCATACGCGGGGCCGGTGCGCCCGCGCTCGTTCATGATGAGCCGGATGGCCGTGAGCGTGCGCAGCCAGGCATCCAGCCGCAGCTCGTGGATCACCACGACCACGTGCTCACCGCCATCCGGATCGGCGTCATCGATGTCGGTGACAACGACGTCAGCGTCGTTTCGCCGCCGATCGAGCAGGTCGTCGCGGGTATGGGTGCGGAACTCGGCGGATGCCTCGGCATCATCGGGATAGGGCGAGGGTGCGAGACGGTCGAGCACGGGGTCGTCATCGACGTCGACGAGCGTCGAGAGGTCTCTGGCCAGCTGTCGCAGCCACCGCGCCTCCGGCCGGTGCAGACGCAGCTGCGTCGCCCTCATTGCGGCGCGGGGCGCACGGTCGCCCACAGCCCGTAGTCGTGCATGGCCTGCGCGTGCAGCTCCATCTGCTCGCGCGCGCCCTCGGCGACGACCGCATGCCCGTCGTTGTGCACCTGCAGCATGAGCGTCGTCGCCCGCTCCTTGTCGTAGCCGAAGTAGGTGCGGAACACGCGCACCACGTAGCTCATGAGGTTGACGGGGTCATCCCACACCACTGTCTGCCACGGGATGGCGGGGGCGGCGGAGAGCTGCTCGTCGAGGCGCTCGTCGAGGTCGGGGGTCGCGGCGGTGCTCATGCCCATCCCAGCTCGTGCAGACGATCGTCGTCGATGCCATAGAAGTGGCCGATCTCGTGCACCAGCGTCGTGTGCACCTCGTCGCGCAGCTCCTGCTCGTCGTCGCAGCACTCGAGATGCGGCTCGCGGTAGACGATGATGCGATCGGGCAGCTCGCCCATGCCATACCGGTCGCGTTCGGTGAGCGCGAGCCCCTCATACAGGCCGAGCAGGTCGAGGGTGCCGTCCTCCGGACGGTCTTCGATGACGAAGACGACGTTGTCGAGGCCATCCATCATCTCGTCGGGGAGCTGGTCCAGCTCACCCACGACAAGCGACTCGAAGGCGTCGGCATCCATCTGCATCATCGCGATCGAGCCTACCGCCGATAGGGTCGAAGCAGCATGGGACTGACCGAAGAAGAGAGCGCCGAGCTGTACACGCTGCAGGCCTCGGGGTACGGGGCCGTCGCCGAATCTCGATGCCGCGGGACAGCAAAGGCGCACGAAGGATGGATGACGCGAAGCATCGACGCAGAAGCCGCGTCGTCGCCGCCCTCGTCGATTCTCATGAGTGAGGACGTCGATCGCGTTCTGCTCTATGAAAGGTGCATTTTGTGAACATGGTGCTCGCGTCGGAGGTTCATACTAAGGAAAAAATACAGGATAAAAGCATGAAAGCAGTAGTTAATAGTACAAAAGAACGATATTGTGGAGGCATGGACACCCCCGCACCCATCACCGCCCCATGGGGCGGCTGCGCGGGTGCCAGGGAACGACTGTCCACCCTCACTTCTGAGCTCGCCGACATCAAGAGC
>JASGDS010000247.1:0-22619 GCA_047607025.1 Microbacterium sp.
GCCAGTGACCTTGCTCGTCTCGTATGCGATGGAAACGTTCGCGACCTCGGTGATGACGTTGAGCGGGATCCCAGCGGCGGCGGGAGTCAGGGCGATAGCCTGCTCGATTTGCTCCTCAGTGCAGTGGCGCTTGAGTGCCAGACGAAGATAGGCGGCTCGGTTGATTCGCACGCCGGGCAGCTTCGCCGCGGCGTCGAGCACCTGGGAGAACTTCGATCCCGCGTGCTCAACTTCCTGGGTGTCGGTCATGGGCAAATCGTACCGGTGGTCTCAGTCCTGATCGGCCGACTTTGGTGGGTTGGGTTGAGTAGAGCTCGATCTCGATCGGATATCTGCCACATCACCGGGCGTGAGGGACGTATCGACCGGCTCGTGGGCGAGGCACTTCTTGCTCGCCTCCACGAACTCTCGAAGAGACGGTTGACGACGTCATCGGGACGCGTATAACAAGCAGTGTCCGAGCTACTGCCATGCTCGGACGATCCGTCGCGAAAGCGATCTACCCTCACCCCACTCCGGCAGGGGCATCTCGCCCCTGCACCTCGTTCCTAGGCTGCGGCTTCAACGAGATCCATCCTGGATCGCGGGCCGCACGTACGAAGGAGGTACTCGCCATGAGCGAGAACACGCCGGCAGGTTTCGGCAGCGCCGCGTACAAGGTGCTGTCCGTCCGCACCAGCGAGGACACACGGACACAGCTCGAAGTCCTCGCTCAGCTCAACGAGCGCAGCGTCACCGAGGAGACGCGGATCGCGCTGGAACACTGGGTCGAGAAGTCGAAGTCCGACCCTGCGGTACTCAAGCGCGCCGAGCAGGTACGAGCCGAGATCGAGCGCGAGACTGCCACCAAGCGCGACGCCATCGCGGCCATCTTCGACGGCGGCAACAGTCCGTCGAAGACTACTCCGCGGGGCAAGCAGCCTGGCAGCTGAACGCGCATACGGCGACCGCCCGGATTTGAGAACCCTTTCGTTCTCGTCTGGTGCGGTCGCCGTTCCTACTCCTTACGTGGCACGTCGTGGCGATCATCTGAAGCTCATTTACCATCCACGTTGACAGATATTGTGCGCTCCTTCCGCGGGCGGCCTCGGCGTCTGCCAGACTCCCCTCGCGTTGGTGGACGGAGCGTGACGCCCGACGCCAGGAGCGCGAGGCGGATCGTCTCCTGATTGACGGGAATCTGCTTGGCTAATTGCGAGAGCGACAAGCCCGATTCGTACAGCCGCACCGCATCGTTCACCTGCTCGGGTGTGAGCGACTGCCGACGCATCACGACGTTGTTACGTTGAGGATGGTGGACTTGGCGACACCGAACTCTGCAGCAAGCGCCGTTGAAGGCTCCCCCGCTTCGTAGCGACGAATGACCTCACTGTGGGCTTGACCGTTCAGACGCGTCCACCGACGCTTCGCGGCCGATGCTTCCGGCGGCGCCACAGAGTCCCTCGTTGAGTCGCAGATCGCACGCAACTCGACAGCACTGACAGGGTTTGCCGAGTTGGTGGAACAGAGGGAAACAAGGCCGACGTATGCTTGAGTCCCCGGTCCGCCAGGACCGGGGACTTCACGCTGTTCGTGGGATCAGGAGGAGACGTGATACTCGGCTTCTCGTTCGCGACGGCGGATGATGCCGTGGCCATCCGGCGCATCGTGGAGGCGGCATACCGCGGCACCGCGGGCTGGACGATCGAGTCGCACCTCATCGGCGGGCAGCGCACCGACCTCGCCGAGATCGATGGCATCATCGCGGGGCCCGATGGCGGCATCCTCACCCTGCGCGAGGGCGATGAGATCGTCGCGTCGTGTCAGCTCGAGCGTTGGGGCGACAGCGCGTACTTCGGGATGTTCGCCGTTGACCCGGCCGTGCAGGCTTCCGGGTACGGCAAGCGTATGCTCGCGGAAGCCGAGCGCATCGTTCGCGAGGACTGGGAGCTCGACTCGATGCGGATGACGGTGATCGCGCAGCGCGATGACCTGATCGCGTTCTACGAGCGGCGCGGATTCCGTCGCACGGGCGTCACGGAGCCGTTCCCCTACGGCGATGAGCGCGTGGGCACGCCGCTCGTCGACGGGCTGCACTTCGTCGAACTCGTCAAGCCCCTCTCGCGATAGGATTCTGCGGATGTCTTCTCTTCCGCTGCTGGTCGCCTTCGACCTCGACGACACCCTCGCGCCATCCAAATCGGCCATCGATGAGCGCATCGGCGCGTTGCTCGTCGCCCTCGCCGACCGGGTCGAGGTGGCGATCATCTCGGGCGGCGACATCACGCAGTTCCGCACGCAGGTCGTCGACCGGCTGCCGGCATCCGACACCCTCGCACACCTGCACCTGATGCCGACGTGCGGCACGCAGTACTACCGGTACGCGGATGGCGGCTTCGCGGCGGTCTACGCCAACGAGCTCAGTGCCGAGGAGAAGGCACGCGCTCTCTCAGTGGTCGAAGAAGAGGCGCGGCGGCTCGGGTACTGGGAAAGCGAGACGTGGGGGCCGATCCTCGAAGACCGAGGCTCGCAGATCACCTTCTCGGCGCTCGGGCAGGCAGCGCCGGTGGAGATCAAGCAGGCCTGGGATCCGACGAGCGAGAAGAAGTCGGCGCTGCGCGACGCGGTCGCTGCACGCCTGCCCGACCTCGAGGTGCGGTCGGGCGGCTCGACCTCGGTCGACATCACCCGCAAGGGCATCGACAAGGCCTATGGCATGACGCGGCTCGCTGAGCAGACGGGCATCGCACTCGGCGACATGCTGTTCTACGGCGACCGGCTGGATGCCGACGGCAACGACTACCCCGTGCTCGCGCTCGGCGTGCCATGCGTCGCCGTAGAGGGCTGGGCGGACACCGCAGCCCGGCTCGAGGCTCTCATCCCGACGCTGCCCGTCCGCTGAGCGTCAGCGCGCCCACACAGCGCGCGGGCTCGCAGACAGCGCGCGGGCTCCCAGACAGCGCGTAGCACGCGCTGTCTGGGAGCCCCGACGCAGTCTGCGAACGGGGATGCTGTCCGGGAGCGCACAGGCGCACGCGGGTGCGCTGCGCCCAAACAGCATGCGCGCTCGCAAACAGCGCGTGCCACGCGCAGTCTGCGAGCGGAGGCGCAGTCCGCGAGCGGAGGCGCAGTCCGCGAGCAGACACGCAGGGTGCGAGCAGGGGCGCTGCGCGCGAGCGGACGCGCTGCGTCAGCCGGCGTAGCCGCGGGGGTTCTGCGACTGCCAGTTCCAGACGCTCGTCGTCATGTCGTCGATTCCGCGTTTGGCCGTCCAGCCGAGCTCTGCCTCGGCCTTCGCGGGGTCGCAGTAGGTGGCGGCGACATCGCCCGCGCGCCGCGGCCCGATCGTCTTGGGCAGCTCGTGGCCGACGGCCTTCTCGAACGACGCGATGAGCTCGAGCACGCTGACCGGGTTGCCCGTACCAAGGTTGTACGTCGCGAGGCCCGGCTTCGCGTTCTCGAGTGCGGCGACGTGCCCCTGGGCGAGATCGACGACGTGGATGTAGTCTCGCAGCCCCGTGCCATCCGGAGTGTCGTAGTCGTCGCCGAACACGCCGATCTCGGGCAGTGCGCCCACCGCGACCCGCGCGACGAACGGCATCAGGTTGTTCGGGATGCCCTGCGGATCTTCACCGATGAGGCCGGATGGATGCGCGCCGACCGGGTTGAAATAGCGCAGGATGGTGACGTTGAGATCGGGGTTGACCGACTGCGTGTCGGTGAGCACGACCTCGTTCATCAGCTTCGACTTCGAGTAGGGGTTCGACAGGTCGACGAGGCTGCGCGTGGCGGTTTCGCGGAAGGGCAGGTCTGCGGGGTCGGAGTAGACGGTGCCCGTCGATGAGAACACGAACGAGCGGATGCCACGGGCGATTCCGACGCGCAGCAGAGCGAACGTCGTGCCGAGGTTGTTCGCGTAGTAGTCGAGCGGCTTCTGCACCGACTCGCCCACCGCCTTATATGCCGCGAAGTGAATGATCGCCTCGAACGGTCCGTGCTCGTCGAAGACCTGCTTGATCGTCTGGTCGTCTGCAGCGGAACCGACGACGAGCTCGACCGGCTTGCCCGTGATGCGCTCGACACGCTCTCTGACCTGCGCACTGGTGTTGGACAGGTCGTCGAGAAGAACGACCTCGTGACCGCCGTCGAGCAGGGCGACCGCCGTGTGAGCACCGACGTAGCCGGCGCCGCCGGCGAGCAATACGCGCATGACTCCAGGCTACGCACCATCCATGTTGACGTCAACATGCCGCGCTGAGGTTGAGCCTCCCGCCGCCGTTCCGGTCGCACTTTCTGCGGCTGCCGCGGCGATATGTCGCAAAACTGCGATCGGAAGCTGGAGCGGCGGAAAAATGTGCGACGGGAACGACACTGCCGGCGGTCAAGGGGTCAGGATGCCGCCGGACTCCTCGAGGTAGCAGACGCCGCACAGCGACTCGTAGCTCACGAAGTGCTCATCGCGCACCGGCGCGTTCTCGGCATCGATCGCCACCTGGTCGCCATCGAACACGAAGCGACCAGCGATGCGCCTCCCGTTGAACAGCGCCTTGCGTCCGCAGCGGCAGATCGTCTTGAGCTCTTCGAGCGTGTGCGCAATCTCGAGCAGCCGCGCTGAGCCAGGGAACGCCTGCGTGCGGAAGTCGGTGCGAATGCCATATGCCATCACGGGAATATCATCGAGCACGGCGATGCGGAACAGGTCATCGACCTGAGACTGCGTGAGGAACTGCGCCTCGTCGACGAGCAGGCAGGCGACATCCGGCGCCCGATCGTTTGGAATCAGCTCATCGTCCGCCGCGCGCTGAATGCGTTGGCGGTGCTGGGCGAAGACGGCTCTCGCATCATCGGATGGTCCGAGCAGCAGGTCGACCGACCGCGTGACCCCGAGGCGCGACTCGATCTCTCCCGCGCCCTTGGTGTCGATCGCCGGCTTCGCCAGCAGCACCCGCTGCCCGCGCTCCTCATAGTTGTACGCGGCCTGCAGCAGCGCCGTCGACTTGCCCGAGTTCATCGCGCCGTAGCGGAAGTAGAGTTTGGCCATCCGGTCGATTCTATTCTGGCGGACGCACAGCACCCGTCAGAGCAGCGGGAAGACGTGCTCGGTGTTCAGCGGCGAGCGCGCCTCGGTCGGAACGCTCGGATCCTCCCAGCGCAGCTCTTCGATCTCGGCCCGCACCTCGGGCTCCGACACGATCGCGGCGCGGAACACGGTCGCCTCGAGGGCATGGCCCGCTTCGTTCGCCGCACGGCTCGTGAAGTCGCCGAGCAGGGTCAGCTGCTCGGGCGCGACGTCGATGCCGAGCTCCTCGTGCACCTCGCGGATGGCCGTATCGATCGGGCGCTCCCCCGCCTCGGGCTTGCCACCAGGCAGCATGAACGTCGAGGTGCCGCGCTTGCGCACGGTCAGCACCTGGCCATCCACCCGCACGAATGCGATCGCCGCGACCGTGATCGTCGGCTCACTCATGCCGAGACCGCTTCACCAGCGCGAGACCGCTCGAACGCGGCGAGACCACGGGGCCTCTCACCGCGCACGCGCACTCTCACGACAGCATGCCTCAGAGGGCCACGGGAATGGGCAGACCCAGCGACGAGGCGGTGCGGGCCATGACCTTCTCGGCCTCGGCCGGCTTGTCGTTCAGGCTCACACCGTACGTCGGGATGAGCTCGCGCAGCGCGGGGCGCCATCCCTCGATCTGCGCGGGGAAGCAGATCTCGAGCAGATTCAGCATGATCGGCGCGGCGGTGGATGCCCCGGGCGAGGCGCCGAGGAGGCCCGCGATCGAGCCGTCGGCCGAGGAGACGACCTCGGTCCCGAACTGCAGCTTGCCGCCCTTCATGACCTGGGCGCGCTGCCCGGCCTGGATGAGCTCCCAGTCGGCTCCGTCGACGTCGGGCACGAACTCTCGCAGCGAGTCGATCTTCTTCGCGCGCGTCTTCAGCAGCTCACCGACGAGGTATTTCACCAGGTCGAGATTGGTCACTGCGACCTTGAGCATCGAGCCGAGGTTGTGCGGGCGCACCTGGCCGACGATGTCCCAGGCCGAACCCTTCTTGAGGAACTTCGGGCTGAAGGTGGCGTAGGGGCCGAAGAGCAGCGCGCCCTCGCCATCCACCATGCGCGCGTCGAGGTGCGGCACCGACATGGGCGGCGCGCCGACGGCGGCCTGCGAATAGACCTTCGCCTTGTGCGCCTCGACGAGCTCGGGTTTGGTCGTCTTCATGAACTGGCCACCGAGCGGGAACACACCGTAGCCCTTGATCTCGGGGATGCCCGAGCGCTGCAGCAGCTTGATGGCCCATCCGCCCGCGCCGACGAACACGAACCGCGCGCGCACCTCGTTCTTCGCGTGCCCGATGCGGTTGACGTATTTCACGAGCCAGGTGCCGTCGCTCTGCTTCTTGAGGCGATTCACCTGGTGGCCGAGCAGCACCTGCGCGCCGCCATCCGACAGGTGGGCGAACAGCTGGCGGGTCAGCGCCCCGAAGTCGACGTCGGTTCCTGCGGGCGTGCGTGTTGCGGCGAACGGCTCGCTCGTCTTGCGACGCTTATGCATGAGCAGGGGAGCCCACTGGTTGATGACGCGCGAGTCCTCGGAGTACTCGATCCCCGCGAACAGCGGCTGCTGCTTGAGCGTCTCGTACCGGGCGCGCAGGTAGTCGACATCCTTCTGGCCGGTGACGAAGGTCATGTGCGGGGTCGCGTTGATGAACGTCGTCGGCTGATCGAGGATGCCGCGGGCGACGAGCGACTCCCACAGCTCGCGGCTCTTCTGGAACTGCTCGTTGATGCCGATGGCCTTTGCCGGGTCGGCCGCATCCGGCATGTAGTTGAGCTCGCAGAGCGCCGAATGGCCCGTGCCCGCGTTGTTCCACGCGTTCGAACTCTCCGTCGCTACCTCGCTCTCGCGCTCGAAGGCGACGATCTTCCAGTCGGGCTGAAGTTCTTTGAGCAGTGTGCCGAGCGTGGCGGACATAATCCCGCCGCCGATCAGCACGACATCGACGGTTTCACTCACCCATCCATCCTATTCCCGCGGTCGGATGACCCCTGCCGCACGGCCATCCGCCTGCACGAAAGGTTCGCCGATCTTACGCCGTGGCGAAGGCCGACAGGTGTCGAGGTGTCAGGCGGATGGCGCGAGGCGGCGGGCGGCGACGAGCTCGGCGATCTGCACGGCATTGAGGGCCGCGCCCTTGCGCAGGTTGTCGTTGGCGATGAAGAGCACGAGGCCACGGCCATCCGGCGCCGACTGGTCAGCGCGGATGCGGCCGACGAAGCTCGGGTCTTTGCCTGCCGCGTACAGCGGGGTCGGAACCTCTTCGAGCACGACGCCCGGGGCATCCGCCAGCACCTCGCGGGCCCGCTCGGGGGTGAGCTCGCGGGCGAACTCAGCGTTGATCGACAGCGAGTGGCCGGTGAACACGGGCACGCGCACGCAGGTTCCGGCGACGCGGAGGTCGGGCAGCTCGAGGATCTTGCGGCTCTCGTTGCGCAGCTTCTTCTCTTCGTCTGTCTCGTTCTGGCCGTCGTCGACGAGGTTGCCGGCGAACGGCAGCACGTCGAAGGCGATGGGCGCCACATACTTCTCGGGCTGGGGGAAGTCGACCGCCGACCCGTCGTGTACGAGCCGCAGGGGGTCACCCTGGGCGAGCACTCCCTCGACCTGGCCGAGCAGCTCTTTGGCCCCGGCGAGACCCGAGCCGGACACTGCCTGGTACGTCGAGACGATGAGTCGCTCGAGCCCGGCCTCGGCGTCGAGCGCCTTCAGCACGGGCATCGCGGCCATCGTCGTGCAGTTGGGGTTGGCGATGATGCCCTTGACCGCGTCGTCGATCGCATGCGGGTTCACCTCGCTGACGACGAGCGGCACCTCAGGGTCCATGCGCCAGGCGCTGGAGTTGTCGACGACGATCGCACCGGCGGCGGCGAAGCGCGGGGCGTGGGCACGGGATGCCGTCGCGCCGGCCGAGAAGAGAGCGACGTCGATGCCATCCAGGTCGTCGGTCTCGACATCCTCCACGATCACGGTGTGCGCGCCGAACTCGATCGCCCTGCCCGCCGAGCGAGCCGAGGCGAACAGCCGGATCTCGCGCACGGGGAACGCCCGCTCGATCAGAATCTCGCGCATGACCGCGCCCACCTGGCCGGTGGCGCCGACGACGGCGACGGAGAGTCCTGAATCAGAGATCGTGGTCATGGGAGTTCCTCTGGATGGTGCGGAGCCTGAACCACGATTCTACCGGGGCGCGGGTGACTCACTCTTCTGGATGACGGATGATTCCGGCCAGGCTGCGCCGCGCAAGCGCCAGGCCGGATGCCCCCTTCCGCAGGACGACTGACCAGATTCAGCGCCCGGTGCCCGCGTAGACGGTCGCCTCGACGTCGCCATCCAGGCCGTACGCCGTGTGCACGACGCGCGCGGCGTTGTCGAGGTCGTCCTCGCGCAGCACGACCGAGATGCGGATCTCACTGGTCGAGATCATCTCGATGTTGATGCCCGCTGTGCTCAGCGCTTCGAACATCGTCAGCGAGACGCCGGAGTGCGTGCGCATGCCCGCGCCGACGACCGACAGCTTGCCGACCTGATCGTCGTAGACGAGACTGTCGAACCCGATCTGCGGCTGCGCGGCGGACAGCGCGCGCGCGACGTCCGCACTGTTCTGCTTCGGAAGCGTGAACGAGATGTCGGTGCGCCCGGCGTTCGCCGACTGCACGTTCTGCACGATCATGTCGATGTTCGCACCCGTCGATGCGACGAACGAGAACAGCGCGGCGGCGGATCCGGGAACATCCGGCACGCCGAGCACCGCGATCTTCGCCTGGCTGCGGTCGATGGCGACGCCCGTGACGACGGGCTCTTCCATTCCGATGGTGTCGTCTGACACGGTCTCTCCCTTGGCTTCGCGGGGGTCGCTCTGACCCTCGCCGAGAACGTAGGTGCCCTCGTTCGACGTGAAGGTCGAACGGGCATGGATGAGCACGCCGTGGCGGCGCGCGAATTCGACGGCGCGAATGTACAGCACCTTCGCGCCGTTGGCGGCGAGCTCGAGCATCTCCTCGGCGCTGACGGTATCGAGCTTGTGCGCCCTGGGCACGACGCGCGGGTCGGCGGTGAAGATGCCGTCGACGTCGCTGTAGATCTCGCACACGTCAGCGTCGAGCGCGGCAGCGAGCGCGACGGCTGTGGTGTCTGAACCGCCACGGCCGAGCGTCGTGATATCGCGCGTATCGCGGTTGAAGCCCTGGAACCCGGCGACGATGACGACCGCCCCCTCATCGAGCGCCTCCCGCAGGCGCCACGGCGTGACATCCAGAATGCGTGCAGAGCCGTGATCGCTCGTCGTGATCATGCCCGCCTGGCTGCCGGTGAACGAACGGGCATCGACGCCGAGCGAATGGATGGCGATGGCCAGCAGCGCCATCGAGATGCGCTCGCCCGAGGTGAGCAGCATGTCGAGCTCGCGCGGGTCGGGCACGGGCGCGACCTGCGAGGCGAGGTCGAGCAGTTCATCCGTCGTGTCGCCCATCGCACTCACGGCCACGACGACGTCGTGGCCGGCATGATGCGTGTCGACGATGCGCTTGGCGACGCGCTTGATGCTCTCGGCATCGGCGACGGACGAGCCACCGAACTTCTGGACGATCAGCGCCAAGGGGTACTCCTAGGGATGTCACGGGCAGAGCGCCCGAGGATCCATTCTAGTCGGGGCGCCCAGGTCGACCTCGAACCGCGCGAACACTCGCAGACAGCGCGTGCCACGCGCAGTTCGGGAGCGGGCGTGCAGTCCGAACCATCCCGCGCGCACGAAACAGCACGGCAGCTCCCAGACAGCGCGTGCCACGCGCAGTCCCGGAGCCCGCGTGCAGCCCGGGAGCCAGAGTGCAGTTCGGGAGCGGGGGTGCAGTTCGGGAGCCAGAGTGCAGTTCGGGAGCGGGGGTGCAGTCCGAACCAGCCCGCGCGCACGAAACAGCGCGGCAGCTCGCAGACTGCGCGTGCCACGCGCAGTCTGGGAGCGACGACGGCGGATCAGAGGCGGAGGCGGCCGGAGAACGCGCGACCCAGCGTGACCTCGTCGGCGTACTCGAGGTCGCCGCCGACCGGAAGCCCCGAGGCGAGCCTCGACACCGGGATCTCGAGCGAGCCGAGCAGACGGCTGAGGTAGGCGGCTGTCGCCTCGCCCTCAAGGTTCGGGTTCGTGGCGAGGATGATCTCCTGCACCTGGCCATCCGACAGCCGCGTCATGAGCTGAGCGATGCGCAGATCGTCGGGCCCGATGCCGGCGATCGGGCTGATCGCTCCGCCGAGCACGTGATAGCGACCGCGGTACTCGCGGGTGCGCTCGATCGCGGCGACGTCCTTCGCATCTTCGACCACGCAGATCACCGTGGCGTCACGGCGCGGGTCGGCGCAGATGCCGCAGATCTCGCCCTCGGTGACGTTGCCGCAGATCTCGCAGAAACGTACCCTCTCGCGCACCTCGCGCAGCAGCTCGCTCAGGCGCGAGACGTCGAACGTCGGGGTCTGCAGAATGTGGAACGCGATGCGCTGCGCCGACTTCGGGCCGATGCCCGGCAGCCTGCCCAGTTCGTCGATCAGCTCTTGAACGATGCCGTCGTACATCACTGGAACCTGGTCGGCGGGTCGTACGGCTCCTCGTGCAGGAAGCGCGCGCCGAGCACCTGGCGCACGACCGCCTCACCGAAGCGCTGCACGCCCTCCGGCGCCGCGGAGCGCGTCGTGACAGTCGGCGGGGCGAATGTGCCCAGGTCGTCGGGTGGATACTCGTCCGAGGGGTCATCGTCGAAGTCGGGTTCGTCGTAGACCTGCTCGCTGGGGCGCGCCACCTCGCCATCGCGCACCGGCTGCGCCAGACGATCCTCCAGCGGAACCTCGGCCTCTTCCGGATCGTCGTCGACAGCGAGCGTCGTGCCGGGGATGGCCGCGACCGCCCACTCGGTGACCGCCGACGGCGGCGCGACGGGTGCCACTGCAGCCTGTGGCGGTGCGGTGCGACGCTCAGCGGATGGCGGCGTGGAGCCCCCGGATGGTCCGCGATCCGCGGGACCCGACGGCGGCCCTTCGACACGCTCAGGAACCGGCGGCCCTTCGGCACGCTCAGGAACCGACGGGGCGGAGCCAGCGTCGAAGTGCGCAAGATACTTCACCCGCACGCCGAGGATGGCCGAGATCGCGCCGCGCAGATCTTCGCTGACGCCGCCCTTCGGGGTGCGGGTCTTGAACGTGTCGAGGTCCTTATGGCTGGTGAACGCGAGCGTGAGAACATCGCCATCCAGCGCGACAGGCGCAGCCGACTGCATCACAAGCCAGGACGAGCGGCTCGACTGCTCGAGGCGGCTGAGCACGTCGCCCCACTCCGCACGCAGACGCTCAATCGTCAGGGGCGCCGCGGACGCCCATCCGGCGGCCGGCACCTCATCATGCCCCTGACGCTCGGCGGGAGCGCTCGGCGGCACTTCGGCGGCCGGCCCGGCGGGCTCGGCAACCGGCGCCGCGGGCGCGGCGACTGGCGGAGCCACCCGACGGATGTCGGAGTCTGCGGGTGCTTCGACAGGTGCTTCGACAGGCTCAGCAACCGGACGGGCAACAGCAACCGGAGGGGCAACAGCGACCGGACGGGCAACAGCAACCGAGCCCGCAGAAACTCCTGCGGGTGTCGGCGCCCCCTGCACCTGTCGCGGCGCGGCGGCATCGGACTGCGGTGCACCGCGCGTCAGAACCCGGGCGATCATGAGCTCGAGCTGCAGCCGAGGCGATGTCGCGCCCGTCATGTCGTCGAGGGCGGCCCCCACGAGGTCGGCCATGCGCGAGAGACGCTCGGCGCCGAGGCGCTCCGCCTGCTCGGCCATCCGCTCGAGTTCATCGGATGGCACTCCCCGCAGCACCGCGGACGCCTGCTCCCCCGCGGCGGCGATGACGATGAGGTCGCGCAGCCGCTCAAGCAGGTCGTCGACGAAGCGCCTTGGATCCTGCCCCGTCTGCACGACCCTGTCGACCGCGCCGAAGGCGGCCGCACCATCCGCCGCGGCGAACGCATCGACCACCTCATCGAGCAGCTCGGCATGCGTGTAGCCGAGCAGCGCGACGGCGCGCTCGTACCCGACGTGCGAGCCCTCGGATCCGGCGATGAGCTGGTCGAGGATGGAAAGGGTGTCGCGTGGCGACCCTCCGCCGGCGCGCACGACGAGCGGCAGCACCCCCGCATCGACCTCGACGTCCTCTTCGCCGCACAGCTTCTCGATGTACTCGAGCATCGCCGCGGGCGGCACGAGCCGGAACGGGTAGTGATGCGTGCGCGACCGGATGGTGCCGATCACCTTCTCTGGCTCGGTGGTCGCGAAGATGAACTTGACGTGAGGCGGTGGCTCTTCGACGAGCTTCAGCAGCGCGTTGAAGCCCTGCGAGGTGACCATGTGCGCCTCGTCGAGGATGAAGATCTTGAAGCGGTCGCGCGCCGGCGCGAATATCGCCCGCTCGCGCAGGTCGCGGGCGTCGTCGACGCCGTTGTGGCTGGCCGCATCGATCTCGACCACGTCGAGCGACCCGCCGCCCGCACGCGACAGCTCGACGCAGCTGTCGCAGGCGCCGCACGGCACATCCGTCGGCCCCTGCGCGCAGTTGAGGCAGCGCGCGAGAATGCGCGCCGACGTGGTCTTTCCGCAGCCGCGCGGACCCGAGAAGAGGTAGGCGTGGCCGACCTTGTCGTTGCGCAGCGCGGTCATGAGCGGCTCGGTGACCTGCGCCTGACCGATCATCTCGGCGAACGTCTCCGGACGGTAGCGGCGATAGAGGGCAGTGGTCACCCCTCCAGACTAGATGCCCCTTCCGACATTCGCTCGGCGCCGCCCAAGCGCGGTTCAGCCGTTCGAGACCGGCACCTCGCTCTGGATGATCGGGATGGAGCTCGTCTCGGTGGGAAGCGACGGCTCCATGGCCGTTCCGTCGTCGCGGTGCATCGATGAGAACTGACGGAACGTCGGCCGACCCTTCAGCGCAGGACCCTGCCCATCCAGCGGCACCGTGACGGCACCGCCCGACGGCACCTCGAACGCCTCGCCGCGCACCGTGAACGGCACGGGCTCCCCCTCGCCGCGCATCGACAGCTGCAGCTCGTCCTGCCGCAGCGCGACATCGACCATCCGGCCCTGCCAGGTGAGGGTATAGGCGAGCTCGGGCCAGTCGACGGGCAGGCGCGGGTCGAACGACAGCTCTCCCTCGTAGTCGCGCATGCCGCCGAAGCCGAACACGAGCGCGGTCCAGATGCCGCCGGCCGACGCGATGTGCACGCCGTCCGACGCATTGTGATGCAGATCGGCGAGGTCGACCATGAGGGCGTCCTCGAAGTACTCCCTGGCGAGATCCTTGTAGCCGACCTCCGCGGCCAGAATCGACTGCACGACCGCCGACAGCGTCGAGTCGCCCGTCGTCAGCGGGTCGTAGTAGTCGAAGTCGGCACGCTTCTCATCGGCAGTGAACTGATCGCCCTGCAGGAACAGCGCGAGAACGACGTCGGCCTGCTTGAGCACCTGGAACCGGTAGATGACCAGCGGATGGTAGTGCAGCAGCAGCGGGCGCTTCTCGGCCGGCGTGTGCTCCAGATCCCACACCTCGCGCTCGAGAAAGCGCGAATCCTGCGGATGGATACCGAGGTTGTCCGCGAACGGAATGTACAGCGCGTCTGCGGCGCGCTCCCACGCCTCCGGCTCCGAGGCGTCGAGGTGCACGCGGTCGACCAGGTCGCGGTAGGCCTTGCCCGCGCGCTGTGCCATCTCGCGCACGACCAGGGCGGCCGTGCGCAGGTTGAAGCGGGCCATCACGTTCGTGAACAGGTTGTCGTCGACGACCGTCGTGTACTCGTCCGGCCCCGTCACCCCGTGGATGTGGAAGCTCTCCTCGCCATCGGCCTGACGCCAGAAGCCGAGCGTCGTCCACATGCGCGCGGTCTCGATGAGCACATCCGCCCCCTCGCGCACGAGGAAGTCGAAGTCGTTCGTCGCCCGCACGTAGCGCGCGAGCGCGAAGGCGATGTCGGCGTTGATGTGGTACTGCGCGGTGCCGGCGGCGTAATAGGCGGATGCCTCCTCGCCGTTGATCGTGCGCCACGGGAACAGCGCCCCGTCCTCACCCAGCTGCACGGCCCTCCTGCGGGCGGCAGGGAGCATCCGTGTGCGCATGCGCATGGCGTTGCGCGCCCACAGCGGCGACGTATATGCCAGAAACGGCATGACATAGATCTCGGTGTCCCAGAAGTAGTGACCGCTGTACCCCGAGCCCGTCACGCCCTTCGCGCCGATGCCCCAGCCGTCCGCCCGCGCCGATGCCATCGCCAGCTGCAGAATGCACCAGCGCACCGCCTGCTGCAGGTCGTCGTGGCCGGCGATGCACACGTCTGAACGGTTCCAGAAGTCGTCCATCCACTCCCGCTGCTCGTCGTAGAAGGCCTGTGCTCCCTTCGCAAGCGCGCGGTCGAGGGTGCGCCTGCCCCTGTCGATCAGCTCGGACGCGGGAACGCTGCGGCTCGTGTGGTAGCTCACGAGCTTCGTCACGGTGACGGGAACACCCGCCTTCGCCTCGATGCGGAAGACGTTCTTGGCGATGTCCGCCTCGATCAGCGGCCGGTGCACCCAGGCGTTCTCGGTCTCGATCACATGATCGGCGACGACGGCGATCGTCATGCCGCTGGCGGTGGTGCGATACGACAGCACCGAGCGAAGCTCATCCTGCCAGTGCTCCTTGGGCTGCAGCACGCGCTCGCCGTCGAGGCCCTCGCCCTTGCGCGGGTCGAAACCCGCGGCCTCGGGCCGTCCGCCGTACTCGTCCTGGCCATCCTGCCGATTGATCAGCTGACAGTTCACGACGACGGGGGCATCGGCGTTGAGCACCGTCACCGTCATGCGCTGGATGGCCAGATGCCGCTCCTCGAAGGGCACGATGCGGTCGCTTTCGAGCAGCACCTGCTTGCCGGATGGCGTCGTCCACAGCATGCGCCGCCGCAGCACGCCGTCGTGGAAGTCGAGCGTACGCTCATAGTCGCGAATGTCGCCGAGATCGATCGCCAACGGCTCATCGTCGACGTACACGCGCATGACCTTCGCATCGGGCACGTTCACGATCGTCTGCCCCACTTCGGCGAACCCGAAAGCGTTCTCGGCGTGCCTGATCGGCCACGTCTCGTGGAAGCCGTTGATGAAGGTGCCCGCCTCGTGCGCGCGCCTGCCCTCTGGGTCGTTGCCTCTCATGCCGAGGAAGCCGTTGCCGACCGCGAAGATCGTTTCGGTGACGCCGAGGTCGTCATCGCTCGGGCGAGTCTCGATCAGCCGCCACGGGTCGACGGGAAAGCGATCGCGATCCATCATGTGCTGCGTCCTCCTTGAGGGGATGGTGGTGACCGTCAGCTCGTTGCGGGGGCGACGAGCTCGGCAAGATCCGAGACGACGAGATGGGCGCCTGCCTGGCGCAGGGCGTCGGCCCCCGTGCCGCGGTCGACGCCGATGACGAGGCCGAAGCCACCCGCGGCCGCGCTCGCGACGCCGCTCGTGGCGTCTTCGACGGCGACGGAGTCGGCGGGCGTGACGTTCAGCAGACGCGCACCGGTGAGGAACACCTCGGGGGCCGGCTTGGACGGCAGGTGCTCGCGCTCGGCGAGCACGCCGTCGACGATGACCTCGAATCGGTCGGCGAGTCCGGCCGCGTCGAGCACGGCGCGGGCGTTCTTCGAGCTGGAGACGACCGCGACGGGCGTGGAGCCCAGCGCATCGAGCAGCGCGACCGATCCCGGATAGGGGGCGATGCCATCCTGCGCGAGCACACGAGAGAACACGACGTTCTTGCGGTTGCCGATGCCGCACACGGTGTCGACCTCTGGGGCATCAGACGGCTCGCCCCACGGCACCTCGATGTCGCGGGAGTGCATCAGCGACGCGACGCCGTCATATCGCTGCTTGCCGTCGAGATGACGGAAGTAGTCGTCGTCGGTGTAGGGCGGCGTGATGCGCCACGCGTCGAACAGCTCGGTGAACATGGTGCGCCAGGCGTGCATGTGCACCTCGGCGGTGGGCGTGAGCACCCCGTCGAGGTCGAAGAGCACGGCGCTGAAGGTGCGCAGATCTGGCAGATCGGTCATCCTGTTCAGCGTAGTGCTCCGACCCGCCCGACCCCGCTCCCGTTCACACGAGTTTTACAGCGCACCTCCTGCTCCGCCATGTCTTAAGAACGTGCGGCGAGGGCGACCGTCGCCGCACGTTCTTAAGACATGCCGGGGCAGAAGTTAAGACATGGCGGAGGCGGCGAGGGCCTGGCGGGCGATCTCGAGCTCTTCGTTCGTCGGCACGACCAGCACCTCGACCCGCGATGCGTCGCTCGAGATGCGAGACACCTCCCCTCGACGCACGTGCGCGTTGCGCTCGGCATCCACCTCGACCCCGGCGAACCCCAGGGTCGCCATCGCGTCCTCGCGCACGAGCGCCGCGTTCTCGCCCACGCCCGCCGTGAACGAGATGACATCGACCCCGCCGAGCACCGCGATGTAGGCGCCGGCGTACTTGCGCAGCCGGTGCACGTACACGTCGTACGCGAGGGATGCCCGTTCGTCGCCCTCCGCGCGGCGCGCCAGCACGTCACGCATGTCGGATGCCCCTGCGAGCCCCGCGAGCCCGCTGCGCTTGTTGAGCAGCTCGTCGAGATCGCCCGTCGACATGTCGGCGCGGCGCGCGAGATGCAGCAGCACGGCGGGGTCGATGTCGCCCGAGCGCGATCCCATGACGAGCCCCTCGAGCGGGGTCATCCCCATCGAAGTCTCCACCGAGCGTCCGCCGTCGATCGCGGTCACCGACGCGCCGTTGCCCAGGTGGAAGACGATCTGCCGAAGGTCGCCGAGCGGGCGCCCGAGGAAAGCCGCCGCCTTCTCCGAAACGTATCTGTGGCTCGTGCCGTGGAATCCGTAGCGTCTGATGCGGTGATGCTCGGCCACCTCGTGGTCGATCGCGTAGGTATATGCCGCTGGCGGCATGGACTGGTGAAAGGCCGTGTCGAACACGGCCACGTGCGGCGCATCGGGGAACGCCGCGCGCGCCGCCTGGATGCCCTGCACGGCCCCCGGGTTGTGCAGCGGCGCAAGCGCGGAGAGGTCGTCGATGCTGATCTCGACGAGGTCGTTCACGATCGTCGGCTCGAAGAACCTCGCCCCTCCCTGCACGACGCGATGGCCGACCGCGGCGAGCTGCGCCGGGTTGAGGGATGGCCCGTGCTGTGCGAACGCGTCGAGCATGAGCTGGAACCCGACCGTGTGATCGGGAATGGGCGCCTCGAGCAGGTGGGTCTCGCTCGCCATGGTCGGCGCAGGCTCGCCCTGTTCGGCCAGGCGGAACGCCTCGTGCTTGGCGACGCCCGTCGGCTGCCCGATGCGCTCGACGAGTCCGGTGGCGAGCACGCGCTCGCCCGCCATGTCGATCAGCTGATACTTGAACGAACTCGACCCCGAGTTGATCACCAGAATGAGACCGGACATCACTCCCCCTGCGCCTGGATGGCCGTGATCGCGACGGTGTTGACGATGTCGACGACGAGCGCACCGCGCGACAGGTCGTTGATCGGCTTGTTGAGCCCCTGCAGCACCGGACCGATCGCCACGGCGCCCGCCGAGCGCTGCACCGCTTTATAGGTGTTGTTGCCGGTGTTGAGGTCGGGAAAGATGAGCACCGTCGCGCGCCCCGCGACCGCCGAGCCTGGCAGCTTCGCCGCCGCCACCTGGGCATCCGTCGCCGCGTCGTACTGGATCGGCCCCTCCAGCGGCAGCTCTGGTGCGCGTTCGTGCGCGAGAGCCGTCGCCTGCCGCACCTTGTCGACATCCGCCCCCGACCCCGAGTCGCCCGTCGAATACGACAGCATGGCCACGCGCGGCTCGACACCGAACTGCTGCGCCGTCGCCGCCGACGAGATCGCGATGTCGGCGAGCTGCTCGCTCGTCGGATCGGGGATCACGGCGCAGTCGCCGTAGACGAGCACCCGGTCGGCGAGCGCCATGAGGAAGACGCTCGAGACGACCGAGACCGCCGGACGGGTCTTGATGATCTCGAACGCGGGCCGGATGGTGTGGGCCGTCGTGTGCTTCGCGCCGGAGACCATGCCGTCTGCGAGGCCGAGATGCACCATGAGCGTGCCGAAATAGCTGACGTCGGTGACGGTGTCCGCCGCCTTCTCATAGGTGACGCCCTTGTGGGCGCGCAGCCGCGAGTACTCGGCAGCGAACCGGTCGACGAGCTCGGGATCGAAGGGGCTCAGCAGCTGTGCGCCCTCCAGATCGACACCGAGTTCCTTTGCCCGTCGACGCAGGGCATCCGGGTCGCCGAGGATGGTGAGATCGGCCACCTCGCGCTGCAGCAGGATGCCGGCGGCGGTGAGCACGCGATCGTCGTCGCCCTCGGGCAGCACGATGCGACGGCGGTCTGCGCGCGCCCGCTCCAGCAGCGTGTACTGGAACATGAGCGGCGTCACCACGTTCGACTCGACGACGCCGAGCACGAGCGTCAGGTCGTCGATGTCGACGCCGTGCTCGAAGGCGCTCAACGCGAGCGCGTACTTCTGCGGCGAGGATGCGCCGAGCCGGCCCTTCGCGCCCATCACCCTCACCGCGGTGGCGTAGGTGTCGCCATCCGTGCGCACGATCGGAAGCTGCGAGCCGAGCCCCTCGAGCAGCCGCATGACATCATCCGGGATCTCGAACGGACCGTTGAGCACGATGCCCGCGATCGACGGGAAGGTGCCTGAGGCGTGCGCGAGCAGCGCCGCAAGCAGCACTTCGCTGCGATCGGCGGCGACGATGAGGCACGCGCCTTCCGTCAGCCGTGGCAGCACGTTCACCATCGACATGCCCGCCATCACGACGCCGAGCACCTCCCTGCCGAGCAGGTCGTTCGAGCCGTGCACCAGCTCACCGTCGACCGCGCGCTGCACATCGGCCATCGAGGGGGCGACGAGCAGGTGCTCCTCGGGGATGGCCCAGACGGGGATGCCGGTCACGACGGGGCGCACCGCCTCGACGATGTCGTCCGTGCCATCGGCATCCGCCCTGTTCACGATGACCGCGGCCAGCTCTGCACGCTCGCGCGCGACCTCGGCGACCGCGAGGCGCGCCAGCTGCGCCACCTCGTCGGCCGTGCGAGCCTCGCTCATGCCCAGCTGCTCCGCCGCGCCCTGTTGCGCGCGACCGCCCAGCACCAGCAGCACCGGCGTGCCGAGGTTGACGGCGATGCGCGCGTTGTAGGCGAGCTCTGCTGGACTGCCCACATCGGTGAAGTCGCTGCCGAGCACGACGACGGCGTCGCATCTGCTCTCGACGGCCTTGAACCGGCTGACGATCGTCGAGAGCGCCGCATCGGCATCCGCTCTGACATCGTCGTACGTCACACCGATGCAGTCGTCGTAGGCGAGGTCGGTGCCGTCGTGCTCCAACAGCATCTGCAGCACGTAGTCCGGCTCCGACGTCGACCGTGCGATCGGCCGGAACACCCCGACGCGCGGGGTGACGCGGCCCAGCACGTCGAGCACGCCGAGCGCGACCGTCGACTTTCCCGAGCGACCCTCTGCTGACGAGATGTAGATGCTGCGTGCCACACCTCCAGAGTAGGACCACGCAGGGCCGCACAGCAGGGCCGGATGAGATTCAGCAGGAGACTACTGCTGCGGCATCGACGCGCCGTATGATTCATACAACGCCCGGGAGGGGAGCGCCGATGTTGACGAGCAGCGAATCCGCTCTCGCGCGCGAAGTTCTGATCAATGGACCGATGTCTCGCGCTGCGCTCTCCGGCCGACTCGGGCTCTCGCCCGCGAGCCTCACCCGGCTCGCCAAGCCCTTCCTCGACCTCGGGTACTTCGTCGAGCGCGAGGAGCCCGCGCAGGGCGTCGGCCGGCCCGCCCGCCCGCTCGACGTCTCAGACGACATCGGCCGCTTCCTCGGGGTGAAGGTAACGCAGAACGCGCTGTTCGCCGTGCTCACGGATGTGCGGATCAGGCCGCTCGCCGAGGTGGCGCTGCCTCTCGACGACCCCACGCCCGACGCCGTCGTCGCGGGGGTTCTCGACGCGCGCCGCAGGCTGCTGGAGCAGTCGGGTGAGAGCCGCCCCGTCGGCATCGGGGTGAGTCTCGGCGGCCAGATCGAGAGCGGCACCGTGCTGTGGGCGCAGCACCTCGGCTGGGAGAACGTGCCCCTCGGCTCCCTGTTCGCGCAGGCGACGCGCACCCCCGTCGTGCTCGAGAACGACGTCATCGCGCTGGCAGAGGCCGAGCGCTGGTTCGGCGTGGGCAAGGATGTGCCGGGCACCGGTTTCGCCGTGCTCACGATCGGCGCCGGCGTCGGGTTCGCGCTCGTCGCGAACGGCCGGGTGGTGCGCGAGAAGGATGCGGGGCTCGGCACCGCGATGCACATCCCGCTGATTCCGGATGGCGCCGAATGCCCGCTCGGGCACCGTGGCTGCGCGTTCGGTGTGCTGGCCGATCGTCTCATCGCTCAGCGCGCGAGCGAGGCGCTGGGGCGCGAGGTGAGCTACGACGAGGTGCTGCACCTCGCCACCGAGGGCGAGAGCCATGCGCGTGCCATCGTCGACGAGGCGGCGGACGCGCTCGGACAGCTCATCGCGACGGCCGCGAACCTCTCTCAGCTGCCGACGACCGTGCTCGGCGGGGAGGGCATCGGCCTGTTCCATGTGGCCGAGCAGCGCGTGCGCGACGCGATCGCCCGCTACCGTGACCCCCGCGCCACCGAGGTTCCGCTGCTCATCGACGACTCGGGCTCCGCCGCCTGGTCGCGCGGAGCCGCGGCCGTCGCCGTGCAGGCCGGATTCGCGAGCCTGCGCCTGACCTGAGCGGGCAGCTGTCCTGAGGGGGCATGAAAAGGGCTCTCCGCGCACCCGGCAGAGCCTGGTTACCCTTGCTACGTTTCCGTCCTGGGGGAATTGGCCTGGATGTCGCCACGCGGAGAGCGACCATCAGTCTAACCGATCCGTCACCACCTGTGGGTACGATCGAAAGCAGCCACAGGGAGGTACGCGTGCCAGAACCGATGACGCAAGACGAGTTCCAACGCGTATCCCGCGCCGTCATCGAGTCCGTCTCACGCGTCATCGACGGCAAGCCGCAGGCCGTCGAGTCCGCGCTCGTCGTGATGCTGGCCGAGGGGCATCTGCTCGTCGAGGACGTGCCAGGCGTCGGCAAGACACAGCTCGCACGAGCGCTCGCCGCCTCCGTCTCCGCCACGGTCAGCCGCATCCAGTTCACGCCCGACCTCTTGCCGAGCGACATCACGGGTGTGTCGGTGTTCAACCCGGTCTCGCGCGAGTTCGAGTTCAAGCAGGGAGCCACGTTCGCGAACATCGTGATCGCCGACGAGGTGAACCGCTCCTCCCCCAAGACGCAGTCCGCGCTGCTGGAGGCGATGGAGGAGAAGCAGGTCTCGGTGGATGGCCGCACCCATCCGCTGCCCGACCCGTTCCTCGTCGTCGCCACGCAGAACCCGCTGGAGATGGAGGGCACCTACGCGCTGCCCGAGGCGCAGCGCGACCGCTTCATGATGCGCATCTCGATGGGCTACCCCGACCCGCAGGCCGAGGCGCTCATGCTGCGTCGGCGCGACCGTGGCGACCCCCTCGCTGACGTGTCTGCCGTCATCCACCTCGACACGCTCCGCCGGATGATCGCCACCGCGCGCGCCGTGCACGTGTCGCCCGCGATCGAGCAGTATGCGGTCGCGATCGCACAGACATCCCGCCGCTATCCCGACCTGCGGCTGGGCGCGAGCCCCCGCGCGACCATCCAGCTGGTGCGCGCCGCGAAGGCGCGCGCCGCGCTCGCCGGCCGCGAGTTCGTCATTCCCGACGACATCACGGCGCTGCTCGTCCCGGTGTTCGCGCACCGCCTCATCCCGTCGCGCACCGCGACGCACCGCAGCGACGGCGACCCGACGCGCACCGCGCTCGAGCGCATCGTGCAGTCGGTGCGCGTGCCGATCTCTGCACACAGCTGACGAACCGACCATGCGCAGGATGCCACTGACCGTGCGCGGGATCGGCGCGCTCGTGCTGGGGCTCGGTCTCGTCATCCTCGCCTACGGAACAGGATCGATCGAGGCGCTCGCCTTCGGGGTGCTCTTCCTCGTCGCGCCCGTGCTGAGCGCGCTGTCGCTGTGGCTGCACGGCTCACGTGAGCACGTGACGCGCACTGTGCATCCCGAGAGCCTCGCCGTCGGCGAGGGCGGGGTCGTCGTGATGCGGGTCTCCACCTCGGCGCTGCTCCCCGTGCAGGGAGCCACCTGGCGCGACCTGCTTCCCGAGCAGATGACGGCCGATGCCGAAGGGCATCTCGAGCCCTTCGCCCTCTCCCCCGCCCGTCGCTCGGAGCAGGTGCTGCGGTACCCGGTGGTGGGAACGCGCCGCGGGCCGGAGCGCATCGGCCCGCTGGAGCTGACGGAGACAGACGGACTCGGACTCGCCCGTCGCCGCCGCAGGGTCGGATCGCCAACCCCCGTCATGGTGACCCCGCGCATCGTTCCGCTCGCGCCCCTCGCCCACATGACTGCGGAGTCGGGGCTCTCTGTCGCCGATGCGCAGCGGTCGGGCCAGGGCA
>JASGDS010000248.1:0-3183 GCA_047607025.1 Microbacterium sp.
CCTCGACCTGGGATGCCGACGGAGATGGCCTGCTGCGGGGCATCCAGCCGTCGACCCACGATATCGATCTGGCGGGCGTCAACCCGTTCATGGGCACGCTGTGGCTCGCGGCGCTGCGCGCGTATGAAGAGCTCGCGCTTCTTCTCGGCCAGGGCGAGGCTGCGGCTGAGGCGCGCGAGCGCTTCGAGTCGGGGTCGAAGCTCTCTGACGAGCTGCTCTTCAACGGCGCGCAGTACATTCAGACGCTCGACGAGGATGATCCGCGCGATTTCCAGTGGCTGAGCGGAACCCTGTCCGATCAGGTGATCGGACAATGGTGGGCGCATCAGCTCGGGCTCGGACACGTGTTTCCGCAGGAGCATGTGCGCGCCGCGCTGCGCCATGTCGTCGCGACGAACCTGCGGACGGGTTTCGTCGACTTCGACCATCCGTATCGCGTCTATGCCGATGCGGCGGATGACACCGGCGTGCTGATGTGCTCGTGGCCGGATGGTGGTCGCCCGGCCGTGCCGACCAGATACGCCGACGAGGGTCACGCGGTGCTGGATGGTCTGTATCGTCGCTACTCCGGCGCGCGCGCGTCGACGAGGCGGCGGGCGTGCTGCACGTCGCGGCCGAGGGCACCTGGCCCTGGGTGTCTTCACAGGGCTTCGGCGCCGTGACCGTGACCGCCGATGCGGTGACGGTCGACCTGCTCGAGGGCGCCTGTTCCCTGGAGCCGCGCCGCGCCTGACGCTCACAACGGACGCTTCGACCCCCGCGTCTCCGTCGTCTGCGCTCAGGGTCCCGACGCGGTTCTCCGCGCGAGGATGGCCCCGTGCGGTCTCGATCCCTCGGTCGATCGGGTTTCGGTGTGGGTCACCGTGAAGCCTGCGTGTTCGACGCGCTCCACGAGCTGATCGATCGGCCAGTAGTACGCGGTGGTTATCGCGTGGTCGAACGGTTCCAGCACCGATCCCGTGAAGAATCCGACCGCGAGCCCGCCGCCGGGGCGGAGGCATCTCGCGAACTCACGCAGCGGTGTGTCGATCTGCCGCGGCGGCGTATGGATGAGGGAGTACCAGGCGAGCACGCCGGCGAGGGACGCGTCTTCCATCGGCAGCGCCTCTGCGCGCCCAACACGGTATCGCGAGGTCGGGTAGTCGACGCGGGCTCGATCGACGAACTCGGCGACGGGGTCGATGCCTTCGATGTCGACCCCGAGGCGCGTCAGGAGATGCGTCCACTGACCCGGACCGCTTCCGACATCAAGCACGAGACCGTCGAGCCCGAGTGCCCACTTCTCGATGAGCGCACGATCCGCGTCCGCAGCATGCTCGATTCGGCCGAGCGCGTCGATGTACTCGTCGGCTCGAGCGCCATACGCCGCGGTGACTTTCCCCAGCGCCCGCTCCGACTCGCCCACCTCCCCACTCTGGCACACGCGCGTCGCGATCCTGGTGTTATAGTAAGTGCACTTACTATATGACGGAGGAAGCCATGTGGTCAACCACTCACACAGCGGAGACACTCGCCTCGTCAGACACCGTCTGGGCGGCAATCGTCGCGCTTCACTCGGGCACGCCGATCGGGCCCGACTCCGATTCGTTCGAGCTTCACGGGCCGTTCGAGCTGGGCACCACTTTGACCATCACGCCACAGGGACAGGAGCCCGTGCAGTCGACGATCACCGAGCTTGTCCCCGGAAAGGTCTATGCGGATGAGACAGTGTTGGGCGATGTGCTTCTCACGTTCAGGCACACGCTGATATCGCTGGAGACCGGAGGCACTCGTGTCTCGCACACGCTCGAGATCGGCGGCCCGGACGGTGATCACGTCGGTCCCGAACTCGGCCCGCAGATCAGCTCCGACTTTCCTCTGGCCATGTCGGAGCTTCTGGCCGCGGCGGAACGATGGCCCGATATCGTGTCATCGTGACGAGCCGCCTGACGACCGAATATCCGGATGCTGAACAGAGTCCTGGTCTTGCGCTCTGGCGCGTGACCAACGCATGGCAGCGCGCCATCCGCGCCGCGCTCGCCCCGCATGATCTCAGCCATGTTCAATTCGTGCTTCTCGCGTCGCTGACCTGGATGGACCGCAGCGAGCCGGTCACGCAGCGCGACCTCGCCTCACACGCCGGAACAGATGTGATGATGACGTCGCAGGTGATTCGTGCGCTGGAAGCAAAGGGTCTCGTCACTCGCGAGGCACATCCAACGGATCGACGTGCGGTCACCCTCGCGCCGACAGCGACAGGGATGGCGCTCGCCAATCGCGCCAACGCCGACGTCGAATCCGCAGACAAGTCGTTCTTCTCGCCCCTGACCCCGGCGAACCAGAGGGGCTTCCTGCGGCACCTCCACTCCCTGTCGCGATCGTCGTAGCGCTCCACTCGCTGTCGCCGCGAGCGACGCACCCTGCCCGCAGTGCCTTCCGCACCGCGACACGCCGTTTCCGGTGCCGAACCCACTGCACCCCCGCGCAGCACCCCCGACCTGCAGTGCCTTCCGCACCTCAACCCGCCAGAATCGGTGCACAGCGCACTGCGCCTCGGGCCAAAGAACCCACGCCGTCGCCATTCACCGCGTACAGCGCGTCATCGTCCGACCAGCAACTCGGCCAGAGGTCGCCATCCGACACCTCGATCGCGGTGACCTTGTCACCGACGGATGCCTGAAGCGGTGCGTCGGAATCGCCTCCCTGCCCGCATCCCGCACGCGCCAGCACCGAAGCCACTGAAGCCGCGACGAGCGCCGTGCGCCGCACGCTCACCCCCGGGGGTCGCGGGGAGGCGTCGCACCGATGTCAGGCACGGCGGCGGTGCCCAAGTGAACCTCCCTGTCGTCGAAGCTCGGGGTGCGCGGGCGCCTCGCGGTCGGCCGATCCAGGGAGAACAGCGCGGTCGAGGCGATGTCGTCGTGCAGCGGCAGATAGCGCCATCCTGCGCACCACCCCGACCTCTTCCGAGGCACGGTCGTGGAGCTTCCCGCCGACGAGACCGAGCGACGCAAGCAGGCGACGAACCCCGAGTGGTCGATCGCGCACATCGTGCTGCACAGGCAGACCCGCGACCAGGGCGAATTCAACTGGTCGTCGCAACACCTTGATGTGAGGAGTGTTGATGGGACGACCAGCTGGATGGTTGAAGGAGTTGACAGGGCGAGCGCCGATGATCTCGCCCGGGCATCCGGGTACGCGTCG
>JASGDS010000249.1:0-12052 GCA_047607025.1 Microbacterium sp.
GAAGGGCTGCGAGACCTCGACGGGGAAGTCTCTGCTCGTGAGGAAGTCGCGCAGAAACTCCACGTGCTCATCGCACGCGAGCCACGTCTTGCGGCGGCCATCCGTGTGAATCCTGGGGTTGCGCCACTGGATGGCCCAGGCCGCGCGCTCGCGACATCCCGCGCGTGAGCAGGTAGGCGCATCCAGCTCCTGCCCGAGGGTCATTCGTCATCCACGCGAGGAGTCTCGGGCATCACCAGAATCGTCGGCCCTGCATCTTCGGCGGGCGCGGCCGTGGCCTCCAGCGCCGCCTGATCCGGCTGCTCGGCCACCGCGCCGCCCCCGTGCACGGAGACATTGGCGATCACCACGGCGAAATAGGGGAGGAAGATCGCCCCCGCGGCGAACACTGCCGTCCACCATCCGTAGGGATGGACCACGGCAGCGAGAATGACGCACGCGGTGCGGATGGCCATGGTGATGACGTAGTTGCGGGTGCGGCGCGACTCGTCCTCCTCTGGCGACACGTCGATCGACGTCGCCGACTGAGGCTTGGGCTTGCGGAGTTTCACGATGCTTCCAGCGTACGTCTCCCCTATGCTGGTGCGGGCCCCGACCTCTGAATGGAGTCTCATCGTGTCTACTGATCGCGTCGTCCTCATCACAGGAGGCAACCGCGGCATCGGTCGCTCCATCGCCGAGCGCTTCGTCGCAGACGGCTACAAGGTGGCGGTCACCGCGCGCAGCGGCGAGGGCCCGGATGGCACGCTGACGGTTCGCGCCGACGTCACCGACGGCGCTTCCCTCGACGCCGCCTTCGCCGAGGTCGAGCAGAAGCTCGGACCCGTCACCATCGTCGTGGCCAACGCCGGCATCACGAAGGACACGCTCATGCTCAGGATGAGCGATGAGGACTTCGACTCCGTCGTCGACACGAACCTCGGCGGCTCGTTCCGCGTCGTCAAGCGCGCACTGAAGTCGATGACGCGGGCGAAGTTCGGCCGCGTCATCCTGATCTCGTCGATCGTCGGACTCTACGGGTCGCCCGGCCAGGTGAACTACGCCTCGTCGAAGGCGGGACTCGTCGGGTTCGCCCGCGCGCTCACGCGTGAGATGGGATCCCGAGGCATCACCGCGAACGTCCTGAGCCCCGGCTACATCGAGACCGACATGACCGATGAGCTGCCCGAGGCGATGAAGGCCGAGTATAAGAAGGTCATCCCCGCCGGCCGCTACGGCTCCGCCGCCGAGGTCGCAGGCGTCGCCTCCTGGCTCGCCTCCGATGATGCCGCCTACATCTCCGGCGCCGTGATCCCGGTCGATGGTGGTTTGGCGATGGGCCACTGAGCTCACTTCGGGCTGCGTGGCTCCGCCGCGTGCAGTTGCCGCTTGGTTCCTGAGCCTGTCGACGGGGCGCCCTTCCCGGTGCGTAATGCACTGCGCCGCGCGCGGCGTCGTTGAGGTGCAGTGAGTCGCGCACCGGTGAGCGTCGAAAACGGTGCACAGCGCACTGCGCCTCGGCGCGTCAGCGGGGAAGGAGCGCGATGATCTGCGACAGATCCACAGGGCCCACGACCAGAGGCGCGGCGGCGCGCACGGCGGGCTTCGCGTTGAAGGCGAGCCCCAGGCCCGCTGCGGCGATCATCTGCAGGTCGTTGGCGCCGTCGCCGATCGCCAGGGTGCGCGCCAGCGGCACGCCGAATTCGGATGCCCACTCCCGCAGCGCGTCGGCTTTGGCGTCGGCGTCGATGATGGGGCCATCCACGTCGCCCGTCAGCGCGTCGGACGAGACGGCGAGCCGATTCGCACGCCACACATCGACGCCCAGCGGGGGAGCGACCGCGTCGAGCACCTCGTGGAAACCGCCCGAGACGACGCCGACCATCCCGCCGCGCTCATGCACAGCAGCGGTCAGCTCACGCACGCCCGGCGTCGGCTCGACGCGCGAGATCACGTGCTCGAACGCCGCGAGCGGCACGCCTGCGAGCGCCGCGACGCGCGAGCGCAGGCTCGTCGCGAAGTCGACCTCGCCGCGCATCGCGGCCTCGGTGGCGGCGGCTATCTCCGCGCCGCGGTCGGCCTCATCCGCGATGAGCTCGATCACCTCATTGCGCAGCAGGGTCGAATCGGCATCGAGTACGACGAGAAAGCGGGCCACGTCAACCGAGCGTACCGTGAGGCACTCGATAGGCTTGACGCATGACCAGTGTGCTCTCGTTCGATGGCGTGACCGTGCGCCGCAGTGGCCGAAACATCCTCGACGACGTCACCTGGAGCGTGAGGGAGGACGAGCGCTGGGTGGTCCTCGGCCCCAACGGAGCGGGCAAGACGACGCTGCTGCAGCTCGCCAACGCGTTCCTGTTCCCGACGACGGGAACGGTCGACGTGCTGGAGGAGCGACTGGGCAGAACGGATATCTCCGAGCTGCGTCCGCGCATCGGCTTCGCCTCCAGCACGCTCGCCAAGCGGATACCGTTCGACGAGACGGTGCGCAATGTCGTGATGACCGCGGCGTATGCCGTGATGGGCCGCTGGCGCGAGGAGTACGACGGGCTCGACGAGCGGCGCGCCGAGAGCGTGCTGGCCGAGTGGCGGCTCACCGACCTTGCCGAGCGCGTCTTCGGCACGCTGAGCGACGGCGAGCAGAAGCGCACCCTTATCGCCCGCTCGATCATGACCGACCCTGAGATTCTGCTGCTGGATGAGCCGACCGCGAGCCTCGATCTCGGCTCGCGCGAGGTGCTGCTGCAGCTGCTGAGTGACTTCGCCGCGTCGCCCTATACGCCGGCCATGGTCATGGTGACGCATCACGTCGAGGAGATTCCCGTCGGCTTCACGCACGTGCTGCTGCTGCGGGATGGCGGTGCAGTCGCCGCCGGACCCATCGCCGAAACCCTCACCGCCGAGAACCTCACCGCGACCTTCGGCCTGCCGATCACGCTGAGCGAAGCGGATGGCCGATACGCCGCGCGTGCGGCGACAGCGTGAGGTCTGGTAGAATCGATCTTTGGTGCCGTTCAGTGCGCCCGCAGACTTTTTATCCGCCGATCCGCAATCCCGCAAGGACCACAATGAAGACTGACATCCACCCGGAGTACAACGCCGTCGTTTTCCGCGACCTCGGCTCGGGCGAGACCTTCCTCACCCGTTCGACTGCCACGAGCGAGAAGACGATCGAGCTCGACGGTGTCGAGTACCCGGTCATCGACGTCGAGATCTCGTCGGCCTCGCACCCGTTCTACACGGGCAAGCAGCGCATCATGGACTCGGCTGGCCGCGTCGAGAAGTTCAACCAGCGCTTCAAGGGCTTCGGCGGCTCCAAGTAAGCATTGACACGACGAAGGGCCCCGCGGCAACGCGGGGCCCTTCGTCGTGCGGACAGGATCAGAGGAAGAAGGCCCAGACGCCGAAGACTGCGGAGATCGCCGCCAGCACGTAGGCGGCTGTGACGAGCACGAAGTGCACGGTGTAGAACGTCGTCTTGCGCCCCTGCTCGTCCCGCGCACGGGGATCGGTCGTCACCCGCGTCCAGAAACGCGGCCAGACGACCACATTGAAGACGGCGTTCACGAGCAGCACGATTCCCAGCACGATGGTCACGCGTCGATTCTAGGCGCGTGTGAAGGGTGGCATGAAAACAACCGCACACGTTCTTAGGTGATCGGTGCAGTGGTGAAGATGCTTGAGGGATGGCCCAGATCCACTCCGAGGCATCGCGGAAGCTGGGAGCGAACATCGCCGCGCTGCGGCACAGGGTGAGCTTCAGTGCATCGCGGCTCGCGGAGTGCGCCGACCTCGACCTGTCGCACCTGCAGCGGCTGGAGCGGGGAACGGGCATCCCGACCCTCTACACGATCGTGCAGATCGCGGTCGCGCTCGAGGTGGAGCCGGGTGAACTGCTGGATGGCATCGAGGCGCGTGATCTTCCCGTCGGGCGCGAGCCCTATGGCTACACGCAGCACGAGGAGCGGCGACGGCGCGCGCGGTCCGGATACGACCCGCGCGACTAGATCGAGAAGCGCCACAGGTACTCCCTGTCTTCGCCCGGCCGATACCAACTGAGGCTGACGAGCACACGCGTCAGATCACGGTCGCACAGGCACAGTTCGCACACCTCGTCGGGCAGCACGAGTCCCCAGTTCTCGGTGCTCACCGGCCGCACCTCGTCGGCGACGAACACGCGCACGAAATCGCACGGCTCCCGGCCGGTGAGCGAGACGAGTGGATGGGCCGGGTCGGCGCGGTCGATGCGCCACGGGACAGGGTACGCGGGTGGTCTTCGGCGGGTGTCGAGTTCGGTGAGCATGTGGCGACGGTAGCGCCGACCTCCGACGCCGAAATGGGCGGGTGAGCCGAAGGCGGACGAACTGTGGAGAACTCGTTTCAGATCGGCGCCTGTGAGCGGGACGTCGCCATACGCGGGAATAGACCGGGCTTTCACAGAGTCGGTCTTGATACCTTGGTGGGGTGAGTCAGGTCGACACCCCCGCCCCCGTGGATGCTGAACCGCCCGAGCCCGCAGAGCAGACCGACTCCGACGCGCAGATCGAGCCCGAAGAAGCGGCTTCGGGGGCGCCGGCGGCATTGGAGCTTCGCGCCGTGTCGAAGTCGTACGGCGGCACACCCGCGGTGGCCGGCATCGACCTCGTGGTTCCTGCCGGCATGTACTACGGTCTGCTCGGACCGAATGGCGCAGGCAAGACGACGACGCTCTCGATGATCTCGGGTCTGCTGCATCCCGACCGTGGTGACATCTCGATCTGCGGCGTGAACCTGCGCAAGCGCCCGCGCGAGGCGAAGAGGCAGATGGGTGTGCTGCCCGACCGGCTTCGCACCTTCGATCGCCTGACGGGCAGGCAGCTGCTCTACTACACGGGCATGCTTCGCGGCATGAAGTCCGCCGTGGTGGCTGAGCGCACGGTCGACCTCGCCTCCGCGCTCGATCTCGACGCGGCGCTCGGGCGCGTGGTGTCCGACTACTCCGCCGGCATGACGAAGAAGCTCATGCTGGCGGCCGCCATGATCCACTCGCCCAAGGTGCTCGTGCTCGACGAGCCCTTCGAGGCCGTCGACCCCGCGTCCTCGGCGAAGGTGCTCGAGATCCTCGACTCCTATGTCGCCGCTGGCGGCACCGTTCTGCTGTCGAGTCACGGGATGGACCTCATCGAGCAGGTCTGTTCACGCGTGGCCGTGCTCGTGGCAGGGCAGATCCTCGAAGAGGGCGCGGTCGACGATGTGAAGGGCGACAAGACGCTCGAGCAGCGCTTCGTGGAGCTCGCGGGAGGCCTCGGCGAAGCGGAGGGGCTGGAGTGGCTGCACTCGTTCTGAGAATTCGGGCGGCGAGCCTCTTCCGCTGGTTTCGAGCGATTCCCGGTCACGCCCTGCGCCGCGTGGTGCTCGCCGTGCTCGTGCTTCTTGGCGTCGCGGGTCTGTGCACCCTGACCCTGCGCCTCGACGATGTGCGACCGGCGGATGCCGCATCGACGCTGGTCGTCGCCGGCACGGCGGGCCTGCTGTGCTTCGCGTTCGTTCCTGCGCTCGTCGGCGCACGGGATCCCCTTGCACCGCGCGCGTTCCGCACGCTCGGCAGGGAGCCGGGGCCGACAGCTGCGACCCTGGCCCTCGCCGCCCTCGTCAGCGCGCCGACCTGGCTGCTGATCGCCTTCGACGCCTGCTGCGCCGCCGTGTGGATGCAGCTGGGGGCGCCGACAGCGCTGGCGATCGCGGGGGCAGCGGGTCACGTTGTGGCCTGCGTCCTCGCCGCGCGCATGGCGATGGCCGTTCGAGCCGAGATCGAGTCGGAGACGGCGACCGATGCCTCGCGTCTGCTCATCGCGGCGCTGCTCGCACTCAGCGTGCCCGGGGTGATCGTCGCCGTGTCGTTCGGCGCCCTGCGTGCGACCGGTTCCTTCGACCGTGTCGCGCAACTGCTCGCGGTGACCCCGTTCGGTGCGCTGAGCGGCATTCCCGCCACAGCGATCGACGACTGGGAGCAGCCGGTGTGGCTCACCTTCGTCGTCGCGATCCTCACGGTGCTGCTGCTGGGGGCCGCCTGGTGGCTCGTCGTGCGGCGCGCGATGACCGTTCACGTGCGGGAGGGATCGACCGGCGGTGCGCGCGGGCTCGGCTGGTTCGGTGTGCTGCCCTCCACCGCGACGGGGGCGATCGCGGCGCGCAGCCTCGTCTACTGGCTGCGCGACAGCCGCTACCTGACGAACGCGCTCATCATCCCGATCGGATCGGTGCTGCCCGTCGTGCCGCTGCTCGTCGCGGGCGTGCCCGTGTCGATCGCCGCGCTCATCCCTGTGCCGCTCATGGCGCTGTTCTACGGCTGGCTCCCGCACAACGACCTCGCCTATGACTCGTCGGCGCTGTGGCTGCACATCGCGACCGGGTCGCGTGGCATCGCCGACCGCGCGGGTCGTCTTGCCCCCGTGCTCGTCATCGCGGTGCCCGTCCTCGCCGCGGCGACGGCGCTGGCCATCCTCTTCAGCGGCGAAAGCCACGTGCTGCTGCCGCTCATCGGCATCGAGTGCGCGCTGCTGCTGTCGGGGCTCGGGCTGTCGAGCATCGCATCGGTCGTCGCGCCCTACGCTGTTGCGCGCCCGGGCGACAGTGCCTTCCGCCAGCCGCAGCGCAGCGGTTCAGGCGCCGTCTGGTCGCAGGTGATCGTGCTCGTCGGTGCGATTCTTATCAGCGGATGGACGCTGTGGCAGGCGACCGTGAGCATTGGTGACGGTGGCATGGATGGCACCCGCATCCTGTGGCAGGGAATCGCCACGGGAGCGGCGACGCTCCTCGTCGGCATCGGGATCGGCGCCCTCGTCTTCTCGCGCCGGGGATCGCGCCTGATGGAGTTCGCCAGCGCGAGCTGACGACCCACGCGGGCGAAAGCACGACTAGACTCGCGTGACATGAGCACACCGCTGGACAGCCCCGACGAAGGCGGCACCGCGCTTCTCGATCGCGAGCTCGAAGAGCTCATCCAGGAGCAGAACCTCGAACCAGGCGATCACGAGCGCTTCTCGCACTATGTGCAGAAGGACAAGATCCTCGAATCGGCGCTCACCGGCAAGCCCGTGCGGGCGCTGTGCGGCAAGAAGTGGGTGCCGGGGCGTGATCCCGACAAGTTCCCCGTCTGCCCGACGTGCAAGGAGATCTACGAACGCATGACGCGGTGAGCGCTACGCCACGTCGACGAACGTGGTGGGGATGGCCGGGTCGGAGCGGCTGAGCGCGAGGGCGTGCACCGGCATCTCCTCGCGCACGCGCAGGTGATGCTCGCGGGCGGCGACCACACCGGATGGTCCCTCGTGGGCGGTGTCGATGTCGCCCTGCTCGATGAACGTATCCTGCAGCGGGCGCGCGCCGCCTACCGATGCGGCATCCGGCAGCTGCTCGAAGCCGTCCGCCACCTCGATGCGCTCCTCGGTCGCGACGCCGCCGTCGACCATCCGGAACGCGCGTTTGCGGCCGCCGTGCGAGATCTTGCCCTCGGCCTTCTTCGCCACTGCGACCCATCCTCCCGCCGCATCGGCCCTGGCGACGACCTTGTAGACCATCCCCGCGGTGGGGTAGCCGCTGCCGGTGACGAGGGACGTGCCGACGCCGTAGGCGTCGACGGGCGAGGCGGCGAGGGCCGCGATCGCGTACTCGTCGAGGTCGCTCGTCACCGTGATGCGGGTGCTCGTGGCGCCGAGCCCGTCCAGCTGTCTGCGCACCTCGGCCGCGACGATCGGCAGGTCGCCCGAGTCGATGCGCACCCCGCCGAGCGACGTTCCCCCGGCGCGGATGGCGTTCTCGACCCCGGTGGGGAT
Source organism: Microbacterium sp. (assembly GCA_047607025.1). Classification (GTDB taxonomy): domain Bacteria; phylum Actinomycetota; class Actinomycetes; order Actinomycetales; family Microbacteriaceae; genus Microbacterium. The sequence continues at coordinate 7,797 of JASGDS010000249.1, forward strand.
GTCGTAGGTGTCCACGAGCAGTGTCGTTCCCTCGCCGAGGGCGGCGATCTGCGCGCGGAAGGCATCCTCCTCGCTCTCGTGCAGCAGCGTCCAGGCGTGTGCGGCGGTTCCCATCGTGGGAATGCCCCACGTCCGACCCGCTTCGAGATTGCTCGTGGCGCCGAATCCCGCGATGTAGGCGGCGCGTGCGGCCGCGATCGCCGAGCGCTCTCCCGCCCTGCGCGAACCCATCTCGGCGAGCGGACGACCGCCGGCCGCATTGGCCATCCGCGAGGCAGCCGTGGCGACGGCGGAGTCATGGTTCAGCACGCTCAGCGCGAGTGTTTCGAGGATCACCGCGTCGCCGAAGGAGCCCTCGACCGTCAGCACGGGGGAACCGGGGAAGTACAGCTCGCCCTCACGATAGCCGGTGATCGTGCCGGTGAAGCGATAGCTCTCCAGATGCTGGATGGTCGCCGCCGAGACGATGCGCTTGTCGCGCAGGAAACGCAGATCGTCGTCGTCGAAGTGGAAGTCGCGCAGCAGGCTCACGAGGCGTCCTGTTCCCGCGATGACGCCGAATCGACGCCCACCGGAGAGGCGCCTCGCGAACACTTCGAAGATGCAGGGGCGCGATGCCGTGCCATCGCGCAGTGCGGCATCGAGCATCGTGAGCTCGTACTGATCGGTGAGCAGGCTCGTCGTGGCACTCATGCAGGTCAGCCTATCCGTGCGCGGGTAGGCTGAGACATCATGAACAACGCGCCCATCGGAATCTTCGACTCCGGGGTCGGCGGCCTGACCGTCGCGCGGGCGATCGGCGATCAGCTGCCGCGCGAGTCGATGCTCTACATCGGCGACACGCTTCACTCGCCGTATGGGCCGAAGCCGATCGCCGATGTCAGGCGCTTCTCGATCGAGGTGCTCGACACGCTCGTCGAGCAGGGCGTGAAGATGCTGGTCATCGCCTGCAACACCGCCTCGGCCGCGGTGCTGCGCGATGCGCGCGAACGCTACGACGTGCCGGTCGTCGAGGTGATCGGACCCGCCGTGCGCACGGCGGTGCAGTCGACGAGAAACGGTCGCGTGGGAGTCATCGGCACGGAGGGGACGATCTCGTCCGGCGCCTACCAGGACATGCTGCAGGTCTCGCCCGGCATCGAGGTGCACACGCAGGCGTGCCCGCGGTTCGTCGACTTCGTCGAGGCGGGGGAGACCGACTCGCCGACCGTGCTGGAGGTGGCGGACGCCTACCTCGCACCGCTGCGCGACGCGGGCGTCGACACGCTCGTGCTCGGCTGCACGCACTACCCGTTCCTGAAGGGCGCCATCAGCTACTTGATGGGCGAGGGCGTCACGCTCGTCTCGAGCGATACCGAGACCGCCAACGACGTGTACCGGATGCTCGTGCGGGGCAATCTGCTCGCCGACAGTGCGGCCATCCCTCACCACACCTACGAGGCGACGGGTGCAGACACAGACACTTTCGTCTCGCTCGCCAACCGCCTGCTCGGGCGCGAGGTGCGCGATGTGCGCCTCGTGCGCACCGGCGCCATCCAGACGATTCCAACCACCACGAAGGAGACACCGGCATGACACAGCGTGCAGACGGCCGCGCCGCAGACGAGCTGCGAGAGGTGACGATCGAACGAGGCTGGAGCAGCCAGGCCGAGGGGTCCGCTCTCATCTCGTTCGGGTCGACGAAGGTGCTGTGCACGGCGTCGTTCGAGAACGGCGTGCCCCGCTGGCTGACCGGCAAGGGCCGCGGATGGGTGACGGCCGAATACGCCATGCTGCCTCGCGCCACCAACGATCGCAACCAGCGCGAGAGCGTGAAGGGCAAGATCGGTGGGCGCACGCATGAGATCTCGCGGCTCATCGGTCGGGCGCTGCGCGCGGTGATCGACACGAAGGCGCTGGGCGAGAACACGATCATGATCGACTGCGACGTGCTGCAGGCCGACGGCGGCACGCGCACTGCGTCGATCACGGGCGCGTACGTCGCGCTCGCCGACGCCGTCGCGTGGGGCCGCGAGCGCGGGTTCATCGGCAAGAAGGCCGTTGCGCTGACCGATTCGGTCTCGGCGATCTCGGTCGGCATCGTGGATGGCACGCTGGTGCTGGATCTTCCCTACGTCGAGGACTCGCGGGCCGAAACCGACATGAACATCGTGTGCACAGGTGGTGGCGACTTCGTCGAGGTGCAGGGCACAGCCGAGGGCGCGCCCTTCAACCGCGAGGAGCTGAACGCCCTGCTCGACCTGGGGATCAAGGGCACGGCCGAGCTGGCGGCCATCCAGGCGCAGGTGCTGGGGCTCGCATGAGCCGCGTCGTGCTCGCGACGCACAATGCCCACAAGATCACCGAGTTCTCGGCCATCGTGGCACGCGTGCGACCCGATCTGGAGGTCGTCGGCTACAACGGTCCCGAGCCGGTGGAGGACGGCGTGACCTTCGCCGAGAACGCGCTCATCAAAGCGAGGGTCGCAGCGGCTCACACGGGGCTCGTCGCCATGGCAGACGATTCGGGCATCGCGGTCGACGTGCTGGGCGGGGCGCCCGGGGTGTTCAGCGCCTACTGGGCCGGCCACCAGAAGGACCAGACCGCCAATCTGCACCTGCTGCTGGATCAGCTGAGCGACATCCGCGACCCGCACCGTACCGCGCATTTCGTCTCGACGATCGCGCTCGTGACACCGGATGGCGCCGAGCAGGTCGTCGAGGGCGTCTGGGCTGGGAGGCTCGCGATCGAGCCCCAGGGTGAGGGCGGCTTCGGCTATGACCCGATCTTCGTTCCGGATGGCCAGGAGCTGGCGGTTGCCGCGTGGACTGCGGAAGAGAAGAACGCGGTCTCGCATCGCGCCCGCGCGTTCGAGAAGCTCGCGCCGCTGCTCGCCGCGCTGTGAGAATCGGGATCATTCCCGAGTAGGCCGGAACGGGCCGAGAACGGCTCCGCGCTCCCTACCCTGGAGTCATGCACGATCACGCTCACGGCGGGCGCGGCGCCGACAACAGGCGGCTGCTGGTGATCTCGCTCGGCCTGACCGGCGCGATCTTCGTCGTGCAGCTGATCGGCGCGTTCGTCACGGGGTCGCTTGCGCTGCTGGCCGATGCGGTGCACATGCTCACCGATGCGATTGCGCTGGTGGTCGCCCTCATCGCGAGTGCGGTCGCCGCGCGTCCGGCCGATGACAGGCGCACCTACGGGTACCAGCGAGCCGAGGTGCTCGGCGCGCTCCTGAACGCGATCATCCTCGTCGCGCTGTGCGTGTCGGTGGCCATCCAGGGCGTGCAGCGCCTGATCTCGGCCGAGCCCCACGAGGTGCTCGGGGGCTGGATGCTCGTGATCGCGGTGTTCGGGCTCGTCGCCAACGCCGTCTCGATGTGGATCCTGTCGTCGGCGCAGCGGCACAGCATGAATGTGCGCGGCGCCTACCTCGAGGTCATGGGCGATCTCATCGGCTCGGTGATCGTCATCGTGGCCGCCATCGTCATCCTGCTGACGGGATGGACGAAGGCGGATGCGATCGGCTCGCTCGTCATCGCCGTGCTCATCGTGCCCCGGGCGATCGGACTGCTGCGCGAGGTGATCGGCGTGCTCGCGGAGTCGACTCCCGCCGGCACGAGCGTGGACACCATCCGAGAGCACATCCTGGCGGCGCCCGGGGTCACCGCCGTGCACGATGTGCACGTGTGGCAGCTCACGCGGGGTAACCGCGTGTTCACCGCGCACGTCGTGGTGTCGCAGGAGGTGTGGGATGCGAGACGAGCGGGCGGACTGCTCGCCACGCTGCAGTCGTGCCTGGCCGAGCACTTCGACGTGGCGCACTCGACATTCCAGTTCGAGCCGGCCGGCCACGCCGACGCCACCCACCGCTAGCTGATGAGCAGCAGGGCGGCGACGCCCCAGAGGCCCGCGGTGCCGAGGCTCGCGAGCGACCCGATGAGGAAGCGCTCGCGCATGACGGGGCCATCCAGCTCGCCGAATCGACCGATCGCCTTGATCGCGACGACCGCCGCGATGAGCGCGGGCTGACCGCAGGCCAGCGCGACGATCGTCATCGCCCGTTCCAGGATGCCGATGGTCGTGCCGCCGCGCATCGTGCCAGGGGGAGGGGCGAGCTTCTCGGGCCAGTCACCCTTCTTCTTCGGTGGATCCTTCTTCGGTGGATCTGCGAAGAAGAAGACGACGGACACGACCGGCCATCCGTGCGCGGTGCCGAGCACCGCCAGAGCCGCGACGACGGTGACGACCGTCATCGGATTCGTGAGGTCGAC
>JASGDS010000250.1:0-8125 GCA_047607025.1 Microbacterium sp.
CTGGCGCAGCGGTACGCCGACCCGGCGTACCGCGGCACCTTCGAGGACAAGATCGCGTTCAACCGCGCCTTCGATCCCTTCCTGAGGCGCGAATGGATGGTCGTGGAGCCGGGCAACGCCGACGCCGTTCGCGCCTTCGTCGAGAAGAAGGGCACGATCGTCGCGAAGGTGCCCGTCAGCCACATGGGTCTCGGCGTACACCGCTACCACGCCGATGAGGTGACCGACTGGGACGAATTCCACCGCGGGCTGCTCTCCCGCGGCGAGATCCTGCTCGAGCAGGTCATCGTGCAGCACCCCGACCTCGCCGCCGTCTGCCCAGGCACGGTCAACACCACACGCATCACCGCCTTCAACGACGGCCAGACCGTCACCATCCTCGCGATCGCGCAGAAGTTCGGTCGGGGCGCGGTAAGCGACCAGATGTCGTTCGGCGGCTTCTACACAATGCTCGACGACGACGGCCGCGCCGTCGGCGCCGGCTACGACTCGCACGGCCACGTGCATGAGACGCATCCCGACACGGGCTTTCGCATCGCCGACTTCCAGCTGCCCTTCATGGCCGAGGTGCGGGCGTTCATCGACGCGGCGGCGCGCGTCGTGCCCGAGGTGCAGTATGTCGGCTGGGACGTCGTCGTCACCCCCGATGGCCCCGTTCTCGTCGAGGGCAACTGGGGCGCGGGCGTCTACGAGAACAAGCCCTCCGTCACGGGCATCCGCACCGGTCACAAACCCCGCTACCGCGCCGCCATCGGCTTCTGAGCTGCGCGCAGGTCAGGCGACGCGCACGATGCCGAGCGGCGTCGACTGGTGGTTCTGCCCCAGCGGGTTATCGGAGAGGATGCGCGCAAGACGCCTGTCCCCCGCCTTGCCGAGCGTCGAGCCGAGGATGTTGCCGCCGATGTCGTTGATGTCGACCACAGCGACCTGCGCGTTCACGCCGAGGCGCGCCTGAATACGCGAGGCCACCTTGTCCGGCTCGGCCGGCCCGAGCACGACCGCATTGTTGTACGGCGGGATGGTGTTGTGCGTCGGTCCGTCGATCGCCCGCGCCTTGTCGCCTGCGATGCGATAGAAGTCGCCCCTGCGCCCGAAGAGCTTCGTCACGGCCGAGACCGCCGCCGCGAACAGGATGCGCGGTGTGCCGCACTCCCGCAGCGCGAACTCCATCGTCTCGGGAATGCCGAGCCCGATGCCGTACGACGTCTTCGTGACGTACTTCGAGAGGAAGGTGGCGAGCTTTCGGGGCTTGATCTCGTCCATCATGTACGAGCGGCCCTGCGTGATCGCGACGATCTTCTCGGTGATGAACAGGATGTCGCCGTCGCGAACCTCGCCCTTGGCGTACTGGTCGATCAGGTCTTCCAGCTTGTCACCCGGCATGACGACGTGAGTCTTCAGCGGGATGCGCTTGACCGTCTCACCGTCGACGGTGACCTCGAGAGCCTTGCCCTCGTTCGCCTCGGCCATCACTCGAGATAGTCCCGCAGCGACTGTGAGCGGCTCGGATGGCGCAGCTTCGCCATGGTCTTCGACTCGATCTGTCGGATGCGCTCACGGGTGACCCCGAAGGTGTCGCCGATCTGGTCGAGCGTCTTCGGCTGGCCGTCTCCCAGGCCGAAGCGCATGCGGATGACGCCAGCCTCGCGCTCGGAGAGCGAGTCGAGCAGGCTCTCCAGCTGACGCTGCAGCATGGTGAAGCCGACGGCGTCCGCGGGAACGACCGCCTCGGTGTCCTCGATCAGGTCACCGAACTCGCTGTCGCCGTCCTCGCCGAGCGGGGTGTGCAGCGAGATCGGCTCACGACCGTACTTCTGCACCTCGACGACCTTCTCCGGTGTCATGTCCAGCTCGCGCGAGAGCTCTTCCGGCGTGGGCTCGCGGCCGAGATCCTGCAGCATCTGGCGCTGCACGCGGGCGAGCTTGTTGATGACCTCGACCATGTGCACCGGGATGCGGATGGTGCGCGCCTGGTCGGCCATCGCGCGGGTGATCGCCTGACGGATCCACCAGGTGGCGTAGGTGGAGAACTTGAAGCCCTTCGTGTAGTCAAACTTCTCGACGGCACGGATGAGGCCGAGGTTTCCCTCCTGAATGAGATCGAGGAACTGCATGCCTCGGCCGGTGTAGCGCTTGGCGAGCGAGACGACCAGGCGCAGGTTCGCGCCGAGCAGGTGGCTCTTCGCCCGCTGTCCGTCGCGCGAGACCCACTGCAGGTCGAGTCCGAGCTGGCTGGACTTCTCGGCGGCCGTCATGTGCGACAGCTTCTCTTCGGCGAACAGGCCCGCCTCGATGCGCATCGCGAGATCGACCTCCTCCGCCGCGTTCAGCAGCGGGACCTTGCCGATCTGCTTCAGGTAGTCCTTGACCGGGTCCGCCGTCGCGCCCGTGATCTGGGTCGAGTAGACGGGCACGTCCTCTTCGTCGCTCGCCTTGAGCACGATCGCGCCCGTCGGCAGCGGATCGGCGGTCACCTTCGTGTCGCTCTCGGCGCCGTCCGACTCCTCGAGCTCCTCCGCGGCGTCTTCGACCTCGGCGTCGTCCACGGCATCGTCCTCGTCGCCTGCCGCCTTCTTCGCCGTCGGCTTCTTGGCGGGGGCCACATTCTTAGCGGCTGGCTTCTTCACCGCCGACTTCGTCGCGGCCGGCTTCTTGGCGGCTGGCTCGCGCTCGGTGACTGCCTCGTCGGTCTCCGGGGCGCTCTCGGCCGCCTCGGCGTCCTCATTCGTCTTGCGGGCGCGGGTCTTCGCAGCTGTTGTCACCATTTCGCCTTTCGCCGACTGATCATCACGAGAGTGGATTTCCCGCTCGATCAGCGCTGTCGGGTGTCTCCGGGCACTAGTAAGACCCTTGTCAAGTCCTCCGCCATGCAGACGGATGACCGACAACGGGTCGTCTGATCATTCTCGCACACCTAAAAGGCCACTCATGACCATGGGCGCGATGTCTGTATCAACGCGCAGGTGACCCGAGGCATTCCCCGCGGCGACTCAGCGCAGGAACGGACCCTCGCCTTCGCCATCCGCCGTGGGGCGCGACGCGAGGAATCTCTCCAGCTCTGCGGCGAGCTCATCCGCGCTCGGCAGATCGCTCTCATCGATGAGCGGTTCGGTCGTCTCCCCCGCTGCGCGATGCGCGACATAGGCGTCGTAGCGCTGTTCGAGTGCGTGCAGCATCGCGCCGAGCTCGTCATTGCCACCGATCTGCTCCTCGACACGGCGCAGAAAGTCGGCGTTCTCCTCCCGCAACTCGACGAGGTCGAACACCCGCCCCGTCGAGGCCGCGATGCGATCGAGCACGGCCGAGATCGCCGCGGGGTATTCGGTGTCGGCCAGATAGTGCGGAACGAGCAGGGCGAACCCTGCAACATCCATGCCGATCTCTTCTGCCCGGTACTCCAGCAGGTGCGCCGCAGTGGCGGGCAGCTGCGTGCGCGGCTGCCACGCCGACTGCGACGCGATCAGCTCTGTTCTGTTGCCGCTCACCGTTGCGCCCAGATCTCTTGTGTGGGGCACGGGCATGGCGATGGCATGCGCCCAGGTGAGCGAGGTGACAGCGAACTCGCTCGCCAGCTCCAGCACGGCCGCGATGAACGCGTTCCAAGCGAAATCGGGCTCATACCCGGCGAGGAGCAGGAATCGCTGGCCCAGTGCGTCACGGGCCAGCGACAGCTCCAGGCGCTGCGGCACATAATCGGTGAAGTGGTCGCGGTCGAAGGTGATGATGGGGCGGCGGGCACGGAAATCGAGCAGCTCGTCGTCATCGAATGTCGCCAGCGGCGTCAGCTCGACCCGGCTGCGGAAATAGTCGACCGCACCCGAGACGGCGCCACCGGCATCCGTGAACCCGGTGAGCAGAACCACGAGCGGAAGCCCGGCCGGCACGGTCGAGCCGTCGCCTGTGCGTTCGAAGACCACCCGAGAAGATGCCACCCCTCCACTCTACGAGCAGTTCTGCAGCGGGGGTCGACCGCCGGTCTCAGAGTGTGCGAGTCGACGAACCTAGGATGGTCTCATGCCATACCCACGCATCTCACTGACGCAGAACGTCGAACCAGCTCAGGGCGTGGAGGCGCTCATCCTCGCCGTCGCCGAGCCCCTTTCCGCGGCGCTGTCGCACGACGCGCCGCTGCGGGCGGCGCTGGAGGCCGTCGGTTTCACCGGCCGAAAGAACGCCTTCACCCGTGTCTACTCGCCGGAGACGACGAACCTTCCCCTCGCGGTGGTCGGGCTCGGGCGGAAACCGGGCACGGCGGCCATCCGAGAGGGCGTCGGCGCCGCGGTGCGTCAGCTCACCGGTTTCGACACGGTTCAGGTGGCGCTCGTGCTGGCGCAGGATGCGCCAGCGGGCGCGTGGGGCGCCGCCGCTGAGGGGGCAGCCCTCGGCGGCTACTCGTTCGACTCCTACAAGACCGACACCGTCGCGGCAGTGAAGCGACGCCGTGCGCGGCAGGTGGTCGTCGTCGTGCCTCAGAACGTTACGGTCGACCTCGATGCCGTCGATGCGGTGGCGGACGCCGTCGCGCTCGTGAAGGATCTCGTCTCGACGCCCGCGGACCGGCAGAGCCCGACTCAACTGGCGGACACCGCCGTGGAGCGGACGGCAGGACTTCCGATCGACGTCACCGTCTTCGATGAGACGCAGCTCGCCGACGGCGGCTTCGGCGGCATCCTCGGCGTCGGCCAGGGCAGCGAGCGGCCGCCGCGCCTCGTGCGCCTCGACTACTCCCCCGCGGGCTGCACCCGTCACGTCGCCCTCGTCGGCAAGGGCATCACCTTCGACACCGGCGGCCTCTCGCTGAAGCCCGCGGCCAGCATGATCGGCATGCAGGAGGACATGACGGGTGCCGCCGAGGTGCTCGCCGTCGTGCGCGCGGCCGCGCAGCTGAAGCTCGACGTGCACGTCACGGGATGGATGTGCATCGCCGACAACATGCCCTCCGGCGGCGCGACGCGTCCAGGCGACGTGCTGATCATGGCCGACGGCACGTCGGTGGAGGTCACCAACACCGACGCCGAGGGGCGGCTGGTGCTGGCCGACGGCCTCGTCGCCGCGAGCCGCGAGCATCCCGACATCATCGTCGACGTCGCCACGCTGACGGGTGCCATCATGGCGGCCCTCGGCACGCGACACACCGGCATCATGGGCGCACAGGACGCGGTCGATGCCTTCCTCGCCTCCTCCGATCGCACGGATGAGCTCGCCTGGGCCATGCCGCTGCCCGAGCACATCCGCGAGCAGCTCGACTCGCGGGTCGCCGACCTGCGCAATGCCGACATGGGCAGCAGGTTCGGCGGCGCCCTGTACGCGGGGCTCTTCCTCGAGCACTTCGTCGGGCGAGTCAGCGATGACAAGGATGCCGACCGCATCTCCTGGGTGCACCTCGACATCGCCGGCAGCGGCATGTCGACGACGAGCGCGTACGGCTTCACCGATCGCGGCCCGACGGGGGCGAGCGTGCGGGCTCTCATCGACTTCGTCGCCGCGGGCGGTGAGGTGAAGTGAGCCGCATCGAGGCCGACGTCGCCATCATCGGCGGCGGGAGCGGCGGCTATTCCGCCGCGATCAGGGCACGTGAGCTGGGGCGCAGCGTCGTGCTGATCGAGAAGGATCGCGTGGGAGGCACCTGCCTGCACCGCGGCTGCATTCCCACGAAGGCCATGCTGCACGCGGCCGAGGTGGCGGACACCGTGCGCGGGGCCGCAGCCATCGGCATCCAGGCCGAGCTCGCCTCGATCGACGCGGCGACCATCGCGTCGTATCGCGACCGCATTGTGCAGACGAAGTTCACGGGGCTGCAGGGCCTGCTCGCCAAGCGCGGAGTGCAGATCATCTCCGGGACAGCCAGACTCTCCGGCGCGGGCCTCGTATCGGTCGACGACGGCGATTCGGTCACTGCGGCCTGTCCTGAGCCTGTCGCCTGTCCTGAGCCTGTCGAAGGGCCTGTCGAAGTGGCAGCACAGGACATCGTGCTCGCCACGGGTGCGACCAGCCGCACGCTGCCCGGCCTCGAGGTGTCCGACCGCATTCTCACGAGCGACGAGGCGCTCGCCCTCGATCGTGTGCCCGCGTCGGCGATCATCCTCGGCGGCGGAGTGATCGGCGTCGAGTTCGCCAGCCTCTGGCGTTCCCTGGACGCCGAGGTGACGATCATCGAGGCGCTCGACCATCTGGCGCCCGCCGAAGACGTCGACCTGTCGAAGGCGCTGGAGCGCGCGTACCGCCGCCGCGGCATCCGCTCGTCGCTGGGCGTGAGGTTCGCCTCGGCCGAGCAGAGCGCGGATGGCGTGACGGTGACGCTCGAAGACGGCACGACTCACACCGCCGAGGTGCTGCTGGTCGCCGTCGGGCGCGCACCCGCGACCGATGGTCTGGGTCTGGAGGAGGCGGGCGTCGCCACCGACCGCGGCTTCGTGGTTGTGGACGAGCAGCTGCGCACGAGCGCGGAGCACGTCTGGGCGGTCGGCGACATTGTGCCGGGCCTGCAGCTCGCGCACCGCGGATTCGCGCACGGCATCGCCGTCGCCGAGCGCATCTCGGGGCTGACCGTTCCCGCGCTCATCGAGGCGCAGGTGCCGCGCGTGACGTACTCGCACCCCGAGCTGGCCTCGGTCGGCCTGACCGAGGCGCAGGCGATCGAGGCGCACGGTGCAGACGCCGTCACGACCATCCAGTACAACCTCGCGGGCAACGCGCGCAGCGAGATTCTCGGCACGGGCGGCCTCGTGAAGGTCGTCAGGCAGAAGGATGGCCCCGTCGTGGGCGTGCACGTCATCGGCGACCGCGTCGGCGAGCTCATCACGGAGGGACAGCTCGCCGTGGCATGGGATGCCCACCCGGAGGACATCGCGGGTCTCATCCACGCGCACCCCACCCAGAGCGAAGCGCTGGGCGAAGCTTTCCTCGCACTCGCGGGCAAGCCACTGCACGTGCTCTGAGCGGCACTAAGCTAGTAACGAATTGACATCTTGAAGGAGACTCCGCATATGAGTACTTCCGTCGTCCTCCCCGCTCTCGGCGAGAGCGTCACCGAAGGCACGGTCACCCGTTGGCTGAAGCAGGTCGGCGACACCGTCGAAGTGGACGAGCCGCTGCTGGAGGTGTCGACCGACAAGGTCGACACCGAGATCCCCTCGCCGATCGCCGGCGTTCTCGAGGAGATCCTCGTTCAGGAGGACGAGACGATCGAGGTCGGCACGGAGGTCGCCCGTGTGGGCGATGGCTCCGGCGCCGCCGCGGAAGCATCGGTTGCTGAGCCTGTCGAAGCACTGGCTGCTGAGCCTGTCGAAGCACCGGCCGCGCCGGTCGCTGAGCCCGTCGAAGCACCCACCGCCTCCGGCGATGCGACCGACGTCACCCTTCCCGCCCTGGGCGAGAGCGTCACCGAAGGCACGATCACCCGCTGGCTGAAGAGCGTGGGCGACACCGTCGAGGTGGACGAGCCGCTGCTGGAGGTCTCCACCGACAAGGTCGACACCGAGATCCCCTCGCCCGTCGCCGGCACGCTGCTGGAGCAGCTCGCCAGCGAGGACGACACCGTCGAGGTCGGCGCCGTGCTGGCCCGCGTCGGCAGTGGTGCCCCGACCGCCGCTCCGGTGGCTGAGCCCGCCCCGGTTGCCCAGCCCGCCCCGGTCGCCCAGCCCGCCCCGGTTGCCCAGCCCGCTCCGGTTGCCCAGCCCGCTCCGGTTGCTGAGCCTGTCAAAGCACCTGCACCCGCCGCACCCGCACCCGAGTCATCCGGCGACGAGAAGCTCTACGTCACGCCGCTGGTTCGTCGCCTCGCCGCGCAGAACAATGTCGACCTGTCGACGATCACCGGTTCGGGCGTCGGCGGACGCATCCGCAAGGAGGACGTGCTCAAGGCGGCCGAGGCTGCTTCGACAAGCTCAGCAACCGGAGTGGGCTCAGCAATCGGGGCTGCTTCGACAAGCTCAGCATCCGGGGCGACCGAGGCTGCTCCGGCCGTCAAGCCCGAGCCCTCGCCGTTGCGCGGAACGACCGCGAAGTTCTCGCGCCTGCGCAAGGTGCTCGCGACCCGCGCCGTCGAGTCGATGCAGTCGACCGCTCAGCTGACGACCGTCGTCGAGGTGGATGTCACGAAGCTGGCCGCGTTCCGCGACCGGTC
>JASGDS010000251.1:0-4427 GCA_047607025.1 Microbacterium sp.
CACGGCGCAGAGTCGAGGCCTTCGCCGACGACCTCGGCATCGACGAGGTCATGCTGCTGTTCGCGTCGAGCGCGCACGACGGCGAACCGCTCGGTCGCTGGATCGGAGTCGAACAGGGGCTGACGCTGCTCGCACCGCTCCACCGATCGTAGCGCGCGAGCGCTCAGGCTCCCGCCCGAGCCTCTTCGCGAGCGATATCGTCAGATCGGCCTCCAGAGACGCACAGCGTTGGCCGGCCATGGAAGACGGGCTGCCCGGCCCCATCCGAACGGCTGAATCTGCCGCTCGAGCCTGCGCAACGCAGCGCCACCGCGCTTTCGCCTTTGACGGCGCCGTCGGGAGCATCTGCCCGACGACGATCAGCGCCATCCTGCTCATGCGCTGACGTCAGCGCTCCTCGGGCATCCCGATCACAGAATGTGCCTGTTATGCTGACCAGTGCGCCGCGAGGCGTGCGGGGCTGTAGTTCAATGGCAGAACTTCTGCTTCCCAAGCAGACAGCGCGGGTTCGATTCCCGTCAGCCCCTCCGCAAGAAAAGCCCAGTCAGGCGGTAATTTCGCGGATGTCGTTGGGGTTCGTAGCGTTGGCTGAAACCTGAGTTCGTGCCATAAGCGTGCCATTAGGTGCCGTTTCCGTGCCGCCGATGAGTGCGTCGAGGCGGTCGGCGATGACGGCGAGACGGCCCTCGGCGACGTGCTGATAGATGCCTGCCGCTCGTGAAGTTCGGTGCCCAGCGCGCGCCATGAGTTCACGCTGTGATGCACCCGCGACGGCGGCGAGGGTTAGGCCGGTGTGTCGGATGTCGTGCAGGTGGTATCCCTCAAGACCTGTCGCCTTCACACCCTTCGCCCATGCACGCTGGAGCGCGTGACGCGACAGTCCGCGCCCATCCTTGCCGGTGAACATCGGCGACTTGGGGAAGCCGCTCGTCTCGGCAAGGTGCGCGTCCAACAGGTTTGCGACGCTTGGCGGCAGGGGAACCTCTCGTGCCTGCCCTGTCTTCGTGGCCGTGACAACCTCCTTGCTCGCCACGACGACTGTCTGTCGTTCGATCCGCAGGGAACGGCGCTCGCTGTCGTAGTCGCCGCGCTGTAGGCCGACGAGTTCGCCGAGGCGCAGGTGTCCACCGAGCATCACCTTCATGGGCGCGTCGAAGGCGGCTCCCATCGCCGTGACGATGCTCTGTAGCTGCTCGGGTGCGAGGTAGGGCCGCTCGGGGTCTTTCACGCTTCCCGCGCCAACGATGACGCACGGGTTCTTGGCGATGAGTCCGTCAGCGACCGCAGTACCCATAATCGCGTGGATGAGCCGGTACGCCTGACCGAGGCGAGCTTCACCGCGACGCTGAGAAGCGGGCCGTCTCGTCATCTCCGTTGTCGGCGATCCTGCCTCCTCCCACGCGGTGATGATGGCGGGTGCGAGCCTGCCGGTCGGTGCAACGTCGATGCCCTGCCCCATCGCCCATGCGCGTGCAGGATGCCCTGTGCGGGCCGTGCTCGGCTTGCTCGGCGCGGCGAGGGTCTTCCTGGTGCCGACGTACCAAGAGCGCACCCGCTCGGGGGTAATGACGTTGAGGGGGTCGGCGTCGAAGGCGTCGAGCTGCCTCTTGAGGATGTCTCGGTAGAGTTCCGCGGTCTTCGGTGCGAGCTTTCCACGGGTGCCGCCGTTCTCTACCCATTGGGCCGCGTAGTCGCCGAAGAGTCGCTCACCCTTGCGGGGGTCGATGTAGGTTCCGCGGGTGCGATCCGCGTTCACCATCGCCAAGTGCTCCTGCGCCTCTTTCTTCGTGGCGAAGGTGGTCGGCGCTTTCATCGGCCTGCCGGTGGCATCGGGGTAGCGCGCCTGCCATTTCCCCGATGGAAGTTGACGGACGGAGCCGAAGCTCTGCCGATTCTGCTTACGTGCCATGATCGTTACTCGCTTTCTGCCGCGCTCGCGGCGGTGGGGGTGATGCGGGGTCGGCCCTGCTTGCGGGGGAAGTCTTCGACGGAGAGGAGACCGGCGTCGCGGCATCGGGCGATCCAGCGCACGACTGTTCTCTCGGAGATTCCCCAGGGGTGACCCCTCTCGTGGCTGAACCACTCGGCTAGCGGGACACCGGCTGAACGTGCGAGGAGTGCTTCTGCGGCGAAGGTGGCCAGGGTCGGCCTGCTCTCCCGCTCCTCTACCTCGCCGTAGTGAATGAGTCCGGCGTCGATGCGCTTCGCTGTCTCGGCCTTGGGGAGTTCGAGTGCGGCGATCCAGTCAGCGCGGCGGCGAAGGAAAGCGGTAGCTCGGGCCGCGAGTTCAGCGTCTGTCATCCGCTCTGCCTCAGCCATCGAGATGGTTCGCCTCATCGGTGCGTCGAAGCGAGAGGTGAGCACCCCCTTCTTGTCGACGGTGATGAGGTGGCTGATACCGACGCGGTGGTCGACGATCAGCGCGCCGACTTCGTATCGGCCATCGGCGGGGGGTGCGCTGAAGTGCACCTCGGGGAAGACGCCGGTCTTCGGCATGCGGATGAGGTGGACGAACATCTCCGAGGTGCTGACGGTCGGCTCCGGCGAGACTGGCATTTTATTCTCCTGGAGTGTCAGTTAAACAGGTGAATCTATCTGCCTCAAGAGTAGCAGGCTTATTAGCAGACGCACCAGAAGGCATCGAAAAAGCCTGAACACAGGAGGAAGAAATGCCCATCCAGATCACTGAGACCGAAGAGCTTCGCGCTCGTCGCGAGAAGGCACAGGAGGCGATCCGTCGCTATGACGTCGTGGACGTCAACATCGTTTGCGACGCGCTCCGCCAGTCGCCGCGCGTCGTCCGAGCCGCCATCGAGAGCGGCGACCTCAAGGCGATCCGGCTCGGCCGCTCCGTTCGCATTCCCACCGCACAGCTCCGCGACCTGCTCGGCATCGACTGAAGTCACGGAACGAGAGGAGTCACGGAAAATGGACGCCTTCGAACGCTTCATCGGCGCACTCGACGCGGGCGGGTGGAAGCACCGCAGCACCGGCCAGCACACAGCTCGTGGGCAGTGTCCCGTTCATGGCGACCGAGCCACGAGCGAACAGAATATGACCATTACGCGCGGTAGGGAGATGGTCGTCGTGACCTGCCACGTGCGTGGATGCGCGTGGGATGACATCGCTACTGCGGTCGGCCTTCAGCGTGGCGACATGTTCGACAACCGCGAGAACGTCGTTTACAGGTACCCCGGCGGACATCACGTCATCCGCTCACAGCGCGCGGATGGCAAGAAGATTCGCCAGCGCAACGTACCCAACTTCACGCACCTGTGGCGGCTCGACAAGCTCGGAGTGCGCAACGATGACGAGACGCCCGTCATCGTCTGCGAGGGCGAGAAAGCAACAGACGCGATCGTGAAGATGGGTCACGATCGCGCGACCTGCTGGCCGGGCGGCGGCGGAGGCGTGCGGAAGGTGGACGTCACCCCGCTTCAGGGTCGCAACGTCATCTTGATCCCTGACAAGGATCAAGCCGGTGAAGCCGCAATGTCGGCATTCGCTCGCCGCATCCACCCGCTCGCCCACGACATCATCGTGTGGAGAGTGCCAGACGAGGTGAACGGCATGTCGATGCCGACAAAGGCCGACGCCTTCGAGGTGCTAGAGGCTGGCGGCAACCTCGACTCGTTCATCCCCGATCCCGACGCGCTCGCGGCATGGCTGAGCGAACCGAAGGAGGAGCGACGCACCGGCGACTCATCCCGCGCACCATCGAGACGAGTCGAACTCACGCGAGCATCCGACATTAAGACGAAGGCTCTCCGCTACCTGTGGGCGCCGTTCCTTCCGCTCGGCACGGTGACGCTGTTTGCCGGTCGCGGCGGCGAGGGGGTCTCACGGCACGCTCGACGGAGACCTGAAGGGCGCACCCTTCACGACGATCTATGTTGGCCATGAAGACGATCCCGAAAGGGTTTGGCGACCCCGCCTTGAGGCAGCCGGTGCTGACCTGGACAAGGTGTTCAAGCTGGGGATCATCGCGTCCGAGGAGGGCGCAGAGTTCGCGACCGCGCCGAACCTGGCGAGCGACCTGCTGCTCATTCGCGACGCTATCGAGAAGACCGACGCAAAGCTCGTCATCGTCGATCCCCTCACTTCGGTGACGCCGGGTGACCTCAACAAGGTGGAAACCGTGCGGAAGGTGCTCGATCCCCTTCTTGCCCTTTCGCAAGACCTTGATATCGCCATCGTCGGGATCATGCATTTCAACAAAGGAGCGGGGCGCGCCAGCGACAAGCTCTCCGGCTCGCACGCCTTCAGGGACGCGGCCCGCTCGGTGCTTCTCTTCGCGACCGACGACGACTCAGGGCGCAGGGTCATCACGGTAGATAAGAGTAACTATACCCAGTCGGCTGGAGAGTCGTTCGCGTTCGACCTGGAGAGCGTGGCCGTTCACCTGGACGATGGCGGCACGGCCGAGG
>JASGDS010000252.1:0-16301 GCA_047607025.1 Microbacterium sp.
CTCCGACAGCCGGGGTTCCGGCGCCTTGGTGCGGCGGGCGAGCTCTTCCACGAGGCTGCGGGTCTTGCCATCGACCTTCGTCGGGGTGACGACCTGCACGCCGACGCGCAGGTCGCCCCTGCGTGCCTGCCGCAACGCGGTGACGCCGCGATCCTTGATCGTGAGCACCTCGCCCGACTGCGTGCCTGGGTGGATCTCCAGATCGACGGGGCCATCCAGCCCCTGAATCTGCGTCGTCGTGCCGAGAATCGCGTCGGTCATCGACACCTCGAGCGTCGCCAGCAGGTCATCGCCCTCACGACTGAAGACGGGGTGCGTGGCAACGTTCACGTCGATGTACAGGTCGCCGGATGGCCCGCCCGCGGGCCCGACTTCGCCCGACCCTGGCAGCTGCACGCGCACGCCCGTCTCGACACCGGCCGGCACGTCGATCGGCACGGTGCGCGTCGTGCGCACCCTTCCCTGTCCGTGGCAGGTGACGCAGGGGTGCGGGATGGTCGTGCCGTAGCCCTGGCAGGAGCCGCATGGCTGGTTGGTGACCATGTTGCCGAGCAGGCTCCGCACCTGCCGCTGCACGTACCCGGAGCCGCCGCAGATGTCACAGGTGGCCGGGTTCGTTCCCGGCTGGCAGCAGGAGCCCTGACACGTCTCGCAGAGGGCAGCCGTCTGAATCTCTACGTCGCGGTGCGCGCCGAAGATCACCTCGCCCAGCTCCAGGGTGACGCGCACCAGCGCGTCCTGTCCCCGCTCCTTGCGCGAGCGCGGGCGGCCTGCGCGCTGACCGCCACCCGCCCCGCCGAAGAAGGTCTCGAAGATGTCACCGAACCCGCCGAAGCCTCCTCCGCCGAACGGTGATTCGTCGCCGCCCATGTCGTAACGACGACGTTGCTCGGGGTCGCTCAGCACGTCGTAGGCGTGCGTGACCTCCTTGAACTTCTCCGCCGCCTCTGGCGCGGGGTTCACGTCGGGATGCAGCTCGCGCGCGAGCCGCCGATACGCCTTCTTGATCTCCTCGGGAGACGCCTCGCGGTCGACACCCAGCGTTGCGTAATGATCAGCCATAGCCTCGTTTTCTCTCCGGCGCTCAGCGCCGGCCCTCGTTCTCGTCCAGCTGCCGCGTCAGGTAGCGTGCGACGGCGCGCACCGCGGCGAGATTGCGTGGATAGTCCATGCGCATCGGTCCCATCACACCGACGCGGGCGCGATCGGGGTCGCCGTAGTCGCTCGCCAGAATGGTTGCCTCGGCCAGCCCGAACTGCGCGTTCTCGCGTCCGATCGACGCAGACATCCCCTGACCATCCGCCACCATCTCGCTCATCAGCCGCAACAGCGTCACCTGTTCCTCAATCGCCTCGAGCAGGGGGAGGATGCTGCCGCGGAAGTCCTGCTCCCAGCGCGCGAGGGTCGGCGTGCCCGCCATGACGAGCTTGTTCTGACGAAACTCGTCGAGCTCGCCGGCGACCGCGCGGGCGATCGCCTCCAGCACCGTCTGATGCGCGGGCGCCACCAGATCGTCCAGGCCGCCGCCCGAGAGCAGCTCGGCGGAATCGGCCACCGACCGATCGACGACGAGCGGCACGAGCGCGTTCGCCGCCGCCGAAAGCGCATCCGCGTCGAGCGGCTCCGCCGACTCGACCACGCGCTGCGACACCCGCCCCGTGTCCGTCACGATGATGACGAGCGCGCGGTGGGCATCCAGCGCCACCACCTGCAGGTGCGTCACGTTCGCGCGGGCGAACGACGGGTACTGCACGAGCGCCACGTGCCCCGTGATCTGCGTCAGCAGGCGCACGGTGCGTGCCAGCAGATCGTCGAGGTCGGCGGGATCGGCGAGGAAGGTGGCGATGGCCTGTCGCTGCGCGGTCGTCAGCGGTCGCAGCTGCGCGAGGTGGTCGACGAAGACGCGGTATCCCTTGTCCGTCGGCACCCGGCCGGACGAGGTGTGCGGCTGCACGATGAGCTCTTCGTCTTCGAGCTGCGCCATGTCGTTGCGGATGGTCGCGGCGGACACGCCGAACGCGTGACGGTCGACGATCGTCTTGCTGCCGACGGGTTCGTTGCTCGAGACGTAGTCCTGCACAATGGCGCGAAGCACCTCGAGTCCACGGTCGCTGACCATCCGAAGCCCTCCTCACACGACGCACTGGCACTCACGCTGGGTGAGTGCCAGTCTACCGCGCTCGGCGGATCAGCCCTCGGAGGCGACATGCGTGCCGGCCAGGCAGCCCGTCGTCCGGGTCACGGCGAACACGCCCTGAGAGGCCGAAGCGGTCTCGAACTGGTCGCTCACCGTGCCATCCTTCGTCAGCCCTGCCACCTCATACGACGCTGTCTGGAACCGCACGCCGACGATCGTGAAGCTGTCATCGCTGATCGCGTTGGCGTATCAAGGTGTGAGCGCGCGCACGACGGTGTCGGCGAGCAGGCGCCCGCGCAGGGTCAGCACGATTCTGCCCCGGATGGCCGCTGCCGGCTCGACGAGGCCGTCCGCGATCAGACCCGCTACCGCCTGCCGCCGTGACGACGGAACAAGACAGACAGGCAGCCCCTCGCGGATGCGGCTGAGCAGCAGCACGCGCTCCAGTTCGCGCGCCTCGGCGGATGGCCGCTCGCGGCCCGCCGCGGGCGACTCCCCGACAGCCAGGCGCTGCGCATAGGCGGCGGGGTGCTTCACGTTCCACCACCGCAGCCCGGCCACATGGCTGTGGGCACCGGGGCCGATCCCCCACCAGTCGGTCCCCCGCCAGTACGCCAGGTTGTGCCGCGACCGATGCTCCGCGCCTCGCGACCAGTTCGACACCTCGTACCAGTCGAACCCGGCCGCGCCGAGACGGGCATCCGCGAGCTCGTACATCTCGGCCTGCACGTCGTCGTCGACGAAAGGCACCTCTCTGCGCGCGATCTGCCGTGCCAGCTTCGTGCCCTCTTCGATGATGAGCGCGTAGGCGGACACGTGGTCGGGCTCCAGCGCGAGTGCCGCGTCGAGCGAGGCCTCCCAGTCGCCGAGCGACTCCCCCGGCGTGCCGTAGATGAGGTCGACGCTGACGTCGAGCCCGACCGCTCGTGCGAGCGCCACCGCGATGCCGACGTTCTCGGGGGTGTGCGTGCGGTCGAGCACCCGCAGCACGTGCGGCACCACCGACTGCATCCCGATCGACATCCGCGTCACACCGGCATCCGCGAGCATCCGCACGACATCGGGCGTGACGGTGTCAGGGTTTGCCTCGACCGTCACCTCGGCGCCATCCACGAGCGAGAACGCCTCCCGCACACCATCCAGCATCCGCGCCAGGTCACCCGCGGGCAGCAGCGTCGGCGTGCCGCCGCCGAAGAATACGGTGGATGCCCCTCGAAGCTCGCCCGCATCGGCCAGCACCTCGCGGGCGAGTCCGATCTCGCGCAGCGCGACGTCGGCGTACTCGTCCTGCCTCGCCCCGCGCAGTTCGGTGGCGGTGTACGTGTTGAAGTCGCAGTAGCCGCAGCGCACCCGGCAGAACGGAACGTGCAGATACACGCCGAAGTCGGCTTCGCCATCCACGCGCAGGTCAGCCGGGAGCCGCCCGTCCGTCGGCGCCGGATCGCCGATCGGCAGCGCCCCCGCCACTAGGACCGCCCCTTCCCGTCGCAGGATCTGCGGCCCGACCCGGTTCCGGTCGCAGAAACTGCCAGAAAAAGACCCGGATGACCGCCAAAAGTGCGACGGGAACGGCGGATGCCGCAGAAAGTGCGACCGGAAGACCTCACGCGCCGGTGCGGTAGAGCGGTGAAATGGCGCGCAGGTAGGCGTCGAACAGCGCCTTGCGGCGCTGCTTCACGAGCGGACGTGCGACGCGCAGGCCGGGCGAGACCGGGCGATCGAACGCCCGCACGCTGAACCACACCTCGTCGTTGTCGCGCCACTCGATCATGAACGACTCCTCGCCCGAGACGACCGAGCCGCCGACCGTGCCGAGCGCGAAGCCGACGCGCCGGGCCTCCTCGACCACGAAGATCACGCGCAGCTCTGCGTCGGCGCGGCTACCGCCGACTCGCCCGTGCACCGTGATCGTGGTGCCCGCCCCGACGAACGGGGTGCCCTCCTCGTCGAAGCGCTGCTCCTGCTGGGAGCTGGATGGCGCGATCGCCTTGCCGTCACCGTCGAAGCTCACGCCGGTGTAGGCGGGGCCCGTCGCCGGGCGCACGTCGGTCACGGTGAGGCCTGCGCCCTTGAGCGCCCGCCAGGCGAGCAGATCGGCGACCGCGGTGCGGAACCGCTCCTCGCCGCTGCCGAGCCGCCAGGACTCCTCGGCGGGAATCGACCCCTCGGGCGGGTAACGCATCAGGTCGGGAGCCTGCGTGGCCCCAACCGCCGCATAGTCGACCGTCTCGTCTCGGAACGTGGCGCGGCGCATGTCGTCCACCCTAACCAATGCTTCTTGGAGCCGTCTGGGCTACTTCTTGTCCTTGCCTTCGACTTCGCCAGAGAGCGCCGCGATGAACGCCTCCTGCGGCACCTCGACGCGGCCGACCATCTTCATGCGCTTCTTGCCCTCTTTCTGCTTCTCGAGCAGCTTGCGCTTACGGGTGATGTCACCGCCGTAGCACTTCGCGAGCACGTCCTTGCGCAGGGCACGGATGTTCTCGCGCGCGATGATGCGGGCGCCGATCGCCGCCTGGATGGGCACCTCGAACTGCTGCCGGGGAATGAGCTTGCGCAGCCGCTCGGCCATCGTCGTGCCGTACGAGTAAGCCTTGTCGCGGTGCACGATCGCGCTGAACGCATCGACGCGGTCGCCCTGCAGCAGGATGTCCACCTTGACGAGGTCCGCCTCCTGCTGGCCATCCGGTTCATAGTCGAACGAGGCGTAGCCCTGCGTGCGACTCTTGAGCTGGTCGAAGAAGTCGAAGACGATCTCGCCCAGCGGCATGCGGTACTTCAGCTCGACGCGCTCCTCGCTGAAGTACTCCATGCCCTCGAGCGACCCGCGGCGCCCCTGGCACAGCTCCATCACGGTGCCGACATAGTCCTTGGGCGTCAGCACGCTGGCGCGCACCATCGGCTCGGTCACCGAGGCGACCTTGCCGTCGGGGTACTCGCTCGGGTTGGTGACCGTGATGGTCTCGCCGGTGTCGGTTGTCACCTGATAGACGACGGATGGCGCGGTGGTGATGAGGTCGAGATCGAACTCGCGCGAGAGGCGCTCGGTGATGATCTCGAGGTGCAGCAGGCCGAGGAAGCCGCAGCGGAACCCGAACCCCAGCGCGACCGATGTCTCGGGTTCGTAGGCGAGCGACGCGTCCGAGAGCTTCAGCTTGTCGAGCGCCTCGCGCAGATCCGGGTAGTCGCTCGCATCGATCGGGTACAGCCCCGAATAGACCATCGGCTTCGGGTCGGTGTAGCCGGGCAAGGCCTGCATCGCGGGCGTGCGCGCGTTCGTGACGGTGTCGCCCACCTTCGACTGCCGAACGTCCTTCACCCCGGTGATGAGGTAACCGACCTCGCCGACGCTCAGTCCCTTCGACGGAACGGGCTCGGGCGACGAGACGCCGATCTCGAGCAGGTCGTGCGTGGCGCGCGTCGACATCATCTGGATCTTCTCGCGCGGCGTGAGCCGCCCGTCGATCATGCGCACGTAGGTGACGACGCCCCGGTACGCGTCGTAGACGGAGTCGAAGATCATGGCGCGGGCGGGGGCATCCGCGTCGCCGGATGGCGGCGGCACCCGTTCGACGATGCGGTCGAGCAGCTCCTCGACGCCCTCCCCCGTCTTCCCCGACACGCGCAGCACGTCATCCGGCGAACCGCCGATGAGGTCGGCGAGCTCCTTCGCGAAGCGCTCGGGGTCGGCTGCCGGCAGGTCGATCTTGTTGAGCACGGGAATGATCGTGAGGTCGTTCTCGAGCGCAAGGTAGAGGTTCGCGAGGGTCTGCGCCTCGATGCCCTGCGCGGCATCCACGAGCAGAACGGCCCCCTCGCACGCGGCGAGAGAGCGGGACACCTCGTAGGTGAAGTCGACGTGCCCAGGCGTGTCGATCATGTTCAGCGCAACGACCGCCCCGGGTTCGGTTGCTGAGCCGCCACCGGTTGCTGAGCCTGTCGAAGGGCCGCTCCACGGCAGCCGCACGGCCTGGCTCTTCACCGTGATGCCGCGCTCGCGCTCGATGTCCATCCGGTCGAGGTACTGCGCGCGCATCTCCCTGTCGCTGACGACGCCCGTGAGCTGCAGCATGCGATCGGCCAGCGTCGACTTGCCGTGATCGATGTGCGCGATGATGCAGAAGTTTCTGATCTGCGAGGGCGGCGTCGCGGCGGGCGGGAGCGGGGTCGTGGCTCGGGGTGACATATCCGCTCAAGTCTACGGTCACAGCCTTCGCGACGTGGACGCGACGAATATCGGCATGGGGGTGTTCCTGAACATGACCTTTGCGTAACCTTACGTTCATCTGGACGGAGTCTGATGGGCAATTGTCTCTCAATCCGACCCTCACTCATCGAAGGAGAAGCACGTGTCTCATCCGAAACCCAGACGCCGCCTCATCGGCAGCGTCGCGGCCATCGCCTGCATCGGCGCGGGAATCGTCGCCCCGGCGGCGGCCGACGCCGCCGTGACGACCGGCGAAGGCGTTCTCATCAATGAGATCTACGGAGGCGGCGGCAACAGCGGCGCCACCTACACCCAGGATTTCATCGAGCTCATCAACACGACGGATGCCGATGCCGACCTGAACGGATGGAGCGTGCAGTACGCCGCGAAGACCGGCTCGAGCTGGCAGGTGACGACGCTCGGCGACGTCACCCTTCCCGCCGGTGAGACCCTCGTCGTCGGCGAGGCGGTCGGCAACGGCGGCTCCGAGGAGGTACCGCAGGACGTCACGGGCACGATCGCGATGGCGGGCGGCGCGGGCAAGGTGGCCCTCGTGAACAGCGAGACCGCGATCACGGGCGCCTCGGGTGTCGCAGACCTCGACTCCGTCGTCGACTTCGTCGGATGGGGCGGCTCGCAGACGACCGACTACGCCGGCTCAGGCCCCGCACCCGAGACGAGCAACGCGCAGTCGGTGACGCGCACGGATGGCGCGAACACGGCCGACAACGCGGCCGACTTCACGACAGCCGACCCCACGCCAGAGGCGCTGAACGCGGATGATTCCACCGATACGGAGGAACCGACCGATCCGACCGAGGCCACGATCGAAGAGATCCAGGGCGACAGCGACACCTCGCCGCTGGCGGACGACACCGTCATCACGAGCGGCGTCGTCACGGCCCTCTACCCCGACGGCGGCCTGCAGGGTCTCGTCATTCAGACGCCCGGCACGGGCGGCGAGATCGACCTCGCGACCCACACGACATCGGATGCGGTCTTCGTCTACTTCGGCAGCAGCATCCCGACCGACATCGCGATCGGCGACACCGTGCAGGTCACGGGCGACGTCAGCGAGTACAACGGGCTGACCGAGATCAGTGCGGGTGCGGACGCCATCGTGCAGATCGACGACGCGGCTCCCGTCACCGCGACCGAAGTGGGATGGCCGACTACCGACGCCGAGCGCGAGTCGCTCGAGTCGATGCTGGTGCAGCCGCAGGGCGACTTCACCGTGGCCGACAACTACGACACGAACTACTACGGCTCGGTGGTACTCGCCTCGGGTGACGAGACGCTGAAGCAGTCGACCGACCTCGCGCTGCCTGGCAGCGACGAGGCGGCCGCCATCGACGCCGACAACGCCGCGCGCCAGGTCATCCTCGATGACGGTCGCTCGACGAGTTACATCACCGCGGCTTCGCACGCGCTCACGCCGCCTTACCTCTCCACCACCGAGCCGGTGCGTGTGGGCGCGGGCGTCACGTTCGACAAGCCGGTGATCGTCGACTACCGCTACGGGTGGGCGTTCAACCCGACCGAGCCGCTGCCGAACAGCCCGAGCGACACCGACAACGATGGCGTGACGTTCGAGAACACCAGAACGGATGCCCCCGAGAACGTCGGAGGCGACGTGACCGTCGCCTCGTTCAACGTGCTGAACTACTTCACGACGCTCGGCACCGACACCGACACCTGCACTCCGTACACCCCGTTCACTGACGCACCGGAAGACACCTGGAACTCGGTCTCGGACGGATGCGACCAGCGCGGCGCCTGGGATGCCGACGACTTCGAGCGGCAGCAGGCGCGTATCGTCACCGCGATCAACAGCCTCGACGCGAGCGTCACGGGCCTCATGGAGATCGAGAACTCGCGCAAGCTGGGCGAAGAGACGGATGAGGCCCTCGCGACCCTGGTCGACGCGCTCAACGCGGCGGCGGGCGAAGAGAAGTGGGCGTACATCGCCACACCGGATGACGCACCGTCGGTCGACACCGTCGACGTCATCACCTCGGCGTTCATCTACCAGCCCGCCCTCGTCACACCGGTGGGCGCGGCGGCGATGCTC
The DNA here is from genome assembly GCA_047607025.1 of Microbacterium sp. Classification (GTDB taxonomy): domain Bacteria; phylum Actinomycetota; class Actinomycetes; order Actinomycetales; family Microbacteriaceae; genus Microbacterium. The sequence goes on from JASGDS010000252.1 coordinate 8,416, forward strand.
GACACCTCGAGTGCCGACATCGATGCGTTCGGCAACGCGCGCGAGCCCATCGCGCAGACGTTCCAGGCGGTGGACGGCTCGGAGCCGTTCACCGCGATCGTGAACCACTTCAAGTCGAAGGGCTCCGCCGGTCCGTGGGATGGCGACGAGGACTCGGGAGACGGCCAGGGCGCCAGCGTGCAGTCGCGCATCTACCAGGCGCAGGCGCTGACCGCGTGGGCGGACGACGACCCGACGGGAACCGGCGCGGAGTCGGTCATCCTGCTGGGCGACTTCAACTCGTACACGCAGGAGGACCCGATGCAGGTGTTCTACGCCGACGGCTACGTCGACGCAGACACCCAGTTCGGCACGCCCGGCGAGACGAGCTACGTCTACGACGGCCTGTCGGGCTCGCTCGACCACGTGCTGCTGAACGAGGCCGCCGCCGCTCGTGTCACGGCGGCTGATATCTGGAACATCAACTCGGTCGAGGCCGTCGCGCTGGAGTACAGCCGCTACAACTACTCGGGCACGAGCTGGTACGAGGCGAACGCGTTCCGCGCGAGCGACCACGACCCGGTGATCGTCGGCCTGACCGACGAAGGCACCGAGCCGACGTCGACCCCCACCCCGACGGAGACAGCCACGCCTACTCCCACCGAGACAGCCACGCCGACCCCCACAGAGACGGCGACACCGACGCCCACGGCGTCGCCCACGCCTCCGCTGGCACCGACGGGCGGTGACATCGCAGCCGTGCTGGCCGCGATCGCCGCGGGCCTCATCGCGGTCGCCCTGGCCATTCTCGAAGCGATGAAGAGGGCAGCGCACCAGCACTGAGTCGGCGCCCGGTTGCGCATCTCGTATGCGCAACCGGGCCCGCACAGCGCAAGACATCCAACGTCTACCGGGCATCATTGAGCACAATGCGTCAGTGTTTGACGGACACAGTTCGCTAACAATGCGCTCAAATGCTACGTTCAGGGGAATCGGCAGACGGACACTGAACAGATGCGCGTCGCCGAACACCGGCGATATGCCATGGGGGGGCGGTTCAGCGCTCTCCATCCATTCGAAGAAGGAGATCACATGCGTCTCAGGCGAGTCCTGGCTGCCACAGCAGCCGTTGGTTTGGCAGCCTTGACACTTTCGGCATGCGGCGGATCCGACAAGAGCGACGACACGTCGGCCGATGCGGATCAGGCAGCAGAGGACGCCATCAGCCAGTACGGCGACGGCGGCACCGAGTATTCGGCCTACTACGGCACGGACCCGGACAACCTGGACTATCTGTTCAGCAGCCGCGCCACGAACAGCGACCACTACACGAACTTCGTCGAGGGTCTGACTCAGACCGACTCGTACGGCAACATCATCCCCGACATGGCGGAGTCGTGGGATGTCAGCGATGACGGCCTGACCTACACCTTCCACATCCGTGAGGGTGTGAAGTGGGTCACAGCTGACGGCGAGGAGTTCGACGATGTCAAGGCGCAGGACTGGGTGACCGCTCTGCAGCACGCCGCTGACACGCAGTCCGAGACGCTGTACATCGTCGAGAGCAGCATCGCCGGCCTCTCCGACTACGTCAACGGCACCACGACCGACTTCTCCACGGTCGGCGTCAAGGCGACCGACGACTACACGGTCGAGTACACGCTCGCCCAGCCTGAGCCGTACTTCCTCTCGAAGACGCTCTACGGCATCCTGTACCCCGTCAACGCGGAGTTCCTCACCTCTGAGGGCGACCAGTTCGGCGCCGGCTTCGAGCCCGACTCGATCCTGTACAACGGGCCGTTCCTGCTCTCCAACTTCACCTCGAAGTCCGTGATCGAGTACGTGCCCAACGACTCGTACTGGGATCTGGACGCCGTTCACCTCACGGACGTGAAGTTCATCTACAACGACGGCAGTGACCTCGACTCCGGCTGGCGCGACCTGCAGTCGGGCACTCTGACGGCCGCGGCTTCCGTCAACCCGAACTCGCCCGGCTTCGCCGACGCGCAGGCTGCGTTCCCCGATGGAATCACCACCTCCCAGCTGACGACCGTCACCTACTGGGGCTCGTTCAACCTGAACCGCTCGTCGTACAACAACACGGCGAAGACCACGGAAGAGGAGAAGGAGAGCACCCGCAAGGCGGTTCTCAACAAGCAGTTCCGTCAGGCGATCAGCGCCGCGTTCGACCGCGAGTCGTACCAGGCGCAGACGCGCGGTGCCGACTATGCCGCCGCCACGCTGCGCAACTCGCTCATTCCGGCCGACTTCGTGCCCACCGAGGGTGAGACCTTCAACGACCTCGTCACCGCGGACATGAAGGACATCGACTCCGACACCTGGGGCGACGTCGACCTCGCCGAGGGTCAGGACGCCTACTACGACCCCGACAAGGCGGCGGAGCTGTTCGCCACCGCCAAGACGGCACTCGAAGCCGACGGCGTCGAGTTCCCGATCCACCTGGACTACGTGCAGGACGAGTCGGTGACCGCGTTCGTCAACCAGGCGAAGTCGTTCAAGAAGTCGGTTGAGGACGCCCTCGGCAGCGACAACGTCGTGATCGACATCGTCCTGCTGAGCGAGGACGACTACAACGCGTCGACCTACTACGCGACGACGGGTGCACAGAGCGACTACGACCTCTCGTTCGCCTCCGGCTGGGGCCCCGATTACCAGGACCCCAAGACGTACCTCGACATCTACAACTCGCGTACGGGTGACGTGGTGCAGACGCTCGGTCTCGACCCCTCGGAGATCGTGACGGGCGACGACTACACGTCTGCCGATGCGGTCGCCGCTCTCGGCCTCGAGGACTACGACGCTCTGCTGGACACGGCAGACGCGATCAAGGACGACGACCAGGCGCGTTACGCGGCTTACGCCGAGGCGCAGGCCTGGCTCAACGACGCGACGCTGTCGATGATCTACCAGGCAGGGGGTGGTACCCCGCGCATCACGCACGTCGTCCCGTTCTCGGGTCCGTTCGCTTCGTCGGGCATCACCGACATGAAGCTGACCGGCGTCCGTCTGCAGGAGCAGCCGGTTTCGGTCGACCAGCTTGATGCGGCAGTGAAGGATTGGACGGCGAAGCGCGAAGAGGGCTGATAGCCTTCTCGCCATCGCAATCCAGTATTTTCACCACACGAAGGCACCTGGGGCGAGCGAAAGCTCGCCCCAGGTGTCGTGAGGAGACCATCATCTCGTGAAGCGGTACATCCTGTTCCGAGCGATTCGCTCGGTCGTCAGCATCGTTCTCGTCACCGTGATCGTCTATACGCTGATCTACACGCTCGTTCCCCGTTCGAACATCTTCAAGGGCGACCTGCAGTACAGCAAGGTGCAAGCCAATCCGGATGACCGCATCACCTATGTCGACGGCGTGCTCGAGCGCCGCGGCTACATCAACTTCTACACGCAGTCCGAGCTGCTAAATCAGATCGCCAAGACCGATCCCGACGGCGCAGACGCCTACCGCAACGACGGCGACACGACGGCTATCGAGGCCTGGGCAGCGGACCACGAGTCGTGGCAGGTCGACAAGCTGCCTCAGTCCGGCGAATGGTACGCCAGCCGTGACGTCCCCATCGCCGAGATGGTGTGGAAGTTCTTCAGCGGGCTCGTCGTCATCGACCATCCCTGGAAGGTGCATGACTCGACCAACCCCGACCTCAAGCGGTATGTGAAGTTCGAGAACTCCCCTTCGGCGGGCTTCGCGCTCGTCGGCTCGGGCACGGAGCACCGCTACCTCGTCTACTTCAACGGGAGCTTCCCGTTCATTCACCAGAACATCATCACGCTGAATCTCGGCACCTCCTACCCCGCCTACAGCGACACTCCGGTGCTCGATGTCATCAGCAGCGGTCAGGGACGCAAGGAGTCGGAGGATGTGACCTTCGACACCGGACTCGAGGCGTCGTCGAGCGCGGACATCTACTCCGCCGAGTACAAGTCGCCCTCGACCTTCGATCGTCTGGAGAAGGCGCGTTACGACGTGCCGTACGTGCCCGTCGGCACGATCAATGAGGATCCGTCGATGCTCGTCACGTCGTTCTGGATGGGCCTCTTCGGCGTCATCGTCGCGTACGCGATCGGCATCCCCGCCGCCATGACGATGGCGCGCTTCAAGAACAAGTGGCCAGATGCGCTGGGCATCGGCATCGTCACGGTGCTCTCGGCGACGGCCGGCCTGTCCTACATCTACTTCTTCCGCCAGGTTCTCGGCAAGCTGACGACCCTCCCGACGACGTTCTCCCAGTACGGCGGAAGCGACATCCGCTCGTACATTCTGCCGATCCTGATTCTGGGCGGCATGGCTGTTCCGAGCATCATCGTCTGGGTGCGCCGATTCATGATCGATCAGCAGACAGCCGACTACGTCAAATTCGCCAGGGCGAAGGGCATGAGTGAGCGCGAGATCTCGTTCAAGCACATCTTCCGAAATGCCATCATCCCGATCACCCAGGGCATCCCCGCGGCGATCATCCTCACCATCACCGGCGCGGTCATGACGGAGACCATCTTCGTCGCGCCCGGTATGGGAAAGATGCTGCCGGATGCCATCCTGTCGTACAACAACGCCATGGTCGTCGGACTCGTGTTCGTCTTCACGACGCTGTCGGTCGTCGCCCTGTTCCTCGGCGACCTCCTGCTCACGGTCGTCGATCCGCGCATCAGCCTCAACGAGAAGAAGTCGGCCGCATGATGAGTGATTCACAGAGCATCGACCCCCGTTTCCAGTTCGTCAAGCTCGATCGCCAAGCCTCTGAGGTGATCACCGCCCCGAAGTACTCCTACTGGGGCAGCGTCTTCAAGCAGTTCTTCAGCCACAAGGTCGCCATCGTCATGCTGGTGCTTCTCGCACTGGTGCTGGGCATGAGCTTCATCCAGCCGTTGTTCAGCGGCTACGACTTCATGAACACCGACACGATCAACGACTTCTCGAAGCGCTACAACTACCCCAGTTGGGGTGAGTGGTTCGGAACGGACCCCAACGGCCAGTCGCTGTTCGACGCCGTCTGGGCCGGCGCGCGCACCTCGATCGCGATCGCGGTGCTGGCAACCCTCATCACCGAGGTGATCGGCATCACGGTGGGCATGATCTGGGGCAACTCGAAGAAGATCGACCGCTTCATGCTCGAGGTCTACAATGTGGTGGCGAACGTCCCCACGCTCGTCATCGTTCTGGTGCTCGCCTTCGCCTTCGGCCGCGGCTTCTGGAACCTGCTGCTGGCGATGACGGTCACGACCTGGGTCGGAAGCGCCTTCGGCATCCGTGTGCAGACCATGATCATCCGCGATCGCGAGTACAACCTCGCCTCGCGCGCCCTCGGCACGCCGACCAGGCGCCTGCTCACGAAGAACATGCTGCCCTACCTCATCTCGTACATCGTCACCGACCTGTCCAACATCGTCCCGGTGTTCATCTCGCTCGAGGTGTTCCTCTCCTTCCTCGGTGTCGGTCTTCCCGCGAACGTTCCGAGCCTCGGCCGTCTGATATCCCAGTACGCGACGAACCTCACGAACTACTCCTACCTGTTCTGGATCCCCGTCGGCGTGCTGGCGCTCGTCTCCATGACCCTGTACATCGTCGGCCAGACCCTGGCCGACGCCGCCGACCCGCGCACGCACCGCTGAGAGGAGCCTCCATGTCAGTTTCAGAAGACGCCCCCCTGCTCAGCGTGCGCGACCTCGTCGTCGAATTCGCGTCACGCGGCAAGCAGCTGCGGGCCATCCGCAATATCGAGCTCGACATCTACGCCGGTGAGACGCTCGCCATCGTGGGTGAGTCGGGCTCGGGCAAGTCGGTGCTCACCAAGACCTTCAACGGCATGCTCGAGGCGAATGGTTGCATCGTCAGCGGCAGCCTCTCCTACCGAGGCGAAGCGCTGCCGACCGACACCAAGAGCAAGGACTGGGAGAAGATCCGAGGCAAGGAGATCGCGACGGTCTTCCAGGACCCGATGACTTCTCTCAACCCCGTGCGCACCATCGGCGCGCAGATCACCGAGGTGATCACCAAACACCAGGGCATGAACCCGAGGGATGCGAAAAAGCTCGCCATCGAGCTGATGGAGCGCACGGGCATCACCAATGCCAAGAAGCGCTTCGACCAGTATCCGTTCGAGTTCTCCGGCGGCATGCGCCAGCGCATCGTCATCACGATCGCGCTCGCCTGTCGTCCGCGCCTGCTCATCTGCGACGAGCCGACGACCGCACTGGACGTCACCATCCAGGCGCAGATCCTCGACCTCATCAAGTCGCTGCAGCAGGAGTACGGCTTCACGACCGTCTACATCACGCACGACCTCGGTGTGGTGGCGGCTGTCGCCGACCGCGTCGCGGTGATGTACTCCGGCCAGATCGTGGAGTACGGCACCGTGGAGGACATCTTCTACGACCCGCGCCACCCCTACACGTGGAGCCTGCTGTCGTCGCTGCCGCAGCTGGGCGTGCCTGGCGAGATGCTGTACTCGATTCCCGGCACTCCGCCATCCCTGTTCGGTGAGATCACCGGCGACGCCTTCGCCCCCCGCAACCCGTTCGCGATGCAGATCGACTTCGAGGATGCGCCGGAGGCGACCTGGGTGACCGAGGATCACTATGCCCGCACGTGGCTACTCGATCCGCGGGCGCCGAAGGTGGAGCCGCCCGATGCCGTGCGCAACCTGCGCTCCCGACTGACGGAGCTCAGCAACGCCTCGAAGGCGGCGGAAGTGAACTTTGGACTCGAGCAGGCGGAGGAGTGAGCGTGGCGACGGAACCTGAGGTTCTGCTTTCGGTGGAGGGACTGCGCGTCACCTTCAACCTCGACGGCGGAGAGTTCCACGCGGTGGACGACGTCAGCTTCGATCTGTACCGGGGCGAGACGTTCTCGCTCGTGGGCGAGTCGGGCTCGGGCAAGACGACGATCGGACGCGCGGTCGTGGGCCTGCAGCCCTCCAGCGCCGGCACCATCCAGTTCAAGGGCGAGAAGATCAACGGCAAGCTGTCGAGGCGCAAGCGCTCGGAGCTGGTGCAGAGCATCCAGATGATCTTCCAGGACCCTGCCGCCTCGCTCAACGAGCGTGCGACAGTCGAATACGTCATCTCGGAGGGGCTGTACAACTTCCGCCTCTACAAGGACGACGCGGACCGCCGCCGCAAGGTGACCGAGATGATCACCGAGGTCGGACTGCTGCCTGAGCACCTCGGCCGCTATTCGCACGAGTTCTCGGGCGGGCAGCGCCAGCGCATCGGCATCGCCCGCGCGCTGGTCATGGAGCCGGAGCTGGTCGTCGCCGACGAGCCGATCTCGGCGCTCGACGTGTCGGTGCGCGCGCAGGTGCTGAACCTGCTCAAGCGCATGCAGCGCGAGCAGGGACTCACGTACCTGTTCGTCGCCCACGACCTGTCCGTCGTGCGCTTCATCTCCGACCGCATCGGCGTGATCAACCACGGACACCTCGTGGAGCTCGCGACAGCCGAGGAGCTGTTCCGCAATCCGCTGCATCCGTACACGCAGTCGCTGCTGAGCGCCATCCCGATTCCCGACCCCCACATCGAGAAGAACAAGCAGCTGGTGACGTTCACCCCTGCCGATCACGACGACGTGGGTGCGAGCTTCGTGGAGATCTCGCCCGGCCACTTCGTGCGCGCGACGCCCGAGCAGGCCGACACCTACCGCAGCGTCCTCGCCGAGACCGCCTGACCCCCGGCCGGTTCCTGAGCCTGTCGAAGGGCCTCCAACCGGTTCCTGCGCCTCCAACCGGTTCCTGCGCCTCCAACCGGTTCCTGAGCCTGTCGAAGGGCCGGTCGCACTTTTGGCGGCTCCCCTCGGTTCCCGTCGCACCTTTTGCGGGTGACACGGCCGTTTTGCCGCGAAAAGTGCGACGGGAACGGGTGGGGGTCACAGAAAGTGCGACGGGAAC
>JASGDS010000253.1:0-9721 GCA_047607025.1 Microbacterium sp.
CCCCGCGCTGCGACCCGTCGGGCGCAAGTCGCGCAGGCCCCGCTTCGTCTACGCGGTCATCGCCATGGCGGGAGCGGTGCTCATCGCGCTCGCTCAGATGGGGCTGTCGACGATGTCGACGCAGTCGTCGTTCGAGATTCAGAAGCTGCAGGCGCAGCAGCGCTCGCTCGACATCGAGTCACAGGCCCTGTACGACCAGGTGGCGGGTCTCGCGTCGCCGCAGAATCTGGCGCAGAAGGCGACGGATCTCGGCATGGTCATCGATAACGCACCCACCTACCTCCGGCTCAGCGACGGCGCCATCACGGGCAGCGCGACGGCGGCCAGCGCCTCGTCGACGATCGATGCCAGCGGCCAGGCGGCGGTGACGAACGATTTCCTCGCCCAGAACGAGAAGCTGCAGCAGTCGGAGGAGCAGGGCGCGAGCGACGACGACGTCACCACAGCCACGCTTCCTCCCGCGATCACCGACGGTCTCCCGACGCCGAAGACGCACTGACAAGCCGACGCACTGAAACGAGGGATGAGGATGAAGAGCAGATCTGCACGCGTAACCGCCCGTCGCAGAACGGTCGTCGCGCTCGCCGCCGTCGTCGTGATCGTCGGCGCCTTCACGGTGCGCCTGCTCGACATCCAGGTCGTCCATGCGCAGGAGAACCTCGACAACCGCGCCGCGCTGACCGGCATCACGACGACGCAGCCGCTGTACGGTACGCGGGGGACCATCACCGACACCAACGGTGTGGTGCTCGCCAGCTCCACCCGGTCGTACACGGCCAAGTTCGACCCGATGAACGTGAAAGACCTCGACATCACGAACGAGGACGGCTCGAAGACGACCCTGACCTGGGATGATGCGGCCGAGAAGATCGGCGCCATCGTCGGCACGTCGACCACGGCCGTGCAGAAGATCGTGCAGGACGCGCTCGACAGTAATCCGGAGAGCCGTTACGCACAGCTGGCGACGGGGCTGTCTGCGCAGCAGTATCGCGACCTGCTCGCACTCGGCCTGCCCTACCTCGCCTTCGAGTCCGAGCAGTCGCGCGCGTACCCGAACGGTGCGGTGGCAGGCAACCTGCTGGGCTTCATCACGCAGGACGGCACCGAGTCGGGGCTGGAGGCGGCGGAGGACGCCTGCCTCGCCTCGTCGGATGGCTCGCTCACCTACCAGCGCGGCGCGGGCGGTCTCATGATTCCCGGCACGGAGGAGACGACCGCGGCCGTCGACGGCGGCACCGTGAAGACGACGATCGACTCCGACCTGCAGTTCTACATGCAGCAGATGATCGCGGAGGAGACCCAGACGCAGCAGGCGCAGCACGGAAACGTGCTGGTCGTCGACGTCAAGACGGGCGCGGTGCGAGCGGCGGCGGAGTACCCGACCGTCGACCCGAACGACTACTCCGCGACCGACGCGGACGACCGCGGCTCGCACATCTTCACCGACACCTTCGAGCCGGGATCGACCTTCAAGGCGCTCACCGCCGCCGCACTTCTCGACAGCGGCTCGGTGGACCTCGACACCGACCACGTCGTGGCATCCAGCTCGGAGGAGTTCGCCAACGGCGCGGTTCTCGGTGACTCCTTCGTGCATGGCGACTACGACTACACACTCACCGGTGTGCTCATCGACTCGTCGAACGTCGGCATCTCGAAGTTCGCCGACATGATGGACGACTCCACCCGCTACGACTACCTGGAGAAGTTCGGCGTCGGTCAGACGACCGACATCGACTTCCCAGGTGAGGCGACGGGACTGCTCTACCCCTCCGACCAGTGGGACGCGCAGACCCACTACGCGACGGCGTTCGGCCAGGGTCTCACCGTGACGATGCCACAGGTCGTCGGCGCCTATCAGGCGCTCGCGAACGGGGGAGTGAAGGAGCCGCTGCACATCGTGGAGTCGTGCACGGATGCCGACGGCAACGTCACGACGCCCGAGCTCAGCGAACCGACGCGCGTGGTGAGCGAGGATACGGCGAACACCGTTATCGAGATGCTCGAGAACGTCTACACCCAGGGCTCGAACCACGATGCCGTCGCCGTGGACGGATATCGGATCGGGATCAAGACCGGTACCGCCCAGAAGCCCGACGGGAACGGCGGCTACAAGGACGGCGTCTACTACACCAGCATGATGAGCGTGTTCCCCGCCGATGACCCGCAGTACATCGTCATGGTCACGCTCGACGAGCCGACACGGGTAACATCGTCTGCGGCCAACGCGTCGGCCATGCACAAGGCCATCCAGCAGGTGCTGAAGACCTATGCGATCGAGCCATCGGACGAGCCGGCGCCCGAGCTGCCCAAGTACCACGAGTGACGTGCGCCCCGACGCGCGGCGGAGGAAGAAGTGATCGCACTGTCGCTGGCCGACATCGCCCGCATCGTCGGCGGTGACCTGCACCTGAAGGGTGAGGACGAACCGACGACCGTGGTGTCAGGCGATGTCGACACCGATTCGCGGGCGATCGCGCCAGGCGGCGTTTTCGTCGCGAAGCCGGGTGAGGTCACCGACGGTCACCTGTTCGTGTCCGCTGCGCTCGAGCGGGGTGCCGCCCTCGCGCTCGTCGAGCACACGGTCGACGACGACGTGTCGCAGATCGTCGTGGCCGATGTCGTCACCGCGATCGCCGACCTCGCCCGCGAGGTCGTCTCGCGCGTGCGGGCGCGCGGGGAGCTGAAGATCGTCGGGATCACCGGATCCAACGGCAAGACCACGACCAAGAACATGCTCGCCACCATCCTGCGCGAAGAGGGCGAGACCGTCGCGCCACGCGGCTCGTACAACAACGCCGTCGGTGCGCCGCTCACGATGCTGCGGGTGACCGAATCGACGCGCTACCTCGTCAGCGAGTTCGGCGCAGACCACGCCGGGCAGATCGCCAGACTCGCCGGCCTCGTCACGCCCGACATCGGCATCGTACTCATGGTCGGGATGGCCCATGCCGGCGAATTCGGCGGGATCGAGACGACCGTCAAGGCGAAGACCGAGCTGGTCGCCGCCATCCGGCCCGGCGGCATTGCCATCCTGAATCGGGACGATGCGCGGGTGGCGTCAATGGCGCCCGTCGCCGCCGACCGCGATGTCACCGTGCGCTGGTTCGGTGAGCAGCAGCGTGCCGATGTGCGCATCAGCGACGTGGAGGTCACCTCGGCGGGAACCGACGCGACCCTGACGACCGACGGCGTCGCCCGACCGCTGCACCTGCAGGTGCTCGGCGCCCACCACGTGCGCAACGCCGCGGCGGCGCTCGCGGCCGCGCTCGAGCTCGGCGTCAGCGCAGACGATGCGATCGCCAGGTTGCAGACCGTCGAGGTCGCGGACCGCTGGCGCATGCAGGTGATGGGCTCCGACCGGGTGCGCATCATCAACGACGCCTACAACGCGAGCCCTGACTCCGTGCACGCCGCCTTGCGCACGCTCGCCCAGATCACCCGGGACGGCGAGAGGATGGTCGCCGTGCTCGGCGCGATGAGCGAACTGGGCGAGTATGCGGCCGAGGAGCACCACAAGGTGGGGCAGCTCGCCGTGCGGCTGCGCATCCCGCGCATCGTCGTCGTCGGCCGTGAGGCTCGAGTGATGTATCTTGCCGCCGTCGCTGAGGGTTCGTGGGACGACGAGGCGGTGTTCTTCGAGGATGCAGACGCCGCCTACGACTACCTGCTGGGGGAGCTGCGCGACGGTGATCGGGTGCTCGTGAAGTCATCGAATGCGTCGGGACTCAGATTTCTCGGCGATCGTCTGGGAGAATCGTTCTCGTGAGATCCGTCCTTGCCGCCGCCGCGATCTCGCTCGCCTTCACCCTTTTCCTCACGCCCCTGTTCATCCGCGCGTTCCACAAGCTCGGCTGGGGACAGCCGATCCGCACGGAGAGCGCAAACTACAACGCGCCCAAGCACGAGACCAAGCGCGGCACCGCCACGATGGGCGGCGTCGTGTTCGTGTTCGGCACGATCATCGGCTACCTGCTCGGCACCTACTCCGGCCACAACCCGCCGACCCTCTCCGGGCTGCTCGTGCTGTGGATGATGGTCGGATTCGGGGCGATCGGCTTCATCGACGACTTCCTCAAGGTGCGCACGCAGCATTACGCAGGCCTCTCCGGCTGGCGCAAGATCGCTGGCCAGATCATCGTGGTCATCCCTTTCGCGATCGTCTCGCTGAACTTCGCGGACTCGTACGGGCTGACCCCGGCGAGTCCTTATGTCTCACTCGTCCGCGACGTCAACGTGCTCGGCTTCATGGTGCTCGGACCCGCGCTTGGCTGGGTGCTGTTCGTGGCGTGGCTGTCGCTTCTCGGCGTCGGCTTCTCGAACAGCGCCAACCTCACCGACGGAGAGGACGGGCTCGCGACGGGGGCGGGCATCGTCATCGTCGGCGCCTTCAGCCTCATCGCCTTCTGGCAGTTCAACCAGGCGTGCAACTCCGCCAGCCTCGCCGACGGGTACGAGCACGCCTGCTACCAGGCGAGAGACCCGCTCGACCTCGTCGTCGTCTCCGCCGCTTTCGCCGGCTCCCTCGTCGGGTTCCTCTGGTGGAACGCGCCCAAGGCGAAGGTCTTCATGGGCGACGTCGGCTCGTTCGCGATCGGCGGCGTCGTGTTCGCGCTCGCCGTGCTGACGCGCACCGAGCTGCTCGCACTGCTGATCGCCGGCCTGTTCGTCATGTCCAGCGGGTCGGTCATCCTGCAGCGCCTGTACTTCAAGCTCACGCGAGGCAAGCGACTGTTCCTGAATAGTCCCATCCATCACCACTTCGAGTTCCGCGGATGGCCGGAGGTCACCATCGTCGTGCGCTTCTGGATCATCGCAGGGCTCCTCGCCGTGACGGGCGTCGGCATCTACTACGTCGAATGGCTGGCACGGATATGAGCCGCGTCTCCTCGCTCACCAGTTGGCATGCCGACTGGAAGGGGCTGCGGGTGGCCGTGCTCGGCCTGGCCGACACCGGCTTCTCGGTCGCAGACACGCTCACCGAGCTCGGCGCCGACGTGCTCGTCGTCGCCGAGAGGACGACGATGGAATACGCCAAGCTCATCCCCGTCATCGGCGCGACGCTCTGGGAGGGGCCGCTCGCCGAGGTGCCGCAGGAGCTCATCGACTTCGACCCAGAGGTGGTCGTCGCCTCGCCTGGGTTCATGCCGCATCATCCCGTGATCGCCTGGACGATCGAGCGCGGCATCCCGCTGTGGGGCGACATCGAGCTCGCCTGGCGTGTGCGCGACAAGGTGCCGACGGCATCCGGCCATCCGGCCGAATGGGTGCTCATCACGGGCACGAACGGCAAGACGACCACGACGAGACTCACCGCGACGATGCTCGCCGCGGGCGGGCTGCGGGCGGCTCCCTGCGGCAACATCGGCACGCCCATCCTCGATGCGGTTCGCGATCCGGAGGGGTTCGACGTGCTCGTGGTCGAGCTCTCCAGCCACCAGCTCTGGTACCTGGGGCGGAACGAGGGCGAAGGCAGCCCGGTGCCGCACGCGGCCGCGTGCCTGAACCTGGCCGACGATCACCTCGAATGGCATGGTTCGTTCGAGGCGTACCGCGACGCGAAGGCGCACGTCTACCGCGGCACGAAGGTCGCCTGCGTCTACAACAAGGCCGACGAGGCGTCAAGGCGGATGGTCGAAGACGCGGAGGTCACGGAGGGCGCCCGTGCCATCGGCTTCGACCTCGGCGTGCCAGGACCCAGCGATCTCGGCGTCGTCGAGGGTATTCTCGTCGATCGCGCCTTCCTCGACGAGCGACGCACCTCCGCGCTGGAGCTGGCGACCGTCGACGAGCTCGCCTCTCGGGGGCTCGCCGCGCCCCACATCATCGCGAACATCCTCGCCGCCGCGGCACTCGCCCGCTCCCTCGACGTGCCGCCTGCGGCCATCCGAGAGGCGCTGGGTGAGTTCCGCCTCGACCCGCATCGCATCGAGGTGGTGGCGTGCATCGACGGCGTGACCTGGGTGGATGACTCCAAGGCGACGAACCCGCATGCTGCTGCCTCGTCGCTCGCCGCCTACCCCGACGTGATCTGGGTGGTCGGCGGACTGCTCAAGGGCGTCGACGTCTCCGACCTCGTCCGCTCCCGGGGGTCAGGCGTGCGCGCGGCCATCATCATCGGCGAGGATCGCACCACGCTGATCGACGCGTTCGCACGACACGCGCCGGATGTGCCGGTGTACGAGGCGATTTCCACGGACACTGAAGACGTCATGGCACGGGTCGTCCAACTGGCGTCGTCGCTCGCAACGGCGGGCACCTCGGTGCTGCTGGCGCCGGCGGCGGCGTCGTTCGACCAGTTCTCGAGCTATGGCGACCGCGGTGAGAAGTTCGCTCGTGCGGTCAGACAGCGATTGGGAGGGGCCGTGGATGGCGGACACGACGACGGCACCCCCGGAGACGACGCGGCTGCAGCGGGTCTCTGACGCCACGTCGCGGGCGCTCGCCGCGCGCATCAGCCTCGGACGCGTGCTCAAACCCGTCCCGGTCGAGTTCGTGCTCATCGCGGGCAGCGCCATCCTGCTGACGATCTTCGGGGTGATGATGGTGTCGTCGGCGACGACCGTCTCCTCGATCCAGCAGGACGACAACCCCTACAACTCGGGCCTGCAGCACCTCGTGTTCGCGGCGGTGGGCGTGCCGCTCATGCTCATCGTCTCCAAGTTCTCGATCGGGGTGCTGAAGAAGCTGGCCTGGCTCGCGCTCATCGCCTCGGTCGCCCTGCAGCTGCTCGTGTTCACGCCACTTGGCTTCGGATCGGGGGGAAACCGCAACTGGATCAGGGTCGCAGGTATGTCGCTGCAGCCGAGCGAGTTCGTCAAGCTCGCGCTGTGCATCTGGCTGGCGATGATCCTGAACCGCAAGCGACTGCTGCTGCGCGACTGGAAGCATGTCGCGCTGCCGCTCGTTCCCGTCGTGATGCTGGCCGTCGGCACCGTGATGGCAGGTCAGGATCTCGGTACCGTGCTCATCATGGCGCTGCTCGTCGTCGGTGCCGTCTTCTTTGCCGGTGTGCGGCTGCGGCTGTTCATCCTGCCGATGCTCGTCGGCTTCGTCGGGGTGACGGCCGCCGTCATGTCCAGCGGCTCGCGCCGCACACGAATCCTCAGCGTGTTCGCGAACAACTGCCTCGAGGAGATCCACTACAAGAACGAGTGCTTCCAGCCGATGCACGGTCTGTGGGGGCTCGCCTCCGGTGGTGTCTTCGGGCTCGGCCTCGGCAACTCCAAGGAGAAGTACGACTGGCTGCCTGCCGCTGCCGACGACTACATCTTCGCGATCGTCGGTGAGGAGCTCGGCCTCATCGGCTGCCTCGTGCTGCTGCTGCTGTACGCCGTGTTCGCATTCGCGGCCTTCCGAATTGTCGCGCGTTCCGACGACATGTTCGCTCGCGTCGTGTCCGGCTCGATCGGCATCTGGATCATCGGCCAGGCGTTCGTCAACATCGGCGTCGTGCTGCGCCTGTTCCCCGCGCTCGGCGTTCCGCTTCCTTTCCTCTCCGCCGGCGGGTCGTCGCTCATCGCCGTGCTGCTCGCCTCCGGCGTGCTGCTGGCGTGCGCTCGAACGCTGCCCGAGCTGCCCCCGCCTCCGCGCCGCTGAGGTTCAGTGCGCTGTGCACCGAAACCGCCACGCGAGGGTGCTGAAGGCACTGCGCCTGGGATGCGAGGATGGTTCGGTGACGACGTACCTGCTCGCCGGCGGTGGTACAGCCGGCCATGTGAACCCTCTTCTCGCAGTCGCCGACGGGCTGCGCGCCCGCAGTGCCGACGACGAGGTGCTGGTTCTCGGCACACGCGAGGGCCTGGAGGCGCGACTTGTGCCCGAGCGGGGATACGAGCTGCTGTTCATCGGCAAGGTGCCGTTTCCGCGGCGGCCGAATGGCTACGCTCTGCGGTTCCCAGGGCTCTGGCGCACGGCCGTCCGCGACGTGCGCGGGTACATCCGTGACCGAGGTGTGGATGTTGTGCTCGGTGTCGGTGGGTATGCCGCGGCACCCGCCTACACGGCCGCCCGCAAGGAGCACATTCCCTCAGTCGTGCACGAGGCGAACGCCAGGCCGGGGCTCGCGAACGTGCTGGGTGCCCGTCATGCCGCCGCGGTCGGCGTCGCCTTCGCGGGCACGCCGATCAAGCAGGCAGAGGTCGTCGGCATGCCGCTACGCCCCGAGATCGTGAACCTCGACCGGGCGGCGCTGCGCGTCGAGGCCGCGGCGCACTTCGGCCTTGACCCCGCGAAGCCGACACTGCTCGTCTTCGGCGGGTCGCTCGGCGCGCAACGACTGAACGACGCGTTCGCCGGCAGTTGGCAGGAGGTGCTCGACGCCGGATGGCAGCTGCTGCACGCGACGGGGGAGAAGAGCGAACTTGCAGATCCGGGTGTGGCCGGGTACGCGGTGGTGCGCTACCTCGATCGGATGGATCTGGCGTTCGCACTTTCTGATCTCATCGTCAGCCGCGCCGGAGCGTCGACGGTCAGCGAGGTCGCCGCCCTCGGCATCCCGGCGGTCTACGTGCCGTATGCGGTCGGCAATGGTGAGCAGCGATTCAACGCCGAGCCGAGTGTCGCCGCCGGGGGCGCGCTGCTCATCGACGATGCAGACTTCACCGCCGAGAAGGTGCGCACCGACATCCTGCCGCTGCTCGCCGACCGTCAGGCGATTGAGCGGATGGCCACTACCGCAGCCGGTGCGGGAACGCGTCGCGGCACCGAGAACGTCATCGCCCTCCTCGATCGCGCCCTCACCCCGCACTGATCTTCCCGAGCACGCGCAGTGCCCTGTGCACCTCTGCAGCGCCGTTTTGGTACTGAAGGCACTGCGTCTCGCGGCGTGGCCCAGAGCCGCAGTGAGTTGCGAACTTTGTGGCGCCAGCGACGGTGCACAGCGCACTGCACCTCGGCGCGCGGCATCTCTTCGTCATCAGTTTGGGCTGTGAGTTGAGGGGCTTGTGCTCCGTATGGTGCAGTGCACTGTGCACCATTGCGGCGCATTTCCGGTGTCGAAGGCACTGCGCCCCGCGGTGTGGTTTCGGCGCGCAGTGGTTGCGCACCTCGCGCGCGACCGCGCGCCATCAGGACGGGGACAGCGGCGCGTCTTAGACTCGACGGGCCATGATCAAGCCAGACCTCACCGTGCCCATCCCCGCGTCCATCGACCGTGTGCATCTCATCGGCATCGGCGGCTCCGGCGTCTCGGGGCTCGCCCGCATGTTCCTCGCGCAGGGCGTCACGGTGTCGGGGTCCGATCGGGCCGAGAACCAGAACACTCGTGACCTCGCAGCCCTCGGCGCAGCGGTCACGATCGGACACGACGCGGCGAACCTCCCGGACGACGCAGACACCGTCGTCTACACGGGGGCGCTCTGGCCGGACAACCCGGAGTACCTCGCCGCGAAGGAGCGGGGCCTGTGCGTGCTGCACCGCTCGCAGGCGCTGAAGTACCTCATCGGCGACAGGCGCCTCGTCTCCGTCGCCGGCGCCCACGGCAAGACGACATCGACGGGCATGGTCGTCACGGCGCTCGACGCCCTCGGCGCTGAACCGAGCTTCGTCAACGGCGGAGTGATCCAGTCGGTCGGCGCCTCCAGCGGCATCGGCCGGAGCGACCTGTTCGTCATCGAGGCCGACGAGTCGGACGGCTCGTTCCTCATCTACGACACCTCGGTCGCGCTCATCACGAATGTCGATGCCGATCATCTCGACCACTATGGTTCGTATGAAGCCTTCG
>JASGDS010000254.1:0-8097 GCA_047607025.1 Microbacterium sp.
CTCCGGAGTAGGCACGCTCCTTGACGAGTTCGAGGTAGTCGTCGCAGAACGTCCAGAAGAACGCCTCGGTGACCTCGAGCGCACGGGCGTGGTCGTACTCGTCGAGCGCCTTCGTCGCGTTCGCGATCACGCCATCCAGGGTCGCAAGCATCGACAGGTCGAGTGGCTCGGTCGGCTTCGCTTCGGCGTCGTACTCGAAGCCGAGCACGAACTTCGCGGCGTTGAGCACCTTGATCGCGAGGCGGCGCCCGATCTTCACCTGGGTCGGGTTCTGCGGGTCGAAGGCGTTGTCGGCGCCGAGACGGCTGGATGCCGACCAGTAGCGTACCGCGTCCGATCCATGCTGGTCGAGGATGTCGGCGGGCGTCACCACGTTGCCCTTCGACTTCGACATCTTCTTGCGGTCGGGGTCGACGATGAAGCCGCTGATGGCGGTGTGCGCCCACGGTGCACGGCCATCCTGCAGCGCGCTGCGCAGCACGGTCGAGAAGAGCCAGGTTCGGATGATGTCCTGCCCCTGCGGGCGCACATCGAACGGCGCGACGAGGCTCCACAGCTCGTCGTCCCGCTGCCATCCGCCCGCGATCTGGGGTGTGAGGGACGAGGTGGCCCAGGTGTCGAGCACGTCGATCTCGGCCTCGAAGCCGCCCGCCGCACCGCGCTGGTCTTCGGTGAAGCCCGCGGGCACGTCGGTCGTCGGGTCGATGGGCAGGCTCAGGGCATCCGGCACCAGCACGCGGTCGTAGTCGCGCTCGCCGTTTTCGTCGAGGCCATACCAGAGCGGAATCGGCACGCCGAAGAAGCGCTGGCGCGACACGAGCCAGTCGCCCGTCAGCCCGTTCACCCAGTTCTCGTAGCGCACGCGCATGAAGTCGGGGTGCCAGTCGATCTGCTGACCGAGCTCGATGAGCTTCGCGCGCAACTGCTCGTCACGGGCGCCATTGCGGATGTACCACTGGCGCGTCGAGACGATCTCGAGCGGGCGGTCGCCCTTCTCGAAGAACTTCACCGGGTGGGTGAAGGGCGCAGACACATTCTGCAGCTCGCCCGACTCCTCGAGCAGCTCGACCATCCGCTTCTTCGCACTGAACACCGTCTTGCCGACGAGTTCGGCGTAGGCATTCTTCCCCTTCTCCGAGGTGATCACGTCTGGCGCCTCGGCGACGATGCGGCCATCCTTGCCCAGGATCGTGCGGTTGGGCAGGCCGAGTTCGCGCCACCAGATGATGTCGGTGACATCGCCGAAGGTGCAGATCATTGCGATGCCCGAGCCCTTGTCGATCTGGGCGAGCGGGTGCGGCAGCACGGGCACCTCGACGCCGAACACGGGCGTCGTCACGGTCGTGCCGAAGGAAGGCTGATACCGCTCGTCATCGGGGTGGGCCACGAGAGCCACGCACGCGGCGAGCAGCTCGGGACGGGTCGTCTCGATGGCGATGTCGCCCGTGCCATCCGTCTTGTGGAAGGCGATGCGGTGGTAGGACGCGGGCTGGTCTCGATCTTCGAGCTCGGCCTGCGCGATGGCACTGCGGAAGTCGATGTCCCACAGCGTCGGCGCAAGCGACGAGTACGCCTCGCCGCGCTCGAGGTTCTCAAGAAACGCGAGCTGGCTCGTGCGGATGGTCTCGTTCGAGATCGTGCGGTAGGTCTGCGTCCAGTCCACGCTGAGGCCGAGCTGGCGGAAGACATCCTCGAACACCTTCTCGTCTTCGACCGTCAGCCTCTCGCACAGCTCGATGAAGTTGCGGCGGCTGATCGGTACCTGGTCGGCGGCCTTGATCGCTTTGGTCGTGCCCTCGAACGGCGGCGTGAAGTCGGCGTCGTACGGCAGCGTCGGGTCGCAGCGCACGCCGTAGAAGTTCTGCACGCGGCGCTCGGTCGGCAGGCCGTTGTCATCCCACCCGATCGGGTAGAACACGCTCTTGCCGCGCATCCGCTCGAACCGCGCCTTGATGTCGGTGTGCGTGAAGGAGAACGCGTGGCCGATGTGCAGGCTGCCGGATGCCGTCGGCGGGGGAGTGTCTACCGAGAAGACTCCTGCACGGCCCTTGGCCTGTGCGGCGTCGCGATCGAACAGGTAGGTGCCCTGCTCGCGCCAGATCTGATCCCACTTCGTCTCGAGACCTTCGAGCGCGGGCTTGTCAGGAATAGCCATGGATGTCTCCTCGGTATAGACGGCACGGTGTGTGCGTGCCTCTTGTCGTTTGCGCCATCCTACCCGCGTCGATGCTCCGCGACGGATTCTGCGGCAAAACGCCGGAGATGTCGCGAATGCCGGCGAGCTTCGGTCTGATGTGGCCGGAGATCTCGACATCTCCGGCATTCAGGGACGGCGGGGCGCGCGGCATCCCTGAATCGGGCTGCTGCGGACACCGACCTCCCGTGCACAGGCGCGAATCCTCGGCGTGTCGCCGCAGAAGTTATCCACATGCGCCCCAGGGGGCGGGCGAATGCGCCACCGTGGAAAGATGGATATTGAATCAGCACTGCGCCGCCACGGTGGAGTGGCGCGCATGCCGACGCTTCGCGCAGAAGGTGTGAGTGAACGGGCCATCCGCGCTGCGCTGAAGACGGGCGAACTCATTCGGCCGCGTAACGGCTGGGTTGCACGCCACGATGCCGATCGAGTGCTCGTGCGAGCGGCCGCGACGGGGGTCGTGATCACCTGCGTCTCACAGGCGAGACGGATGGACATCTGGACACTCGACACGGCGCCGATGTGGCATGTCGCCGCGCCGACCAATGGCAAGCTGCGCGGCGCTGTGCGCGCCCATATTCACTGGGCAGCGCCCGTCGTGCCTCGTCATCCGGATGCGCTCGTCGACCTCATCGAGAACGTGCTGGCGATCGTGGCGGTGTGTCAACCATACGAACACGCCCTCGCGATCTGGGAATCGGCCATCCGACGGGAGCTGATCACGCTTGCCGAGATGCGCCGATTCAACCTCGGCCCCGACGCCCGCAGGATTCTCGACACCGCAATGCCCTTCTCGGACTCGGGCCTGGAGTCGATCTTCATTCCTCGGCTTCGCTGGCTCAGGGTTCTGCTGCGTCAACAGATCATGATCTCTGGACGCCGTGTCGATCTGCTCATCGGCGATCGACTCGTTGTACAGATCGACGGCGGGCACCATGTGGGGCCGCAGCGGGATGCCGATATTGCGCACGACGCGAAACTCAAGCTGCTCGGGTACCACGTCATTCGAGTGAGCTACATGCAGATCATGAATGACTGGGCGACGGTGCAGGACATCATCGCCCGTGCCGTCGCGCAGGGGCTTCACCTCGCCGCGTGAGCTCGCCCCGAAACGCCGGAGATGTCGAGAATGCCGGACTGCAAGAGCGGATCCGCTCCGGAAGCTCTGACATCTCCGGCATTTCGATGCGCAAGGAGGCTATAATGCTAGCATGCAAGCCGACGAGAGCAAGGCGCAGTTCAATGTGTATCTGCCGCGCGACCTCGTGCGCGAGGTGAAGCACAGGGCGATCGACGAGGGTGAGAGCCTGTCCGCTCTGGTCGAGCGCGTGCTTCGAGCAGAGATTGAGAGGGGAAGCAAGTGATGGTCGTCGTTCAGCAGATCGTGTTCACGAACAATCCGGATGGCTGGCACCGGCTGGCAGAGGCGCTGGGGCTCATTGCGCCCTATCCGCCATCCGACGTCTGGAGTGAGTTCGATGGAGACGGCATCCTCGCCGTGCATCACGCCAGCGAGGGGTATGCGCCTGGGCGCTGCGACCTGACCCTCATCGTCGACGACCTGGATGCGGCAGCCACGGCCCTCGCCTCCTTTTCCGTCGAGCGCGGTGAGATGGAGGGCGTCTGCCCGATGCTGACCGTCACGACGGGCGAGGGTCTCAGCGTCATTGTCGCGCAGGGCGAGGCGCGCCCGCCGCAGGGCGATCTCGCCGTCGAGCCGATCTGGTTCCAACGCGACATCGCCGAGCCCAGGGCCATCCTGCAGGCGCTCGGTTTCACGACGGGCATCGTCGCCGACCGCGGCGGCTGGGCGCAGATGAGGGCGGATGGTGGTGCCATCGGGCTGCATGAGGGCGATCCAGGCATCGGGGCGTCGTTCCGGGCGGACGGCGACCTCGACGCGCTCGCCGAGCGGGTGCGCGAGGCCGGATTCGAGGCCGCGATCATCGATGAGGCCTATGCACGCACGCTGCGCATCGAAGATCCGGACGCCGGAACCGAGGTCTGGATCAACGGGCCGAACGAAGACCTCTACGGCTACAGCGACGAAAGCCGCTGATCCCGACGACGCGAACCAAGGAGATCTCGCCACCCAAGGACGATGTCGGCCGAAATGCTCCTGGAATGGCGAGATCTCCTTGGCATGCGTCGACGACATTCAACCGAGGCTGAAACCGCCATCGCTGGTCAGCACCTGCCCGACGATCCAGGCGCCGCCGGGTGTCGACAGCCATCCGATGAGGTCGGCGGGGTCGGATGGCGCGCCGTAGCGCCCGAACGGCATCGTCGCGCGATGCGCCTCGATGTCGTCGAGAGAACGGTCGGTGGTCTCGGGGTCGAGGTATCCGGTGTTGACGGGGCCGGGGTCGATCGTGTTGAGCACGATGCCGAGGCGCATCAGCTCGGCGGCGACGGTCGCGGTGACCCCGGCGAGGGCGGCCTTGCTCGTGGCATAGGCGACTTCGCCCGCCATCGCACCATGGATCTGGCCCGAGGTCATCCAGAACACGCGGCCGGATGGCGCGTCGAACGGCCCCTGGAACGGCACGTGATCGCCTGGCCGGGCAGCGGCATCCGCAATGCCGCTCGTGCGCCTGGCGAACTCGCTGGTCAGCAGCAGCGTCGCGCGCGTGTTGACATCCCAGAACGCGTCGAGACGCTCGGGCGTCATGTCGAGGATGCTGCCGTCGCCCCCGCTGCGCGCGTGATTGCAGACGAGAATGTCGAGGTCGCCGGTCAGCGCGAACGCGGCGTCGAGCAGATGCGGGATGGTCGTGGCGTCGCCGAAATCGGCGGAGGCGTCGCCGAACCGTGCGCCTGCCGTGAGGGATTCCCGAACCCCGCTCCGCACTGCGTCGAGGTCGTCCGCACCCCAAGGCAGGTCTTTGTCGTGTGGCGAGTAATGGTGGATGAAGACGCTCGCGCCGAGCGAGGCGAGCTTCGTCGCGACGGCGAACCCGATGCCGCGGCGACGGGACACACCGGTGACGAGCGCGGTCTTTCCGGAAAGGGGCAATGAGGGCATGGGTGAACTCCGATTGTCGAGATGGACGAAGGCGGGAGTCACCGGCATTGCATGCCAGCGAGGATATCAGCCTCAGATTCTCGCGACGGATGGCGTACCGTCCGCGTTCCAGCGGAGGAGCACGAGGTGCCAGAGGCCGGGAGCCTTGCGCCCGGGGTCGATGAGCCCATTCGCGCCCCGGGCGACCAGCCGATCCCGCACCCGCCAGGAGGGCGGCGCACCCACACCCTGCCAGGGCGCCGTCGCGTTTTCGAGGGACACGCCGAGCCGCGCGAGGGCATCCGGATCGCGCAGATCGACGATGCGATCGGCATTTACCCGAAGTTCGATCACCTCTAGCTCGGGAGTCGACGCATCGGTGTGCGCGATCATGGCCGCCGTGATGCCCTCGCGACTCGACGACAGGTAGAGGGTCGGCTCGTCGGCGCGCGAGTATCGGCTCGGGCTTCGCGAACCATCCAGTGCTGCATCGCGACACCGCGAACCGCCCGGAAGAAGGTGCCCTCGACGCGGCAGACATGGGCCTCGGTCATCTCTCCATCTTGTCGAACTCGGCGCGGGAGATGGCGAAGCACAGGTGGGGCATGTTCTTGCCTCGATAGCGCTTGACGATGCGCTCCCGCACCGTCATGCCGCACCGGATGGCCACATTCATCGACGCGAGGTTGGTGTCGCGCACGATCGCCCAGACCTCCGGCGCGTCGAGGTGAGTGAACGCCCAGCGCACGCACGCGCGAGCGGCCTCCGACGCATAGCCATGACCCCACCGGTCGCGGCGCAGGTGGTAGCCGACCTCGAGCACCTCGCGGTCGTTCACCAGCTGACGCGTCAAGCCGCAGTCGCCGAGGAGCATACCGCCTCCTCGCAGCTCGACGCCCCACAATCCGAAGCCGTCGGTTTCGTAGCGCTGCCGCTGCCGGGCGATCCAGTCGCGCGTCTCACGCTCGCTGAAGCCGTGTTCGTATGCCACCATCGCCTCCGCATCGCCGAGGGCGAGGTGCAGGGCGCCGACGTCGCCATCCCGCAGCTCGCGGAGGGCGAGTCGAGGCGTCTCCGGCAGCATCCCCACATCCTGCCCCCAACGCAAGCCGAGGAGAAATCGCGAATCGAGGATGAGATCGAGCCGGACCATCCTTGTTCGGCGAGATCTCCGTGAATACGGTGCGATAGAATCGGGGCATCGGCTTTGATCCGGCCATCACCGGGGAGCTCGCGGAAGAACATGCTTCGACAGGCTCAGCAACCGAATGGTCGCTCAGCAGGAAGGGCATTGCTAGAACCGCGCGGGACGGCCCGTCACAGCCCGTGCAAGAGTGGCGTCCCTCGACAAGCTCGGGAACCGGCGCAAGCGGGGTGGTACCGCGGCCCAGTGTTGACACAGACACAGAGGTCGTCCTCGCAGTTTGAATCGAACTGCTGGAGCGACATGACCTACCCTTCGACAGGCTCAGGGACCCCTTCGACAGGCTCAGGGACCGGGCCGGAATCCAAGCCCAACTTTCCCGACGTCGAGCGCGAGATTCTCGCGTTCTGGCAGCAGGATGACACCTTCCGCGCCTCGATCGAGCAGCGCGAGGGATCGGACGAGTGGGTGTTCTACGACGGCCCGCCGTTCGCCAACGGCCTGCCCCACTACGGGCATCTGCTCACCGGCTACGCCAAGGACCTCTTCCCGCGCTTCCAGACCATGCGCGGCAAGAAGGTCGACCGCGTCTTCGGCTGGGACACGCACGGCCTGCCCGCCGAGCTCGAGGCGATGAAGCAGCTCGGCCTCACCGAGAAGGACGAGATCGTCGAGATGGGCATCGACGTCTTCAACGGCAAGGCGCGCGCCTCGGTGCTCGCCTACACGCAGCAATGGCAGGACTACGTCACCCGTCAGGCGCGCTGGGTCGACTTCGATCGCGGCTACAAGACGCTCGATCTGACGTTCATGGAGAGCGTCATCTGGGCATTCAAGCAGCTCTACGACAAGGGTTTCGCCTACGAGGGCTACCGCGTGCTGCCCTACTGCTGGCGCGACCAGACGCCCCTGTCGAACCACGAGCTGCGCATGGACGACGACGTCTACAAGATGCGTCAGGATCCGTCCGTGACGGTGTCGTTCCCCTTCACGGGCGAGAAGGCGCGCGCGCTGGGGCTGGAGGGCGTCGCGGCTCTCGCCTGGACGACCACGCCCTGGACCCTGCCCACCAACCTCGCCATCGCCGTCGGCCCCGACATCACGTACGTGGTGGTGCCGGGCGGGCCGAAGGGCGCCACTTCGACAGGCTCAGTGGCCGGTGGCGAGTACCTGCTGGCGGAGGACCTGCTCGCGGGCTACGCCCCCGACCTCGGTTACGAGAGTGCAGACGACGCGACAGCCGCGATTCGCACCCGAGTGAAGGGGTCAGAGCTCGCCGACATCACCTACGAGCCGCTCTTCGACTACTTCACCGACGCCGAGGCGTGGGGCACGGGCACGTCGTTCCGGGTGCTCGTCGACGACTATGTGTCCACCGCGGAAGGCACGGGCATCGTGCACCAGGCGCCCGCCTACGGCGAGGACGATAAGCGCATCGCCGACGCCACCGGCATCCCGACCATCCTGTCGCTCGGCGACGACGGCCGGTTCCTGAACACGGTGCCAGACGTCGCGGGCGAGCTGTGGATGGACGCCAACACGCCGCTCATCCGGCTGCTGCGCGCGAAGGGGCGCCTGCTGCGCCTGCGCTCGTACGAACACAGCTACCCGCACTGCTGGCGGTGCCGCAACCCGCTCATCTACAAGGCCGTCTCGAGCTGGTTCGTGCGCGTCACCGACTTCAAAGACGGCATGCTCGCCGGCAACGAGCAGATCACGTGGGTGCCCGAGAACGTCAAACACGGGCAGTTC
>JASGDS010000255.1:0-19884 GCA_047607025.1 Microbacterium sp.
CTCGTTGACGGCGGCCTCGTCGAGCGGCGACCGGATGGCACCGAGTACGCGCGGCCGCCCGGCTGAGCCCCGTGCGCGTCAGCGAGGTGGTTTTCGTGTACTCCGTTCCGTCGGTCCCGGCGCCGGGAACGACGGAACGGAGCACACGAACGCGCGGGGCGGGAGGGAGCGGATGCCCAGGCGCTGTCTCGGCGCGGCGGCTCCGATCCTGCCGCTCGGCCATCGAGGCGGGAACGCTCGATGTGAGCGATGAGCGTGCACGAGGAGGGGTGCCGAGTTTCGGGGAGAGGATGAATCCGCCCGTCGGCGTCCGCGATCCGAGCGCGGATGGGGTGGCCCGTCGACTGGGACTTCTTCGATGGTGTGCCGACGCTGGTCTTCGCGTGCCTCTTGTCGCGGAAACCCGCTCGCTGCCGAAGACGGGAGCTTTGAGAACGAGTGCTTTCAGGAGCGGCTGCTCCCCGAACAGCAGTCGAGCGCGCTGCAGGGCTCGGGGGGGAGGAGCAACCGGCTGAGGCGACGAGCGCGGGACTGCGGGGCCCGCCGGGTTCATGACGACGATGGTGTAGATTTCACAAAGAAACCAAATGCGTTCGAGCGTGGCGCCTCGGCAGGAAGGATGACAGATGCGCGTGAGCTCCAGCCTCGCCGGGCAGTGGGCGCTGCGGGTCGACTCGGATGGGACGTCCCCCCTCCCTGCCGAGGCCGCCGCGCTGGTCGGTCGGGCTTTCCCCGCCGTCGTGCCGGGAGCGATCCACCGCGATCTGGAAGAGGCTGGCGTGATCCCCGATCCGCTCTTCGATCGTAACGAGGACGCGGTCGCATGGGTGGGGCGCACCGACTGGCTGCTCGAGCGCGACTTCGGCGCCGTGCCCGCCGCCGAGCGCGCGGATCTCGTCTTCGACGGGATCGACACCGTTGCGAGCATCGTGCTCAACGGGCAAGCCGTCGCCCGGTCGAGGAACATGCACCGTACGTATCGATACGACGTCACCACGATGCTGCGCGAGGCGAACAGCCTCGCCGTTCACCTCACCTCCGCGCTGGCCGAGGCTGAGGAGTGGGAGCGGCGACTCGGCCCCCGCCCCAACGACTACCCGCTTCCTTACAACTACATCCGAAAGATGGCCTGCAGCTTCGGATGGGACTGGGGGCCGACGGTCGTCTCGGCCGGGATCTGGCGAGGGGTGCGAGTCGAGTCGTGGAGCACGGCGCGCATCGCGGCCGTGCGCCCGCTCGTCGATGTCGTCGACGGAACGGGCCTGCTGAGCGCGCACATCGAGGTGGAGCGTGCGGCGTCGTGCGTCGGAAGCGAGCTGATCGTGGAGCTGGAGATCGCGGGACAGACCGTGCGTCACGTCATCGATCCTGGCGAAGACGCGGTCGTGGTCGAGGCGCGCGTGCCGGAGGTCGCACGGTGGAGTCCGCGGGGGTTCGGCGAGCCCCGCCTTTATCCGCTCCGCGTGCGGCTTATGGCCGTGGGCGTGGAACTGGACGTGCACGAGACCCGGGTGGGGTTCCGGGCGGTCACGGTTCGGCGCGAGAGCGATGAGTTCGGGACGTCCTTCGTGCTCGAGGTCAACGGCGAGCCCGTGTTCGTCAAGGGGGTGAACTGGATACCCGACAGCATCCACCCGGGGACGGTGACCCGCCGCGAGTACCGGGTCAGGCTTGAGCAGGCATGCGAGGCGAACGTCAATCTGGTGCGCGTCTGGGGCGGAGGCGTGTACGAAAGCGATGAGTTCTACGACATCTGCGACGAGCTCGGCCTGCTGGTGTGGCAGGACTTTCTGTTCGCCTGCGCCTCCTATCCCGAGGAGGAGCCGTTCCGGGCCGAAGTGCTCGCAGAGGCGCAGGACAACATCTCCCGGCTGAGCTCACATCCCAGCCTCGTGATCTGGAACGGCAACAACGAGTGCTTGTGGATGCACGAGCATCTTGACTGGCCGAATCGAGCGGGGGGAGAGAGCTCCTGGGGGGATGCCTTCTACCTTGCCTGGCTCCCCGAGCTGCTCGCCGAGATCGATCCGTCGCGGCCGTACACGGAGGGCAGCCCGTGGTCCGGCGGCGAGGGTCGCGCGCCGAACGACCCTCGCCACCAGACGTTCCATTCCTGGGACGTGTGGAACGCCGAGGACTACGTGCACTACCGCGACAGTGTCCCGCGCTTCGTCTCGGAGTTCGGCTGGCAGGGCGCCGCGGCCTGGCGCACTCTGCGTGATGCCGTGGCAGACGATCCGCTGCGCATTGATTCCCCCGGTATCCAGCACCACCAGAAGGCGACCGACGGGCACGCGAAGCTCATGCGAGGACTTGCCGCGCATTTCGCTCCGACCGACAGCTTCGACCAGTGGCACCGCCAGACGCAGTGGGTGCAGGCTGCCGCGCTCCAGGCTGGGATCCTGCACTGGCGATCGAACTGGCCGAGGACCTCGGGGACGATCGTCTGGCAGCTCAACGATCTCTGGCCGGTCATCTCCTGGTCGATCGTCGACGGAGCGGGCCGGCTCAAGCCCTCGTATTTCGCGCTGCGCGAGGCCTACCGGGAACGCGTGCTGGCTTGGGCTCCGCAGGAGCACGGCTTCGTGCTCTGCGCGATCAACGACACGGACGAGCAATGGGAAGGGTCGGCCGTGCTGCGCCGCATGCGCCTGGACGGCGAGGTGGTCGCTGGCGGGTGTCTGGAGATCACCGCCGGGCCGAGATCCGTCCAGCGTGTTCCCGTCCCCGCCGCGCTGTCCCGCGCGGCGGATCCGGACGCGGAGCTCCTCGTCGCGGAGCTCGGCGATGCGCGGGCGATATGGTTCCTCGCCGACCCCCGCGAGGCGGCAGCGGAGCTCGGGGAGAGCGATGCGGCGGGGCTGACCATCCGAGTCGACGCGGTGCCGGGCGGGCTCGATGTCGTGGTCGCCTCCGGCCGCGTCGTGAGGGACGTGCTCGTGCAGGCGGACCGAATCCATCCGCGAGCCAGGGTGGATCGTGGGTTCACCACGATCCTTCCCGGCGACGCGGTGACCTTCCGCATCCGCGCCGACGTCGCGCTGGATCCCCGCGCCATTGAGGGGCACTTCGTCGTGACCTGGGCCGGCATCCCGGAGGCCTGCGGATGACGAGCGCACTCCATGCCTCGGTCGCGGCCGCGATCGGCGAGGTCGAGGGTAGCGGCCTGATGCGGGCCGTCGCCGATGCGTTCCCTGGATCCGGAGTGCCCGGGCTTGCCGGTGAGGCGCTGCGGCGCACGCTGGCCGATACGCTCACCGTCCGGCGCAACGGCGACGTCTTCGTCGTCACCGGCGACATTCCTGCGATGTGGCTCCGGGACTCGTCGGCTCAGCTCTGGCCATATGTGCTTCTTGCGAGAGAGAGACCGGCGGGCGCGGTCGCAGATCTCGTGGCGGGAGCCATCCGGCAGCAGCTTGCGTACATCGCGCACGACCCGTACGCGAATGCGTTCAACCTCGAGGCGAGCGGCGACGCCTACCACGCTGACGATCTCGACCGGGATCCCCTGGTCTGGGAACGCAAATTTGAGATCGACTCCCTGTGCTTCCCGATCCTGCTGGCGCAACGGCTGTGGTCGGCGACCAGGCGCACCGATTTCCTGGGCGACGCCGCGGATCAGGCATTCCGACGGATCATGGAGACCCTGGAACGGGAGACCGATCACGAGCGGCTCTCCGCCTACCGGTTCGTTCGGGAGGGAGCCGATCCTCGAGAGACCCTCCCGCGCGGTGGGCTCGGCAGCCCCGTGGCCGTCACAGGAATGGCCTGGTCGGGGTTCCGCCCCAGCGACGACGCGTGCGCCTACGGGTATAACGTCCCGGGCAACCTGTTCGCCTCCTCCGCGCTCGCGCTGATCCCGGAACTGACGACCGATCCGGAGCTCGCGGATCGCGCACGCAGGCTGAGCGCCTCCCTGCACGAGGCGACCATGCGTCACGGGACGGTTCCCGCCCCTGGCGGCGGCACGATGCTCGCATACGAGGTGGACGGCCGCGGGAACGCGCTGCTGATGGATGATGCGAACCTGCCCAGCCTGCTCGGCCTGCCGCTGCTCACGTCGATCGGGAGCGAGGACGATCTGTACTTGCGCACCCGTCGATTCACGCTTTCGGCTGAGAACCCGCACTTCTATGCCGGGAGTGCAGCGGCCGGCATCGGCAGCCCGCACACGCCCGTCGGCCATGTCTGGCCGATCGCCCTCGCGGTCGAGGGGCTCACCTCCACTGACCCGAGGGAGAAGCGGCTGCGGTGCGAGCAGCTCTCCGGGATCATGGCGCGCACTGGCCACATGCACGAGAGCTTCCACGTCGATGACCCGGGGCGCTACACCCGCGACTGGTTCTCCTGGGCCGACTCCATGTTCTGCCTCCTTGCGTCTGACGTCGCCGGCCTGCGCATCTGAGCCTCGATCCACCGATTTGCCTGGGGCGTGAGGGGGTGTCGTGATGTAGAAATGCCCCTCTGATCAGGAAGAATGGAACTTGCTAAGGGTTCTGTTCAACTGGTCCGAGAGGCATCTCGTAGATGCAATTCAAGCATGGTCCGGCCGCGGTGTCCGCGGTCTTCGATGATCCGAATCTCGTGTCGGCCGCAGGCCTGGTTCCGATGCTGCGGCTCGCGCAGTCGTCGGGGCTGGACGAGTTCGCCAGGAGCGGTTGACGGTCCCCACAGACAAGGGCGCGAACGCCGGCGGCAAGGTGATGTCGTTGGTGGCGGGGATGCTCGCGGGGGGGCGGACTCGATCGACGACATGAACCTTCTCCGACACGGCGGCATGGGGCGGCTGTTCGACCGGGCGTATGCGCCGTCGACGCTGGGATCGTTCCTGCGGCAGTTCGCGTTCGGGCACGTCCGACATCGACGCCGTCGCCTCCCGCGTCCTTGTGAACCTCGCTGGTCGCCGTCGCCTCGGCGCCGGCCGACGACGAGGAGCACGCGGCGAGCCCGATGAGAGCCGTCCCGAGCAACGCGGAGACGGAGAACGTCCGCCTCGAGATCGTTCTCCTGACGAATGGGCGGTCGGACATGGCGGCTCCTCGGAATCGGGGGTGGGGGCGATAGCGAGAGTCAATCGTTCCCGTCTCGCGCCGCATCCGTCCCTCGTCCTCTGCGGCGACCGCGTCCCGTCGGATATCCTGCGCGACACGGCGCCGCACGGCCCCGCCACGTCGACACCCGGCCGGGATCGCCGACCGGACGAGCGGGCACGCGGAATCCGCCGCCCCGCGCGGCTGGACGACGGATTCCGCGCTCAGACGGCGTCAGCTCGCCGCGTCGATCTCCCGGACGTACTCCTCCACGCGCTCGAGCATCTCCGCGTCGTACGGCCCCCACTCCGGCCGCGGCGTACCCGGCCCGCGGTACGGCTCGTCGGCGTAGCGCTCCTGGTACGCCGCCAGCGTCGCCTCGAGCTCGCGGCGGATGCCGGCGTAGGCCGCGTCGTCCGCGACGTTCGCCACCTCCGTCGGGTCCGCCTCGAGGTCGTAGAGCTCCCACTCGGGCTCGAAGACCGCGTCGGACGCCCCGGGCACGCCGAGCCCCGCGCCGTAGTAGTGGATGAGCTTGTGCGTGCGCGTGCGGACGCCGTAGTGCCCCGGCGCGTGGTGGATGGGGTCGTCGTGCTCCCAGTAGCGGTAGTACACGGCGTCCGGCCAGTCGTCGACCTCCTCGCCCCGGAGCAGCGCGCGGAAGCTGCGCCCCTGAGAGCTCGGAAGCTCCGCGTCGGCGTCGATGCCGCACGCGTCGAGGAACGTCGCGGCGAAGTCGACGTTCGTGATCATCGCCTCGCACCGCGACCCGCCGGGGATCTCGGCTGGCCAACGGATGAGCATGGGCATCTGCAGCGACTGGTCGAACATGAGGCGCTTGTCGAACCACCCGTGGTCGCCGAGGAAGAAGCCCTGGTCCGAGGTATAGACGACGAGCGTGTTCTCGGCGAGCCCCCGCTCGTCGAGATGGTCGAGGAGGCGCCCGACGTTGTCGTCGATCGACTGGATGCACTGCAGGTAGTCGCGCATGTAGATCTGGTACTTCCACCGCATCCGCGCCTCGCGGTTCTCCGGGCCGCGCAGCTCCTCCGGCACCTCGGTCTTGAGGTCGTCGGCGCCCATGTCGTCCGCGATCGTCATGTGCACGCCGCGCACGGCCCTGCTCCGGGTGGCGTAGTCGTCGAAGAAGGTCTCCGGCTCGAGGATGCTCCCGTCCGCGTAGAGGTGCTTGTGCTTCTCGTCGGGCACCCACGGCCGGTGCGGCGCCTTGTGGTGCACGAACAGGCAGAACGGCTCGTCCTCCTCCCGCTCGTCGATCCAGTCGATGGCGAGGTCGGTCACGATGTCGGTGGCGTAGCCCGGTATCGTGCGGCGCCCGTTTTCGTCGATCATCTCCGGATCGACGTAGTCGCCCTGACCGGGGAAGACGGTCCACGCGTCGAAGCCGCGAGGCGACGAGACCTCCGTCTCGCCCAGGTGCCACTTGCCGAACATCGCCGTCCGGTAGCCGTGCTCCGTGAGGACGTCGACGAAGGTGGGGACGCGGTAGTCGATCTCCGTCCAGATGGAGGAGACGCCGTTCACGTGGCTGTAGGTGCCCGTCAGGATGGAGGCCCTCGACGGGCTGCACACGGAGTTGGTGCAGTACACCGCGTCCATGCGCACGCCTGCCTCGGCGAGGCGGTCGATGTTGGGGGTGCTGTTCACGCGGCTTCCGTAGGCGGAGATCGCGTGCGCGGCGTGATCGTCCGACATGACGAAGACGATGTTCGGTCGGGTCATGATGCCTCTCTTTCTCGATGACGGATGCCACACGTCCCCGCTGCACCCTCGCCGAAGTTTATTCAGAAACGGTCGCGGAACGGTTTCAACCGCCGTTTCTGAACGAACCCCCGGACGCCGCGTCCGCGTCGCGCGCGCAGCGGAAGCCGAGGTGCGTCGTGGCGGAGTCCTCCGTCTGCGAGGACCTCGCGGCCGGCCGGTAGCGCTGGCAGTACTCCGGGGCGCACAGGTGCGAGCCTCCCTTGGTCACGCGGCGGGCGGGCCCGGCGCCGGCGGCGCCGAAGAGGTTGCGGCGCCCTCCGGCATCCACCGGCGTGCTGCCGGGGACGACATGGCGCGGGGCCCAGGGCGAGGACGTCCACTCCCAGACGTTGCCGATCATGTCGTGGAGCCCGTATCCGTTCGCCGGGTAGCTCGCGACGGGGCTCGTGCCGCCCCAGCCGTCGTTGCGGTACGGGAAGGCGCCGAGCCACGTGTTGGCGAACTCTCCGAGGCGCAGCTCGTCCCCCCACGCGAACCGCGCGCCGACGAGGCCGCCGCGCGCCGCCCACTCCCACTCGGGCTCGGTCGCGAGGCGCTTGCCCGCCCAGCGCGCGTAGGCCTCGGCATCCTCGAACGCCACGTGCACGACGGGGTGGTCGCCGAGCTCGTCGACCGTGCTGTCGGGGCCGAGTGGATGCCGCCAGTGCGCGCCCGGCTGCCAGCGCCACCACCGCCTCCAGGCGCGCAGGTCGACGGGGCCGTCGGTCGGCGTGAAGACGGTCGAGCCCTCGACGAGCGCGTCAGGGTCGGCCCCGGGGAAGTCGGCGGGGTCGAGGGACCGCTCGGCGACGGTGACGTATCCCGTCTCCTCGACGAAGCGCGCGAACTCGGCGTTGGTGACGGGGTGCGCGTCGAGCTCGAACGTGGCGACGTGCCGCTCGTGGACGGGCCCCTCCTCCGGGTAGAACTCCGTCGACCCCATGAGCAGGGTCCCCTCCGGGATCCGGACCATTTCCATCGACCAGCACCTCGCTTCGCGTTGTTCCCATCATCGCAGGCATGCCGCGGGGGCCGCGTCGCCCCGCGCACCGTCACGACCTGACCACCAGCCCCGACGGGCACGACCGGAAACGAAGTGGATGAGCGAGAGCACCGGCTGGCAGATCTCACACGCCCACACGACTGAACAACAACCGAAACCGAGAATCAGGCCCCATCAGGAACGAAACGGATCAGGGCTGAGCGGGGAGGAGCCAGGGAGCGCACAGATAGTTTTTACTTGCACGTAGCAATCAAAATGGTAGATTGGGAGGAATCGAGCGACCGGCTCGAGCCATCCCTGGCTGAGAGAGAGCAAATTCAATGAAGCATTCAATCGTTTTCGCTGCCGGGGGCATGCTCTCGGTCGCCTGCTTGCTGAGCGGATGCGGGCTGGGCGGTGGTACGGCCTCGAGCGACGGATCGGCCTCGGACGGCGAGGTCACTGGCGAGATCACATTCCAGACCTGGAACCTGAAGGCCAACTACCAGGACTTCTTCGATGGCGTTATCCAGGCATTCGAGGAGGAGTACCCGGGGACGTCCGTGAACTGGATCGACCAGCCGGCGGAGGGGTACGCCGACAAGCTGTCGGCGGATGCCGCGGCCGGAACGCTGCCCGACGTGATGGATCTCGATCCGGGCGGGGCGTATCCGCTCGCGCAGGCGGGGTTGCTGATGAACGTGGCCGAGGAGGATCCGGAGGCGCAGGATCTCTACCTCCCTAGCGCGTGGGAGGCAGGTGACTGGACGGCGCTCGGCGGCACGTTCGGCTATCCGTGGTACCTGAGCACGGGGCCCTCGATGTTCAACACCGCGCTCTTCGAGCAGGCTGGGCTCGACACCTCCAGCCTCCCGCAGACATACGATGACCTCTTCGCGCAGGCGACCGAGATGGCGGAGGCGGTGGGCGGTCAATACGCCATGCTGGGCCAGCCCCCGACGATCGAGGAGTTCGGGATGTACGGCGTGCAGCTCATGAACGACGACCAGACGGAGTTCGTGTTCAACAACGCCGACGGCGTCGAGCTTGTTCAGCACTACATCGATCTGTACGAGTCCGGCGGCTTCCTGGCGGAGTCGCTGTCCTCCGACTTCACCGGGGTGAATGAGTCGTTCCAGGCCGGCAAGATCGCCTACATGCCCGGGAGCGCGTACAACGTCCAGGCGCTGCAGGAGAACGCCCCCAGCGTGTTCGAGAACCTCCAGCTGGCGCCGCTGATCACGAACGAGAAGCCGAACATGTATGTCCATCTTCTCGGGGTCTCGGAGCAGTCGGAGAACAAGTCCACCGCGAAGGAGTTCGCTCGCTGGGTGTCGAACGCTGAGAACCAGCTCGGGTTCGCCAAGGTCGTGAACGTCTTCCCCTCGACGATCGGCACGATCGAGGACGACTTCTTCACGACCAGCGACGGCTCGGCGAATGACGAGGTGCGCGTCACGTCGGCGGCACAGCTCGCCGACGCGGTCGCCTATCAGCCGGGATCCTTCACCGATGCGATGAAGAGCGAGCTTCGAGACCAGATCGCGCTTGCGATGTTGGGGAAGCAGAGCGCCCAGGATGCGCTGGACGCGGTCGTCGAGTACTCCAACCAGCGGATCTCGGGCTGAGGCGGGGCGCATGGTGCGGAGGCCGGCGGGGTACGCGATCGAAGATGCGTCTCGGCAGACCCGAGGGCGGCTGCGGAGCCATTGGTGGGGGTCGCCCTGGGCGCTGTGCGCCTTCGCCCTAACCATCGTCGGTGGCTTCACGGTATTCCCGTTCGCGAACACGGTGATCCTCGCCTTCACGGACGCCACGCGGCTGAAGGCGGGTCAGTTCAACGGGCTGGATAACTTCGTCCGCATGATCCAGGATGACAGATTCTGGAACGCGCTGGTCAACTCCACGATCTTCACCCTCGTGATCGTCCCGGTCATGGTGCTGATTCCGCTTCTCATGGCGATGCTGTTGAGCAGCTCGTTGCCGGGGATCGGGTTCTTCCGCACGGTCTATTACATTCCGGTCGTCGCGTCGGCCGTTGCCGTGGGCGTGATGTGGACGTGGATGCTCGACAGCCGCGGGCTGATCAACCAGATGCTCATCGCGCTTCGCGTCATCGCCGAGCCCATCTCCTTTCTCGGCGACCGGTGGCTGCTGCTGGCGAGTGCCGTCATCGTCACGGTGTGGAGGGGCGCTGGCTACTACATGGTCATCTATCTCGCGGCCCTGGCGAACGTGAACCGCGAACTCTACGATGCGGCCGCGGTGGATGGCGCCCGCCGCTGGCGGGTCTTCTGGTCGGTGACCGTGCCTGGCGTGCGCTCCACGATGATCCTGGTCGGCATGCTCGCGGCGGTGAACGCATTTCGTGTCTTCACCGAGATGTTCGTGCTCTCCGGAAACACCGGGGGGCCCGGCGGGGAGGCGATGACGATGGTCATGCTCATTCAGAGGGAAGGCTCCGGCGTGGACGGGCAGCTCGGGTATGCGTCGGCGCTCTCGATAGTGATGTTCGTCTTCACGATCGGGCTCATGGTGGCCGTACTCCGGCTTCAGGGAAAAGGAGATGACGAGTGAGCGTGGTGAAGACAGGCGCGGCAGGTGGGCGCTCGCGCAGACCGGTCGAACGCGCGCGGATGCGGATGCGGCGCCAGGCTCCCGGCGTCGTCTTGCGGTATGTGGTTCTGCTGCTCCTCTTGGTCGTGGCCATCGGGCCATTCGTCTGGCAGGTGTCGACATCGCTGAAAGGCATCGGCGAAGACCTCTACTCCCTCCCTCCTCAGATCCTTCCCTCAGATCCGACCACCGATGCCTATCGCCGGGTCGGCGAGGTGGTTCCCGTGTGGCGGTACGCCATCAACTCCCTCATCGTCGCGGGAAGCACGGTCGTCTTCGGCACGATCGGCGCCTCGATGGCCGGGTATGCCCTCGCCCGCCTGCGCTTTCGCGGCTCCCGCGTGGCGCTGGCCGTCTTCCTCGCCGGGATACTGATTCCCGGTGAGGTCGTGCTGATCACGAGGTTTCTGCTCAGCCAGTCGCTCGGCGTGACGAACACGCTGCTCGGTGTCGTGCTCCCGACCGTCGTCGCCCCGCTGAACGTCCTGCTCATGCGGAATGCCTTCCAGGCGATCCCTAAGGAGATGGATGAGGCGGGCATGCTGGATGGCGCGAACGTGTGGCGACGCTTCGTGCACATCGCTCTGCCTTCCGCGCAGGGCATGGTGGCGGTCGTGGCGATCTTCTCCTTCGTCTCCGCGTGGGACGACTTCCTCTGGCCGCTGATGGTGCTGTCGGATCAGGATCTCTATACGCTGACGGTCGGGCTGAACTTCTTGCAGGGCACGTTCTCAACCGATCCGCGGGTGGTCGCCGCCGGCACGATCGTCGCGGTTCTCCCCCTCGTGATCATGTTCATCCTGCTGCAGCGGTACTTCTTCCGCGGCATCGGCGAAGGCGGGCTCAAAGGCTGATGAAGGGAGGAGCCCGCCGATGGGCGGAGCTCGCAGGTGCGTTCACACGGTGCGCGTGACCTTCGCCAGGCCTGCCGGATGGTCAGGGTCGTGGTCGCGGCGGAGGGCGACCTCGAGGGCGGCCTGCTGCAGCGGCACGATCTCGACGGGCGGCACGAGAGCGTCGTCCGTCACCGTCACGGCGGCCGTCGTCACGACCCTTCCTCCCCGCGACTCCGCAGCGGCGGCGAACGACGACACAGACTCGCCCCCAGAGCGCAGCGCGACCACGACGGTGCCCGGCACCACCTGACCCAGCGGGCCGTGGGTGGCATCGGCCGCAGACCAGCCCGACGCCGCGACAGCGCTCGTCTCCATCAGCTTCAGCGCGCCCTCGCGTGCCGTCGCCATAGAGTATCCGCGGCCGACGACCAAGACCCTCTCCGCGTCGCCCAGCGCATCTGTCAGAGCCGCTGCCTCGCCGCCCGCGATGACGTCCGCCGCTACGGCGGCGGCATGGACCGACCGTTCCTCGAGGTCGTGCCAGCCGGTGCCCGCCGCGCGTGAGAGGGTCAGATAGAGGGCGAGCAGCTCGCCCGTGTACGTCTTCGTCGCGGCGACCGACCGCTCTGGACCGGCGAGGATGTCCACGTGGACGTCGCCGAGCCCCGCGAGGGCGCTGCCGGCGTCGTTGGTCACGGCGATCACGGGCACGCTTCCACGGCGCGCGTCCTGCACCGTGGCCAGCAGGTCGGGGGATTCACCGGACTGGGACAGAGCGATCATGGCCGACCGTGGGTAGCGCAGCTTCGCCCCGTACATCGTGAACGTCGCCGGCGTCGCCAGCATGGCCGGGATGCCGAGCAGCCGTTGGCCCAGGTATTGGCCGTACATCGCCGCGTGATCGCTCGAGCCGCGGGCCGCGAAGACGAGGATGCCGGGGTCGCTAGCGCGGATGAGCGACGCCGCCCGGTCGATCGCGTCCCGTCCGTCTCTGAGCAGCGTGAGCCAGCGATCCGGCTGCTCGGCGATCTCCGCGCGCATGAGCTCGCCTGCCGCGCTCATGCGGCCACCCCGGTGGACATCGCGACGATCTCGTTGTGGCTCGTCTCGCTGAGCGTGCGTGTCGCGACCTGAGTACCCCGCCGCAGCACGGCGACCCGGTCGGACACACGGAAGACCTGATCCATGGTGTGACTGACGAGCAGCACGGTAGAGCCGCGCTCTTTCAACGTGAGGAAGAGCGCCTCCACCTTCGCGGTCTCGGCGACGCCGAGCGCCGCCGTCGGTTCGTCCATGAGCACGAGGCCTGAGGCCCAGTGGGTCGCGCGGCAGATCGCCACGCCCTGGCGCTGACCGCCGGAGAGATCGCTCAGTGTTGCGCGCGCATCGGAGGCATCTCGGAACTGCACCTGTCTGCCGTTGATCCAGATCTCGCCCTCGCTGGGTTGGTACAGCCCGGAGATGATCTTCACGAGGGGTGACTTCCCGGCCCCGTTGTCGCCGACGAGCGCGACGATCTCACCGCGACCGACCTCGAGGTCGAATCGCTTGATCGCGAACATTCCTCCGAAGCTCTTGTGGATGCCGACGAGCCGAAGCGGGCTTGTGGCGCGTTCTTCGCGGGTCATGTGATGTCCTTCGAATGGGGGATGAACGATCATCCGACCGTGAGCGGTGCCGAGCCGTCGGCGGACCAGACGCCCTCGACCCGGGGGGTTCCGGCGGAGATACCGGAGATCGCCGCGGTGAGCGCCCTGGTGACGAACACCTGTGGTCGGAAGCCGAAGATGACCGTGTCGCCGATGCGCGGTTCGTCCGTGTCGTACGGGATGGTGGCGTAGTAGTCGATCGCCGACGCGTCGGGCATCTCCACCCGACGCCGCACGCTTGATGCGACATCCGCCGCCCCCGGCTCGACGATGATGGCCGAAGTGTCTGCGCCCGAGACCACAGGGTCGACGTACAGGCCGCCGCCGAACACGTACGCCCGTCCGTCGTAAAGGTGCGACACCTCGCTGACGTAGACGATCGCAGGCTCTTCCACCTGGTCGGCGACGGCATGCAGCGGCGTGGTCCCCGTGAGGCCGTGGCCGGGCTCCACCTGCGTGGCCCCCGCTTCGGCGAGATCCTCGAGCACGGCGACGGATGTCGTGCCCGGTGCGTTGACCTGCACGTTGCTGCGGCCGGCCGCGTGCAGCGCCCGCAGCGCGGCGCTGAGCGTCGCGCGGTTCGGCGTCGCCGCGGCTGTGCCGCTTGCCGCGTCGAACAGCGTGGCAGGGAAGGTCGTGATGCCGGCGAACCGAACGCCGGGAACGTCATCGATGGCATCCGCAATGCGCACGATGTCGTCGGCCAGGAACCCGCCCTCGTGTCCCGGGTAGAACCGGTCGCCGGGAGCGATGATCCGCAGCAGCACGTCTTGCGTGCGCCCCTGCGCCTGTGCGGCTTCACCCGCCTCGCGCGCCTTCTGCTCGCTGAACACCGTCCAGTAGAGCGGCTCTAGCCGTGCGGCTGCGGCCGCCTCGTGGCGGTGGATCTGCACGAGGTGGCCGAGATGGCCGATCCTCAGGCCGCCGGATGCCGCCGCGACCGCGCACTGCAGGTCGACGCCGACGGCGTGCGTGATCCCCGCGTCGACGAGCGCTCGCGACACGTCGGGGTTCCGGCCGATCTGCTTGGTCATGGCGAAGGCCGTAAGCCCCAGACGGCTCGCCTCGGTCAAGAAGGCGGATGCGTTGCGGCGAACCGTATCGAGGTCGATCGCGTAACAGTTCGCGGGCAGCTCGCCGCTCGCGTGCAGGGCGGATACCGCGTCGAGGAATCGAGGGTTGCGGCGTGCGGTCAGTTCCAGGAACATGTTGATCCTTCCGTCAGTTGCTCTTCTTGGATCGCAGCGTGAGCGATAGGGCGATGAGGATGATGATGCCGCGCACGATCATCTGCTTCGAGGCGTTGAGACCGGCCAGGATCAGGCCCATGGTCGCAAGGGTGACGAGAAACGAGGGCAGTCGGATCCAGGTCACGAACAGCCCGTTGACGAGGCCGACGAGCGCCCCGATTGTGAGCCCTGCCAGCGCCGCGAGCCACTACAACCCGCTTGCCTGGAGTGTGATCGCTGCGACGAGCGATGACAGGGCAACGGTTGAGCCGATGGACAGGTCGATCTCGCTCGTGCTCAGCACGAACACCGCTCCGATGGCCATGATGGTGATCGGCGCCGTCTGGACGACGATGTTCATGAGGTTGGAGGGGGTGGGGAAATACTTCGCCTGCGTGATGGAGAAATACGCGAACACCAGGACGAACCCGATATAGACGACGTAGCTGCTCCACGTGACGGATCGCAGCCAGCCGAATGCGCCGCCAGCAGTGCGTGCGGGGGTCATAGGGAGGATCCCTTCGGATCGAGTCGGACGGCATCGAGGGCGAGATGGACGGCGCCGATGACCGGGGCCTGCGAGCCGAGCTCGCTGATGCGCACGTCGACGGATGAGGCGCCCAGGGCGGCCAGCCAGGTGCGGACGGGCCCCAGGAGCTCGGGGCGCGCTCCGACGCCTCCGCCGAGCACCACGATGCCGGGATCCAGGACGGCGTTGACCGCGACGATGGCCGTCGCCACCCAGCGGGCGTGTTCGTCGATCGCGGCGGACGCGTGCGGATCGCCCTGGACGGCGCGGGAGAAGATGTCGGGGGCGGTGAGGGCGGCCCCGCTCGCCGCGCGATAGCGCGCGACGAGCGCATCTCCCGCAAGCTGTTCCTCCAGCGGGCCGCGTCGCTGGTGGGCGGGGTCGAGCGGGTCGGTGCCGACCGGAAGGTAGCCGATCTCGCCCGCCGCGCCGTGCGCACCGCGGAGCAGCCGCCCGTCGGCGACGATGCCCATGCCCACGCCGGTGCCGATCGAGATGAAGACGAAGTCGGCAGCGACCCTGCCCACGCCCTCGTGCAGTTCGCCGAGAGCGGCGACGTTCACGTCGTTCTCGAGCACGATCGGATGCCCGAGCGCCCGGGTGAGCTCGTCATGCAGCGGCCTGTCCCCACTCAGCATGAGGTTCGGCGCCATGGAGAACCCCCCGCTGTGCTGATCGGGCACCCCCGCTCCGCCGATACCGGTCGCGGCCACAGCCTCACGGTCGATCCCCGCTCGCGATGCGAGCGCCTCGATGAGGCTAATCAGCTGCGCGGGCAGCTGCCCCGCCGCCTGCGTCGTCGCAACGGTGTGCTCCGCCACGATCGAGCCGTCGATCGTGGCGATGCCACCGAGTGTCTTCGTCCCGCCGAGATCGATTCCGACAACGAACCCCACCTCAGGCTCCTCCTGCGCGCGTCATGGTGAGCAGGCGGAGCGGGTTGTCGCGAACCATGGCCTGGGCGGCGGCCGGGTCGAGGCCGCGTCGCAGGGCCTCGGGGAGGAAGACCGCGCCCAGGTAGCGGTATCCCCACTGCCCGTGCGTCTCGGGGTTCAGCGCGACCTCGGCGCCCGTCAGGTCGTGTGACAGGATGATCTGCCCGGCGTAGCCGAGCCGCTCCAGCTCGAGGAGCGCGCCGATGCGCGCGTCGTCCGGTCGGAAGTAGGCCCGCTTAGCGTACTCACCCTCGGAAAGGTCGGCGGACAACGGGGTCAGGAAGAAGTCCCAGTGCTGCTTGCCGACGGTGTCGAACGCGACGCTGACCCCGGTGTCGAGCACGCGGCGAACGTATACGAGATCGGGGTGGATGTCCATGTGCCCGATGACGACCCGGCCGAGATCCGCCCCCTCCTGTCGGAGGATGTCCACCTGTTCTAGCGCCATCGTGCCATGGGTGGTGTGGGTGATGAGGCCGACGCCCGTCTCGACGTGGGCGCGAGCGGCGGCGCGCAGGCCTGCCTCCTCGTGGGGCGTGATCTCGCCGAGGCCTGTTGCCTGCTCGCCCAGCACGCCGGCGCGGTAGGACGATGTCCCGATTCCGGTGGTGACGTCGGCGATGAAGCGCGCCGTCAGCTCGTCGATGTCGGCCTCGACCACCCAGCGCGGGCTGAAGGGGTCAAGGTAGGTGGACGATCCGAGCACGATGTGCACGCCGGACTCGCGGGAGATCCGCTCGAGCAGTGCGACGTTCTCGCCGTGATCCGATCGTCCCACCACCCCGTAGGGGCTGAGGTCCACGACCGTGTCATAGCCGAGCTCCCGCAGCCCGCTGAGCGCGCCCACCGCACGGTTGACCTGCTCGTCGGCGGCGAGCGCGCCGGTGGGCCCGCCCTCCGCCTGACCGCCGGCGAGCCAGGGCCCGGGGACGAGGGACGTGAGGTGCTCGTGCGCGAGCACGTTTCCGAGGACTCCTGGTGCGACCGGTCCGAGCACGGTCTGCACCTGTCCGCTCATGCGGTCATCGCCGCTCATCGCGCGTCCGTGACGCTCGCGGGCGGCTCGGTGCCGTAGTCCTCCTGCCAAGCCTCGGCGACGTTGTCCGCGGTGACCGCGATCGGCGCGGACGCGACCAGGGCGGGTGCCTCCTTGCCGAGGACGCCGTAGGTGCCGGCGGTCGCCCACGGCACGTAGATGCCGGTGAGGTCCGGGTTGCGGGCCAGGAGCGCTGCTGCGATGTCCCGGGTCGCGGCCTCATCGGTGTCTGCGGCGTTGCATCCGGCCAGCGTCAGCATTCCGACGATGCCGAGCGGTCGGGCAAGTCGAGTGTGCATAGACGGGCTCCTGCCGGTAGGGGGGTATGGGGGACGGCTCGTTCAGCGCGTCACTGCTGTCACTGACCGGCGAGCTGCCTGCCGAACAGGCCGTAGCCGGGTGGATCTGTGTGCGGTCATATCGGTTTCCTGATCTCGCCTCTGGAGTGTGCGACCTGAGACCATTTTGCTTTCAGATAGCAAACAAAGTCAAGGGCATGACGCATAACGTTTGTGTCTCGGGGCGCGCCGATCGACCGCCGGGCGAGGCGGAGCGGGTTGGCAGTAGATTTGAGGTCACGGTGGTGGGACAGCGGTGATGAGATAGTGCAGGGGATGCGAATGGTGCAGGGCACGCGTGAGCTGAACAGGCGAGCGATCCTCACGCAACTGCTGCGATCCCGCCCGACGTCGAGGAAGGAGATCGCGCTCGATGCGGGCATCTCTCCTGCGACCGTGACGCGTGCGGTGGACGAGCTGATCTCGGAGGGTGTTCTCTTCGAGGGCGACGACATCGTCGTCGAGCGGCGCGGACGCCGCGCGCGTTTCGTCGACATCGTCCCCGACACTTCGCTGGCGCTCGGGGTCGACCTGGGTGCGAGCAACACGCGATACCTGCTGACCGACCTGTGGGCAAGACCGCTCCTGGGCGGCGAGGAGCCGACCCCCGCCGTTCAGGGGGCGGACGAGCTCATCCGTTGGCTGGTCGGGCTGCTGCATCGCGTCACGGGAGGGATGTGGGCGTCGATCGGTCATGTGTCGCTCGGCCTTCCCGGCGCGGTCGGACAGGAGGATCTCGTGGTCTCCAACGCGCCGAACCTGGCGCAGGTCGAGACACCCGGGTTCCTCGAAGGTCTTCTCAGCGCGCTCGCCAAGCCGCTTCGCGTCGACAACGATGCGAACTACGCATTGCTCGGTGAGCAGAGGTTCGGCGCTGCTCGCGATGCGCCCAATGCCGCGATGCTGACGCTGGGTGCCGGGCTCGGCGCCGGGCTCGCAATCGATGGCCGCATCCTGCAAGGCAGACACGGGCTGGTCGGTGAGTTCGGCCAGCTCCCGGTCGGCCCGCTCGGCAGCCGGCTCGAGAGCTTGGTCACCGGCCCCGGCATCCTGCGCTATGCCGCCGAGGCGGGCTCGCCCATCGCCGATCCGCAAGTGCTCTTCTCGGACGCGCCGCCGAACCCCGTCGCGACGCTGCGCGCACAGTTCGACCAGGCGCTGCTGGTCGTCCTGACGGCGATCTCGGTGTCGTGCGAGCCTTCGGTCATCGTGCTCGGTGGCGGCATCTCGAAATCGCTCGCGCCGAGCCTCGAGCGGTACGAGGAGGCCCTGCGCTCGACCATCCGGTATGCACCGAGGCTCGTCCCCGCGAGCCTCGGTGATTTCTCGGGCGCCGCGGGCGCCGCGGTGGCGAGCCTGCATGAGGCGTATCTCGAGCTGGGGGTCGACCCTGCGGCGCTGACCGGTCTTCCGGCAGTGGCGAACCTAGACATCGATGCGGTCGTCGCGCTGCACGCACGGTGAGCTGGTCGGCGTTCGTGTGCCCCGTTCCGTCGTTCCGGTGCCGGGAACGACGGAACGGGGCACACGAACGGACGGGGCGGGAAGCTAGCGGTCGAGGAGGGCGAAGCGCTCGACGTCTTCGTTCGTGCCCGAGACGATGATGAGGTCGTGGTTGGTGACGATCGTCTCGTTCTCGGCGTAGCGGAACGGCTTGCCAGGGCTCTTGACGCCGACGATCGTCACGCCGAACTTCGTGCGCACGCCCGATTCCAGCAACTGCTGCCCCCGGATGAGCTTCGGCGGATACATCTTGGCGAACACGAAGTCGTCGTCGAACTGGATGAAGTCGAGCATCCGGCCGCTGACGAGGTGTGCGACGCGCTCGCCGGCCTCGCGTTCGGGGTAGATGACGTGGTTCGCGCCGACGCGGGCGAGGATCTTGCCGTGCGAC
Organism: Microbacterium sp.; assembly: GCA_047607025.1. Lineage (GTDB taxonomy): Bacteria > Actinomycetota > Actinomycetes > Actinomycetales > Microbacteriaceae > Microbacterium. Next base: position 18,839 of record JASGDS010000255.1, read on the forward strand.
TGCGACACCGCCTTGGCCCAGATCTGCGGCACCTTCAGGTCGACGAGGTTGGCGGTGATGAGCACGGATGCCTCGATGGACGACCCGACGGCGACGACGGCGACCTGGAAGTCGCTCGCGCCGATCTGCTTCAGTGCGTCGATGTTGCGGGCATCCGCCTGCGCGGCATGCGTGACGCGCTCTGACCACTTCTGCACCAGGTCGAGGCTCTCGTCGATCGCGAGCACGTCGCGCCCGAGCCGGTCGAGCTCGCCCGCGCATGCCGCGCCGAATCGACCGAGACCGATCACCAAAACAGGAGCGTCGCCCCGGATCTGCTCAACCATGCTGCTCGCAGTCTTCACCGTGCGGGGAGCCCGTGCAATCGTTCAACAAGCGCTGCTCAACCAACGATCGGCCTTTCCACCGGCAGCGCGTAGAGCTGCGATCTGGATGTGGCGGCCACGGCGGCCGCGAGTGTCACTGTACCAACGCGCCCCATGAAGATGGTGGCGGCGAAGATGTACGCCGCGGAATTCGGCACGTGTTCGATCACCCCGACGGAGAGCCCGCAGGTCGCGAAGGCGCTGATCACCTCGAAGAGCACGTCGCCGAGTGGCAGCTTCGTGATCTGCGTGATCAGGATGGTCGACAGCGCCACGATCGTCGCGCCCCAGGCGATGACTGCGACGGCGACGCGCTGCACGTCGCTCGGGATGCGGCGGCCGAACGCCTCGACGCTGGCGCGTCCCTTCGCCTCGGAGAAGACGGACAGCGCGAGCACGGCCAGGGTCGTCACCTTGACGCCGCCTGCCGTTGACGCCGATCCGCCGCCGACGAACATGAGCATGGAGGCCACGAGAGACGACGAGTCGTAGAGGTCGGACGGGTCGATGAGCGAGAAGCCGCCCGAGCGTGTCATGGCCGAGAAGAAGAACGACTGGAAGATCGTGGCGCCCGCGGTGTCCCTCCCCCAGGTGGGCGGGTTGCCGTACTCGAGCACGGCGAACGCGATGCCGCCCGCGACCCACAGCAGGATGGTCGTGATGAGGGTGAGCTTGGTGTGC
>JASGDS010000256.1:0-21343 GCA_047607025.1 Microbacterium sp.
ATGGCGATCGTGTCGAACGGCCATCCGGTGTGCAGATCACCCACTGGACGGACGACCCGTTCGCGCGCGGGTCGTACGCCTATATGGCGCGCGGCGCGACGACGGGCGACCACGACGTGCTCGCGACTCCGATCGGCGGCGTGCTGCACCTGGCGGGCGAGGCCACATGGACCGATGATCCGGCCACCGTGACCGGCGCCCTGTGCTCCGGGCATCGTGCGGCCGAGAACGTGCTGGGCCATCCGGTGCCGATCGACGGGCTCTGGCGCGATCGCTGAGACCGGCGGATGCCAAGAGATGTGCCCCCGACTGGAATCGAACCAGCGACCTACGGTACCGGAAACCGGCGCTCTATCCCCTGAGCTACGGAGGCGTGCCAGAAGAGCCTATCAGCGTGAGGCTGGCGTGTCGTCCACGACGATGGCCTGCAGATCGTCGGCGAGACGCTGGGCGAGGAAGAGGTGCCCGGCATCGGAGGGGTGGTACTTTCCTGCATCTGACGTGTCGATGATGTCGAGATAGTTGTCCTCGGTGATCCAGTTCTCCTGGATCGGCGAGATGTACCACCAGTCGCGCTCGGCGGCCTGCTGCCGCAGCATCTGATCGATCGAGAGGACGGTCTCGGCCGTCGGCAGCTCGTGCGGTGCGGGGCCGAGCACGACGACAGGCGTGTCGGGATAGATGCTCGTGAGCGTGTGCCAGGCCGCATCGACCGCCGCCGGGTAGGCGGTGAGGTCCTGGTTCCTGTCGTTGATCGAGCCCTGCACGATGATGAGGTCGACCGGCACGGATGGATCGAGGACGGCCATCCGCTCGCCGAACGTCGGCTGGTCGATGCCCGGTTTCAGGTACCCGCTGCCCCGCCCGCCATCGACGATCGTCGTCCATCCGGTGAGCTCCGCCAGTTGATAGGCGTACCCGCCCTCCGGCGTCGTCGCGCCCTGGCCGTACGTCCACGAGTCGCCGAAGATGAGCACCGTCGCATCTGCCGGCACCGAGAGGCGGTCGGGCTCGACGATCGGCTCCGCCGCCTGCACCTCTGCCGCCGCGAGCGTCGACTGCCACGGGCGCCAGACGCCGAGCGTCACCACGAGCGCAAGAACGCACGCGAGCGCGGCGATCGGCCAGAGGCGACGGAGGGGCATGCGACGAGCGTAAAGGCAGAGCCCGGGGGAGGGGTCCGCCGATCGGCACAATGTCACATGATCGCAACAGGCTGCGGGCGCGGGCGGCCACAGCGCCGCCCGGTAAACTCGATGTCGCTATGACACCCGATGCCCTTGCCGCCGCGCTGCTCGATCTCCTCGCTCCGATCGCCGGCGAGGTGCAGATCGACCGCGCCGACATCACCTTCGACCGCCCGAAGAACCGCGACCACGGCGACTGGGCGACGAACGTCGCGATGAAGTTCGCCAAGCGCTTGGGGCAGAACCCGCGCGAGCTCGCGCAGACGCTGGCGGATGGCCTGGCGCAGGTCGACGGTGTCGCCAGCGCCGAGGTCGCCGGACCCGGCTTCCTCAACATCCGCCTGGATGCGGCGGCCGCCGGCGCGCTCGCGAAGACGATCGTCGACGCGGGTGACGACTATGGGCGCAACGACTCGCTGGCGGGAACGTCCGTGAATGTCGAATTCGTCTCGGCGAACCCGACCGGCCCGCTGCACGTCGCGCACACGCGCTGGGCGGCGCTCGGTGATGCGATCGCGCGCGTGCTCGCGTTCAGCGGTGCGACCGTCTCCCGCGAGTACTACATCAACGATGCAGGCGCACAGATGCAGCGCTTCGGGGCATCCATCGTCGCCGCGATCAAGGGCGAGCCGAAGCCCGAGGGCGGCTATGACGGCGACTACATCGTCGAGCTCGGCCAGACCGTGCTCGCCGAGCGTCCGGACATCCTCTCGCTGCCCGATGACGAGCAGCTCGCGCTCGCGCGCGATCTCGCCTACCCGCATCAGCTCGCCGAGATCCAGGCGTCGCTGGCATCCTTCAACGTCGAGTTCGACACCTACTTCTCCGAGCGCACGCTGCACGCGCCGGGCGAGAACGGCGGTCCGAGCCTCATCGACCAGTCCGTCGATCGCCTGCGCGCACAGGGCCACGTTTTCGACGAGGATGGTGCCGTCTGGGTGCGCACGACCGATTTCGGCGACGACAAGAATCGAGTCATCCGCCGCTCGAACGGCGAGTACACCTACTTCGCCGCGGATGCCGCATACTACCTTTCGAAGAGCGATCGCGGTTTCGACGTCAAGATCTACCTGCTCGGTGCCGACCACCACGGGTACGTGCCGCGGCTCAAGGCGCTCGCGGCGGCCGCGGGCGAGGACCCGGAGAAGAACATCGAGGTCTTGATCGGCCAGATGGTGTCGATAGGTGGTGCGCGCCTGTCGAAGCGTGCGGGCAACATCATCGCGATGGACGACATCGTCGCCTGGGTGGGAACCGACGCGCTGCGCTACTCGCTGGAGCGCTCGCCGGCGGATTCGCCGCTCGACCTCGACCCGGAGCAGCTGCGCAAGCGCACGAACGACAACCCCGTGTTCTACGTGCAGTACGCCCACGCGCGCACGCACAACGTCGCGCGCAACGCGGCCGACTCCGGCGTCGACCGTTCGGAGTTCGCTCCGGAACTGCTCACGCACGAGACGGAGTCGGCGCTGCTCGGCGCCCTGCAGGAGTTCCCGCGCATCGTCGCGTTCGCCGCGGAGGTGCGCGAGCCGCACCGCGTCGCGCGCTACCTGGAGGAGATCGCGGGGCTCTATCACCGCTGGTACGACAACTGCCGCGTGACGCCGCTCGGCGACGCGCCGGTGGAGACCATCCATCGAACGCGCCTGTGGCTGAACGACGCGACGGGTCAGGTGCTGCGCAACGGCCTCGGGCTGCTCGGCGTGAGCGCGCCGGAACGGATGTAGCGGATGTCGCGCGCCGCGAAGGCGGGCATCGCCTCGGCGACCGTGATCGTGCTGCTGGTCGTCGCGGCCGTCGCGGGAGAGTTCATCGCGCGCCGCATCGTCACCAACCACATCCACGACCTCGTCGTGAACGCGCTGGCGCTGGATGACGAGCATCCGATCGACATCTCGCTCGGCGGCATCGTGCTGCTGCAGCTGGCGTCGGGAAAGCTCGACGACGTGCAGGCGTCCTCCGACGACGTGGCCTGGAACACGATCTCGGGCGACGTCTCTGCCGACCTGCACGGGCTGCCCACCCGGGGCGATGACGTGTCGACCCTGGGCGGCACGGCCGAGATCGACCTCGACGCGGCCGACCTGCAGACGCTCGTCGCGCAGACGCCCGTCGTCGGTGTGTCGCTCGACGACGCCACCGTGACGCTCGCGGATGGCATGGTGACGGTCACCTCGCAGGCGACGGTGCTCGGTATGTCGCTGCCCGTGACCGTTGGGCTCGCGCCGTCGGTCAGCGACGGGTCGGTCGTGCTCACCCCGCAGTCCGTCTCGATCGCGGGCGCCGAGGTGTCGTCATCCGACCTCGACCAGCTGCCGATCGACACGAGCTTCCTGACCCAGCCGCTCACCGTGTGCGCCGCCGACCACATTCCCGCGGGCGTGGCGGTCACGTCCGTCGATACGACGAACACGCACGTCGCCATCGCACTGTCATTCGTCGACGGCTTCCTCGACCAGATCGACCCCACCGCCAGCATCTGCTTCTGACCTGCCGGTAGGATTGAGCGCAGTCCCGAACCGAGATTGGTGCCCCTTGTCGTCCTCCGCCGCGCCTGAATGGCTCAAGGCCCCTGCCGACCCGAATGACCTGCCGGGCAAGGTGTGGCCGAGAAGCGCCCAGCGCGACGCCGACGGCGCGCTGCATCTCGCGGGCGCATCCGTCATCCAGCTCGCCGCTGAGCACGGCACACCACTCGTCGTGATCGACGAGGTCGAGGCCCGCTCGCGCGCCACTGAGGCCTTCGACGCGTTCACCTCCGCCGCCGCGCACGCGGGAACATCCGCCCGCGTCTACTACGCCGGCAAGGCGATGCTCAACGGCACGGTGTGCGGGTGGATGGTCGATGCCGGGCTGAACGTCGACGTGTGCACGGGCGGTGAACTGGCCGTCGCGCTCGCGGCGGGCGTGCCGCCCGAGCGCATCGGATTCCACGGCAACAACAAGCGCGAGTGGGAGCTCGAGCGTGCGGTCGAGGCCGGCGTCGGCACGATCATCGTCGACTCTCCCATCGAGATCGAACGGCTCGCCGTGATCGCGGCCGCGGCCGAGACGGTGCAGAACGTGCTCGTGCGGGTCGCGACGGGTGTGCACGCCGAGACGCACGACTTCCTCTCCACCGCGCACGAAGACCAGAAGTTCGGCTTCGCGCCCGCCTCGGTGCCGCAGATCGTCCGTCGCGTGCGCGAACTCGACTCGCTGCACTTCCTGGGGCTGCACGGGCACATCGGCTCGCAGATCTTCGGCGTCGCCGGCTTCCGCGAGTCGGCTGCACGCCTCGTCGAACTGTATGAAGAGGTCGGTGAGGTCGAAGTGCTGAACCTCGGCGGCGGCTTCGGCATCGCCTACACGAGCGTCGACGACCCCGCGTCGCTCAGTGACCTCGCCTTCGGCATCACGGGCGCCGTCGCCGACCAGTGCGCCGTGCGCGGGCTGCCGCTGCCGGTTCTCGCCTTCGAGCCCGGTCGCGCGATCGTCGGCACCGCCGGCGTCACGCTCTACGAGGTCGGCACGATCAAGCCCGTCACGGTGCAGACCGACGAGGGCACGGCCGAGCGCCTGTATGTCAGCGTCGACGGCGGCATGAGCGACAACCCGCGGATGGCGCTCTACGGCGCGCAGTACTCCGCCCGCATCGCCTCCCGCGAGGGAACGGGCGAGCCCGCCCTCGCCCGCGTTGTCGGCGTGCACTGCGAATCGGGCGACATCGTCGTCGACCACGAGTATCTGCCGGCAGACGTCGCGCCTGGCGACCTGCTGGCCGTGCCGGCGACGGGCGCCTACACGGTGGCGCTGTCGAGCAACTACAACCACGTGCCTCGTCCGCCCGTGATCGCCGTGCGGGATGGCGCATCCCGCGTGATCGTGCGGGGCGAGACGATCGACGATCTGCTCACGCGCGACCCCGCGCTCGATGCCGGTCGCGCCGGACAAGCCTCACAGGCCGGAACCTCGACCGAAGGAGACGAATGATCGACCAGCGAACGCTGAGAGTCGCCCTGCTGGGGGCGGGAAGCGTCGGAAGCCAGGTCGCCCGCCTGCTGCTGGAGCGCGGCGACGAGCTCGCCGAACGCAGCGGCGCGGGCCTCGAGCTCGCCGGTGTGCTCGTGCGCGACGTGGATGCTCCGCGTGACACCGACATTCCGCGCGAACTGCTGACGACCGATGCCGAGTCGCTCATCGTCGGGGCCGACATCGTCGTCGAACTGCTGGGAGGCATCGAACCCGCTCGCACCTACATTCTGCAGGCGCTCAGCTCGGGCGCCGACGTGGTGACGGGCAACAAGGCGCTGCTGGCGACCCACGGCGCCGAGATCTTCGACGCCGCCGATCAGGTGGGCGCCTCCGTCTCGTACGAGGCGGCCGTGGCGGGCGCCATCCCGATCATCCGCCCGCTGAAGGACTCGCTGGCCGGGGACCGCATCAAGCGCATCTTCGGCATCGTGAACGGATCGACGAACTTCATCCTCGACAAGATGGAGCGGGAGCACCTCGGTGCGCGCGAGGCGCAGCAGCTGGCCACCGACCTCGGCTATCTCGAGGCCGACCCCTCGCTCGACCTCGAGGGATACGACGCGGCGCAGAAGGCCGCGATCCTCGCCAGCCTCGCCTTCCACTCCGCCGTCTCGATCGAGGATGTGCATCGTGAGGGCATCGAGAACGTCACCGACGAGATGATGGCGGACGCGCTCCGCGTCGGCCACGTCATCAAGCTGCTCGCCGTGTGCGAGCGACTGCACGACGAGGAGGACGAGTCGATCTCGGTGCGCGTGTATCCCGCGCTCATCAGCCGCGAGCATCCGCTCGCCAGCGTGCACGGCGGCAACAACGCCGTCTTCGTCGAAGCCGAGGCGGCCGGCCCCCTCATGTTCTACGGGGCGGGCGCCGGTGGCATCGAGACGGCCTCTGCCGTGCTCGGCGACCTCGTCTCCGCCGCCAGGCGCCACCTCGCCGGCGGCGTCGGCGTGGGGGAGAGCCCGCGGATGGGCCTGCCCGTCGCGCCGATCGGACGCATCTCCACCCGCTACCAGATCGCCCTCGAAGTGGCCGATGAGCCGGGCGTGCTCGCGCGCGTGGCCGGGCTGCTGAGCGACGGCGGCGTCTCGGTCGCGACCGTCGAGCAGAGCATCGAACCGTCGACGGATGAGGACGCGCCCCGCCGTGCGCGGCTCGTCATCGGCACCCACATCACTCGTGAGCAGGCACTGCGCGACACCGTCGCCGCACTGTCGGCGAGCGACGTCGTCGAGCGCGTGGCCTCCGTGCTGCGCGTCGAAGGAGAATGAGCGGGCCCGTCGCGGTGCACGTGCGCGTGCCCGCGACAAGCGCCAATCTCGGGCCGGGGTTCGACACCCTCGGCCTGGCGCTGAGCATCTACGACGAGCTCGAGGTGACCGCCCTTGCGCCAGGCGAGCTCTCCATCGAGGTGACGGGTTCGGGTGCCAGCGAGATTCCGCGCGACGAGTCGCACCTCATCGTGACGACCATCCGGCGCTGCTTCGCCGAGGCGGGGCGCACCGCGCCCGGGCTCGGCATCGTGGCCCACAACGGCATTCCGCACGGGCGCGGACTCGGCTCCTCGGGCGCGGCCGTGGCGGCCGGCGTGCTCGCGGCGCGAGGACTGCTCGAGGCGCTCACGGGCGAGAGGGTGCTCGCCGACACCGATCTGCTGCGCATCGCGACCGAGATCGAGGGCCATCCGGACAACGTCGCGCCCGCGCTGTTCGGCGGGCTCACGATCGCGTGGACCGAGCACGGCGCCCCCCGCTACAAGAAGCTGCTCGTGCACAGGGGCGTCTCGCCCGTCGTGTTCGTGCCCGAGCGCACGATGTCGACCTCGACCGCGCGCAGCGTGCTCGCCGCCGAAGTGTCTCGCGAAGACGCCGTCTTCAACGTGTCACGCTCCGCGCTGCTCATCGCGGCGCTCACGCAGAGCCCCGATCTGCTGTTGTCTGCCACCGAGGACAAGCTGCATCAGGAGCGCCGTGCGCAGGCGATGCCCGAGACCTTCGCCCTCGTGCGCGCCCTGCGCGAGCAGGGGTTCGCCGCCGTCGTCTCCGGCGCCGGTCCGAGCGTTCTCGTGCTGGCGGATGGTCCGGCTGCCCGCCTCGACGCGGCCGCCGCCGTCGAGAGCGAGTCGCAGGGCGTGTGGCAGCCGTTCATGCTGGCGGTCGACTTCCTCGGCGGCACGGTGCGGCCGGCATCCGAGAACCCGACCCCGGATGCACCGATGTTCGACGGCGTGAACCAGCCAGACGAGCAGTGACGAAGGGATGAGCCAGGTGCAGTACATTTCGACCCGTGGCGGCGCGCAGCCGCAGTCGTTCAGCGAGGTGCTGCTGGAGGGCCTCGCCGCCGACGGCGGGCTCGCTGTGCCGCAGTCGCTGCCGCTGATCGCCGCGGAGACACTGGAGTCGTGGCGTGCGCTGGACTATCCGGCGCTCGCGACCGAGGTGCTGAGCCTCTACGCCTCGGACATCCCGCGCGATGATCTCGCCGCGATGACGGCCGCCGCGTACGCCTCGTTTCCCGGCGATGTCGTGCCGCTGCGCTCGATCGGCGACGGCCTCACCCTCGTGGGCCTCTCGGAGGGGCCGACGCTCGCCTTCAAAGACATGGCGATGCAGTTCCTCGGGCAGGTGATCGAGTATGCGCTCGAGCGCACGGGGTCGGTGCTGAACGTGCTCGGCGCCACGAGCGGCGACACCGGGTCGGCGGCGGAGTACGCGCTGCGCGGCAAGGAGCGCATCGCCGTGTTCATGCTGTCGCCGCAGGGCAGGATGAGCGCGTTCCAGCGGGCGCAGATGTTCTCGCTCGACGACGTCAATGTGCACAACATCGCGATCGACGGCGTCTTCGACGACTGCCAGAACCTCGTGAAGGCACTCGCAGGCGACCTCGACTTCCGTCGTGCGCAGCACCTGGGCGCGGTGAACTCCATCAACCTCGCCCGCATCGCCGCGCAGTCGGTCTATTACGTCTGGGCGTGGCTGCGGGCGACCGACGGGTCAGGACCCCGCGAGGTCTCGTTCACCGTGCCCTCCGGAAATTTCGGCAACATCCTCTCCGGCTTCTACGCGAAGACGATGGGGCTGCCCATCCGCCGGCTCGTGTTGGCGACCAACGAGAACAACGTGCTCGACGAGTTCTTCCGCACCGGGATCTACCGGCCGCGCGCCGCCGCCGAGACGCTCGCGACATCGAGCCCGTCGATGGACATCTCGAAGGCGTCGAACCTCGAGCGCTTCATCTTCGAGCTGTTCGACCGCGACGGCTCACGCGTCGTCGCGGCGTGGCGCGAGCTCGACGAGCAGGGCTTCTTCGACGTGTCGGGAGAGCACCCCGATTTCGCCGCCGAGTTCGGGTTCGCCAGCGGCACCTCGACGCATGCCGACCGGCTCTGGACCATTCGGAGCGTGCACGAGCAGACGGGCGAGATCATCGACCCGCACACGGCCGACGGCGTCAAGGTCGCGCGTGAGCACGTCGAAGACGGCGTTCCCATGCTCGTGCTCGAGACCGCGAAGCCGCAGAAGTTCGCCGAGACCATCCACGAGGCGCTCGGCATCGAGCTGAGCTACGACGACGAGGTGCAGGCGATGCTGGATGCCCCGCAGCACGTGACCGAGATGGATGACGACGCGCAGGCTCTCCGCGCGTTCATCGAGGGGGCGGCGCTGAGTGGTGCTACAGTTGAAAGCACCACGACGGGTGCCGATCGGCACACTTCTTAACCGTCGTTTCGCAAATCTGCGAAGCCTCCGCATCACATCATTCGTCACCTCTGGGCGACAGCGGATTTCTCGCGCGTCGTGGCGCGCGTCACATGAATCCGGCATGAGCGGAGCGGTGAAGACCACGCAATCGACAGGAGTACTCGTGGAGTCAACCTCCGAGACCCAGACCACTGACACCCGAGAAGCACCGGCCACCGCCACACAGGTGGAGGAGACGGCTGCGGCCGCAGAAGCGGCGCCGGCTGCGAAGAAGCCCGCGCGCCGCGCCCCGCGCCGCGCGACCTCGACGGGCACGGCCGACGCCGCTCCCGCTGTCGCGGAGACGGCGGAGCCCGCAGCCGACGCACCGGCTGCTGAGCCCGCGTCGTCTGACGCCGAGGCGCCGACCGAGCCGGCCCCCCGTAAGCGCGCGCCGCGCCGCAAGAAGGCCGACGATCAGACGGATGAGACCGCTGAGCATCCCGACGCGCCCGCCGAGGCATCCGCCGAGGAGTCGGCCGACAAGGAGAAGACCACCGGCCGTCGGTCGAACGCCGAGACGTCGGATGACGATGCTGCGGACAGCGCGCCCGCGCAGGCAGACGACGCCGCGTCAGACGCGCCGGCCGAGGCCGCGCCGTCTGCCGACGATGCAGACGGCGAGAAGCCTGACGAGAACGGTGGCGAGCAGGACGCGCCGCGCCAGAGCCGCAGCCGCAGCCGCAGCCGCAGCCGCAACCGCAACCGCAATGCCGACGGCGAGGGTGCGGACGGCGAGGACGGCGCCGACGGCAACGACCGTCAGCGCCAGAACAACCAGAACAACCAGAACCAGAACCAGAACCAGAACAACCAGAATCAGTCGAACCGCAACCGCAACCGCAACAAGCGCCGTGGCGGCGCGGACGACGAGTTCGAGACCGAGATCGGCGAGGACGACGTGCTCATCCCGATCGCGGGTGTGCTCGACGTGCTCGACAACTACGCGTTCGTGCGCACCTCCGGGTACCTGTCAGGGGCATCCGACGTGTACGTGTCGCTCGGCCAGGTCAAGCGCTACCACCTGCGCAAGGGCGACGCGGTCGTCGGCGCCATCAAGCAGCCGCGCGAGGGCGAGACCCAGGGGCGCCAGAAGTACAACGCGCTCGTCAAGGTCGACTCTATCAACGGTCTGAGCGTCGAGGACGCCGCGAACCGCGTCGAGTTCGGCGACCTGACCCCGCTCTACCCGCAGGAGCGCCTGCGCATGGAGACGACCCCCGAGAAGGTCACCCAGCGCATCATCGACCTCGTCTCGCCGATCGGCAAGGGGCAGCGCGGCCTCATCGTCGCCCCGCCCAAGGCGGGCAAGACGATCGTGCTGCAGCAGATCGCGAACGCGATCGCGCACAACAACCCGGAGGCGCACCTCATGGTGGTGCTCGTCGACGAGCGTCCCGAAGAGGTCACCGACATGCAGCGCTCGGTGAAGGGCGAGGTCATCGCCTCGACCTTCGACCGTCCGGCCGAGGATCACACGACGGTCGCCGAACTCGCCATCGAGCGCGCGAAGCGCCTCGTGGAGCTGGGCCGCGACGTCGTCGTGCTGCTCGACTCGATCACCCGCCTTGGTCGCGCCTACAACATCTCGGCCCCCACCTCGGGCCGTGTGCTCTCCGGCGGCGTCGACGCCTCGGCGCTGTACCCGCCCAAGCGCTTCTTCGGTGCCGCGCGCAACATCGAGCACGGCGGAAGCCTGACCATCCTGGCCACGGCGCTCGTCGAGACCGGCTCGAAGATGGACGAGGTCATCTTCGAGGAGTTCAAGGGCACGGGCAACATGGAGCTGCGCCTGTCGCGCCAGCTGGCCGACAAGCGCATCTTCCCCGCCGTCGACGTGAACGCCTCGTCCACGCGCCGCGAGGAGATGCTGCTCTCGCCCGATGAGGTGAAGATCACCTGGAAGCTGCGTCGCGCCCTTGCCGGCCTCGACCAGCAGCACGCGCTGGGCGTCATCCTCGACAACCTCAAGGAGACGCAGACCAACGTCGAGTTCCTCGTGCGCATGCAGAAGTCGATTCCCGCCCCCGCGGGCGGTCGCGGCTCCGGCCACGAGAACGAGATCCGCTGATCCACAGTGTCTGACTCTGGCGTGTTCGCGTCGGTCGCGGCGCTCATCGACGAGCACGCGCGGGTGCAGGAGGAGCTCTCCGACCCCGCCGTGCACGCCGATGCGGCGCGCGCCAAGCGCGTGAACCGCCGGTACGCCGAGCTCTCGAAGATCGTGCACGCGCACGAGGCGTGGCAGGCGGCATCTGACGATCTCGCCGCCGCGCGCGAACTGGCGGTGGAGGATGAGGCGTTCGCCGCGGAGGTGCCCTCCCTCGAGGAGAATCTGGAGGAGACGGCGGAGCGGCTGCGGCGTCTGCTGATTCCCCGCGATCCGGATGACGCGCGCGACGTGATCATGGAGATCAAGGCGGGGGAGGGCGGCGAGGAGAGCGCCCTGTTCGCGGCGGACCTGCTGCGCATGTACTCGCAGTACGCCGCCTCGCAGGGATGGAAGACCGAGTTGCTGGAGCGCGACGAGAGCGATCTCGGCGGCTTCAAGAACGTGCAGATCGCGATCAAGGGCTCATCCAACGACCCGGCGCAGGGTGTCTGGGCGCACCTCAAGTACGAGGGCGGCGTGCACCGCGTGCAGCGGGTGCCGGCGACCGAGTCGCAGGGGCGCATCCACACCTCGACCACCGGTGTGCTGGTGTTCCCCGAGGTGGATGAGCCCGAGGAGATCGCGATCGACCAGAACGATCTGAAGATCGACGTGTTCCGGTCATCCGGCCCTGGCGGGCAGTCGGTCAACACGACCGACTCCGCCGTGCGCATCACACACATGCCGACCGGAATCGTGGTGTCGATGCAGAACGAGAAGTCGCAGCTGCAGAATCGTGAGGCGGGCATGCGGGTGCTGCGCGCTCGCCTGCTCGCCAGGCAGCAGGAGGAGCTCGCGGCGGTGGCGGCCGACGCCCGCAAGTCGCAGATCCGCGGCATGGACCGCTCGGAGCGCATCCGCACCTACAACTTCCCCGAGAACCGCATCGCCGACCATCGCACGGGGTACAAGGCGTACAACCTCGATCAGGTGCTGGATGGCGCGCTCGAGCCCGTCATCGCCTCCTGCATCGAGGCGGATGAGGCCGAGCGCCTCGCCGCTCTTGCCGATTGACCCACCAGGGTGTATCGTTTTTCGATAGTATCGAAAAACGATAGGATCCATCATGCAGAGAATCACCATCCTGGCGCTCAAGGCGGTGCTCGCCTTCGCCTTTCTGGTCTGCCTTTTTGGCGAGGTGCTCGTCATTCCGCTGTTCGCGAATGAGGTCGTGGGGGAGTTCCCCGAGGTCGGGTACCTGCGCCTGCCGGGCATCGTGGGGAGCATCGCGATCGTCATGTGCGTCCAGGCCGCGCTCGTCGGCATCTGGGTGCTGCTGTCGATGGTGGCGAAGGATGCCATCTTCCGGCCATCCGCATTTCGCGTCGTCGATGTGCTGATCGGGTGCGGCATCGCCCAGGCGGTGCTGTTCATCGCGGCGTTCATCGTGCTGAGCGTGGCGGGCGCGACGACGCCCGGCGCCATGATCCTCATCATTGTGGGCACCGCCGCGAGCGGGGGAGTCGCGCTGCTGCTTCAGGTGATGAAGGGGCTGCTGCGCAAGGCCGTGGAGCTGCAGAGCGAGATGGCCGAGGTCATCTGATGGCGATCGTGCTGACCCTGGATGTGCAGCTCGAGAGGCGGGGGATGAGCGTCGCGGAACTCGCCGAGGCGATCGGTATCACCCCCGCCAACGTCTTCGTGCTGAAGAGCGGGCGGGCCAAGGCCGTGCGCTTCACGACGCTCGACGCCATCTGTCGTGTGCTCAAGTGCCAGCCGGGCGACATCCTCGCCTACGAGCCCTGAGCCGCAGTGCGCTCGGCACCGTTTTCGGTGATGCGGGGTGCGCAACTGACTGCGGCTTGAGGTTCAGACGCTTGGCGGCAGGGGCAGCGGGCCGCGCTCGTGCTCGAACCAGGCAGCGACCGACAGGATGGTCGCCTCGTCGCCGGGGCGACCGATCAGCTGCACGCTGACGGGGCGACCCGTGCCATCCGGCAGCAGCGGCACCGTGATCGCCGGGAGTCCGCAGACATTGACGAAGCTCGTGTGCGGAGCGTACGAGCACTGCTGCGCGAAGCTGAGCTCAGGGTCGTCCCGGTCGTACCAGCCGATCGGCCTGGGTGACTGCGCCAGTGCCGGCGTCACGACGACATCGAACGGGGCGAACGCCGAGATCGTCGTGCGCTCGAATGCCGCCTGTGCGCTCAGCGTCTGCAGCACCTGCTGCGCCGGCAGCGCTCGTCCCTCACGAATGAGGGTCGCGGTGACGGGCTCGACCTGCTCGAGCTGCTCGATCGTGATCGGCAGGCCTGCCGCCGAGATGCGCCACAGTGCCCGGAACAGCTCTGGATACCCGGTCGGGTGCCAGGCGGCATCCTGCACGGCGTGGCCGGCGCCATCCAGCAGCCGCACCGCTTCGTCGTAGGCGGCTTTCGCGGCAGGGTCGAGGGTGGTGTCGACGGCGTCGTCCCAGGGAGTCACGGTGGTGACGCCGATGCTCAGCAGCCCTGGGTCGCGACGCACCGCCTCGACGAGGGGGAGGCCGCCCGGTGCCTTCGTGGCGAAGCGGTAGGGGCGGATGGCCACGAGCGCGTCGAGAAGCAGTGCGGCGTCTTCGACCGTGCGTGCGAGCGGTCCTGTCACGGCGAGCCCGCCGGGCGACTCCATGCCGGAGCCCATCGCGGTGCGCCCGCGAGAAGGCTTGAGACCGACGATGCCGACGGTCGACGCGGGGATGCGGATGGAGCCGCCGCCATCCGACCCCGGCGCGAACGGCAGCATGCCGGTGGCGACGGCGACTGCCGCGCCGCCGCTCGAGCCACCCGCGCCCGTCTGTGGATTCCACGGGTTGCGCGCGGGCGGTGCCACGAGCGACTCGGTGAAGCCCGTCATGCCGAATTCTGGAGTGTTCGTCTTACCGAGACTGATCGTTCCCAGGTCGTCGAGCGCATCGGCGAGCGGGTCGGATGCCGTCGGCACGTCGTCGGCGAACGCGCGCGACCCGTAGCGCGTCGGCACCCCTGCGCGAGCGACGAGGTCTTTATCGGCGAGCGGCACGCCCCAGAGCCGGGGCGAATCGTTGGTGGGACGACCCAGAGCCCTCGCGCGGGCGAGTGCTCGCTCCGCGGTGACCTCGACGAAGGCGCCGAGCTCTTCGTGCGCGGCGATGCGCTCCAGGAAGTGCGTCGTCGCCTCGACCGGTGTGACGTGACCACGGCGCAGCTGCCTCGCGAGCTCCCCCGCGCTCAGCTCGTGCAGCTGTGCCATCCTGCCATCTTGGCACCCCCGCGCCGCCCGCCGCCACGTGCAGTGCCATGTGCACCGCGGAAGTGCCGTTTCGGTGCTCAAACCACTGCACCTCGAAGCCGCGCGACGGGGTGCAGTGCCGTTGGCACCAAAACGGTGCCGCACAGGTGCGCAGTCCACTGCACGGTGGGTGGCGTCGAGGGGGAAGCCGGGCACAGGCCAGGCCGATGACAGAGCGCCGCCTCCGCCGCGGCAGCTGCGACCTGCGCACGGATGCACGGAAATCACACCGACTCACTGCTCACAGGCACCAGTTTGCGGCGTGTCGCGGTTTTCTCCGGTGGGTAACTCATGACGGGCCGCGTGCGGGCGCAACAGTGGAGGTATGGCACAACACACCCCTCTCCCCGCGCCCCTGGCGTCAACGTTCTCGGTCGCCGATGCGACCGCTCTCGGCGTCGGTCGCGGCCGGCTGCGTGGCAACGACCTCACGACGCCGTTCCGCGGCGTCCGTCAGCGCGTCTTCCTCGAATCCCCCGATGGTCTGCCGATGGGCTCGCTCACGCCCTTCGGCACGCAGGTCTCGCTCGAGGCCGATCTGCGGCGCCGCGTCGCGGCATTCGCCACGGTCATGCCCCCGCACGCCTTCTTCGTCGGTTCCACGGCGGCGTTCCTCCGCGGTGCGCCGCTGCCGTCGCGCGTCCTCGACACGCTGCACGTCGGGGTGCTTCGCCCGCACACGCCGCCGCGCCGCTCCGGCATCCGCGGCCATCAGCTTCGGAAGGCAGAGGTCGAGGTCATCGACGGGTTTCGCGTCTCTGACCCGACGACGACATGGGCATCCCTCGCCGATGAGCTCGATGAGTACGACATGGTCGCCGCCACCGACTACTTCATCCGAATACCGCGCTATCCCGGTGGCTTCCGTCCGCCCGATGGCGAGCAGCTCATCGCGCCGCAGGCCCTGCGTGCCGCCATCAAGGGGCGACGGAACGCCGAGTTCCTGAGGCGTGTGCTCGGTCGGGCTCGAACGGGCGCGTCCTCTCGCCCCGAGACTCATCTGCGGCTCATCGTCGTCGACGCCGGGCTGCCCGAGCCTGACATCGACTTCGACGTCTACGACGACAGCGGCTCATTCATCGGCGCGAGCGACCTCGGCTATCGCAGCAGGTTCATCAGCTTGGAATTCGACGGATCGCACCACCGCGAGCAGACGCAGTTCGAGTACGACATCGACCGTCGGTATCGCTTCCGTCAGGCGGGGTGGGATCAGGTGCTGTTCACCGCCCGGCACGTCTTTCAGCATCGATCTGAGGTCGTGCGGCGCACGCGGCTGGCCCTTGACAGCGCCCGTGCGCGGGGTCTCGCCGGTTAGCATGGGGCCACGGCCCAGGTGCTGCTTCGCTACTTCGCTCCGAATGGTGAGCTCTGGTCTGCGCAGCCGATGCATGTCGTCGAGGATCGGGATGACGTCGTCGTCGCCTGGCTGCCCGATGACACCGAGATCTCGTACTGGGCGACCGAGGATGGCGAAGATCCGCGCACGATGCCGCTCGAGGAGCGCTTTCATCTCAGGCTCGTCACCCGTCGGCGGCACTGGGCGGGCGGCGGCGTGCTCCGCGTCATCCCCGTGCACGAACAGTGGCAGGTCATCCATTTCTGGAATCAGCAGGATGGCTCCTTCGCCGGATGGTACGTCAACCTGGAGTCGACGAAGCGGCGGGACGGCGATCGACTCGACGCCGTCGACTGGCACCTCGATCTGACGATCTCACCCGACTTCGAGATCGCCTGGAAGGACGAAGACGAGGCCGCGGCCGCGCTCGGCACGCCGTACATGCGCGACGAGGATCTGGCCGCCGCGCGTGCCGTGGGCGAGCACATCGCTGCTGATCCCCGTGCACTCATCGACACGATCGGCGACTGGCGCGGCTTCACGCCTCCGTCGCGGTGGCATCCGCTGGCGCTGCCCCCGGCTGGGACGCCTGAAGCGCAGTGAGTTGGGCACCGCCACGGCACCGTTGGAGTGCTGAAGGCACTGCGCCTTGGACGAAGCTCGGGGCGCGTGGCGCAGTCGGAGCTGATGACGACGGGATGCTTTGGCCGAGGTGCAGTGCGAAGCGCACCGTTTTCGGCGCGAAACGGTGCGCAACTCACTGCGCGTCAGAGTGCTGCGCCGAGGCGCGGTGAGTTGGGCACCGCTCCAGCGTCGCAGCGGTGCCAAGGGCACTGCACTTCGAGTGGCGCGGTGCCGCAAAGGTGCCGAAGGCACGGGGCCGGGGTCAGATGTAGTACTCGGGAGCCTGCAGGATGGCGCGCGTCTCCTCGCCCTGCTTGCGAGCGCGCACGCGCGCGGGCACGCCGACGAGCACACTGTCATCCGGAGCGCTTCGGGTGACGACGGCGTTCGCGCCGACGACGGAGTGGGAGCCGATCGTGACCGGACCCAGCACCTTCGCACCCGCGCCGATGGCCACGCCGTCTCCGATGGTGGGATGCCGCTTGCCCGTGCTCAGCGAGCGGCCGCCGAGCGTCACGCCGTGGTACAGGAACACGTCGTCGCCGACCTCGGCCGTCTCGCCGACGACCACGCCCATCCCATGATCGATGAAGAATCGCCGCCCGATCGTCGCGCCTGGGTGGATCTCGATGCCCGTGAGCCAGCGCGTCAGCTGCGACAGCGCGCGCGCGGCGAAGCGCCATCCGCGCCGCCACAGCAGATGCGCCACGCGGTGCGACCAGATCGCGTGCAGGCCGGGGTAGAGCAGCGCGATCTCGAACCAGGAGCGCGCCGCAGGATCCCGCTGCTTCGCGGCAACGAGATCCTCACGAACACGGGCGACGACTGACACGATCAGTCTTCGCGCAGGTGCTCCCACAGAGCGGTGGACAGGTAGCGCTCGCCGGTGTCAGGCACGATCACGACGATCTTCTTGCCCGCGTTCTCCGGGCGCTTCGCCACCTGGATGGCGCTCCACACGGCGGCACCCGACGAGATCCCGGCCAGGATGCCCTCCTGTGCGGCGAGCGCGCGCGAGGTGGCGATCGCGTCGTCGAACTCGACCGTGACGACCTCGTCGAACACCTCCGTGTCGAGGATCGGCGGCACGAAGTTCGGGCCGATGCCCTGGATCTTCGCGGGCCCGGGCGTGCCGGTCGACAGCAGGGGAGAGGCGCTCGGCTCGACCGCCACGACGGTCACATCGCTCTTGCGCTGTTTCAGCACCTGGCCGACGCCGGTGATCGTGCCGCCCGTTCCGATGCCTGCGACGAGGAAGTCGACATCGCCATCCGTGTCGCGCCAGATCTCTTCGGCCGTGGTCTTGCGGTGGATCTCGGCGTTCGCCTCGTTCTCGAACTGCCTGGCCAGGATGGAACCCGGCGTCTCGCTGACGATGCGCTCGGCCTCGGCGACGGCGAGCTTCATGCCGCCCGCAGGGTCGGTGAGCACGAGCTCGGCGCCGAACGCCTTCAGCAGCAGACGGCGCTCGACCGACATCGACGCGGGCATCGTCAGGATGACCCTGTAGCCGCGCGCGGCACCCGCCAGCGCAAGCGCGATACCGGTATTGCCGCTCGTGCCCTCGACGATCGTGCCGCCAGGAGCCAGCTCGCCAGCGGCCTCGGCCGCGTTGATGATCGCGATGCCGAGACGGTCCTTCACGCTCGAACCGGGGTTGTAGTACTCGAGCTTGGCGTACACCTCCGCTCCCGCGCCGTCTGTGACGCGGTTGAGGCGCACGAGCGGCGTGTTGCCGAAGGCGGTGGTGATGTCGTTGTGAATACCGGACATGGCGGCCTTTCTGCACGGGACGGCTTGGGCTTCAGCCTAAGGCTCCGCGCAGACGTGAGGACTTCTGGCGTAACACGGCGTAGTCCTAGGCTGGTGGGATGGCCGAAATCGATCTATCCGTGCGCGCGCGCGTGCAGGATGCCGCGGCGCGCCTGGCCGTCGCGGGTGTCACTGACCCCGTCGTCGACGCCGAACTGCTGCTCGCCCATGTACGGGACGAGAGCCGAGGCGCGCTCGCGGCGGCGGCCATCCGGGGCGACCTGCTGACGCCGGACGATGCAGCGCGCTTCGATGCACTCGTGGCCAGGCGTGCGGCGCGCGAGCCGCTGCAGCACCTGACGGGGCTCGCGCCGTTCCGACACCTCGAGCTGGAGGTCGGGCCCGGTGTCTTCGTGCCGCGCCCCGAGACCGAGATCGTGGCCCAGTTGGCGATCGACCTGCTGTTCGCCGACGCGTCGCCCGAGCCCATCGCCGTCGACCTGTGCACGGGCAGCGGCGCCATCGCCCTCGCGCTCGCCACCGAGGTGCCGCATGCGCGGGTTCACGGCGTCGAACTGTCGCCCGAGGCTTTCGCCTACACACTGCGCAACCGTGAGCGCATCGGAGCCGAGAACCTGACGCTGGTGCAGGGCGACTTCGCCGATGCCTTTCCCGAGCTGGATGGCGCGGTTACTGTCGTCGTATCGAACCCGCCGTATGTGCCGGCCGACGCCATCCCGCGCGACCCGGAGGTGCGCCTGCACGACCCCGCGCTCGCGCTGTACAGCGGCGAGGACGGGCTTGACGCGATCCGCGTGCTCAGCCGCACCGCGCTGCGCCTCGCGAGGCCCGGCGGCTCGGTGGTTATCGAGCACGGCGAGTGGCAGGGCGAGGCGGTGCGGGCAATCCTCGCCTCCGACGGCTGGCGGGCCGCCGCCACGCACCCCGACCTCGCCCAGCGCGACCGCGTCACCACCGCCCTCCGACCGTAGCCGCAGTGCGTCAGGCACCGCGTGCGGTGCTGTGGGGTGCGCAACTCACTGCGCCTCGGGGCCGCGTGCCGAGGTGCAGTGGGTAAGGCACCGATGCGGCGCCGTAGAGGTGCTCAAGGCACTGCGCCACCGCGAGCGGCGCCAGCCCGTTTCGCGGAGATCCACAGCGCGGAAAGTAAAGCGCGGAAAGTAAACTGAACCTGTCATGACCTCCCAAAGCTTCGACCTGCGCGATTCGACGCAGCTCATCCCGGCTGCGCGTGCCGCCCGCCAGGCGATCGCCAGGGGCGAGCTCATCGTGCTCCCGACCGACACGGTCTATGGCGTCGGGGCGGATGCCTTCACCCCGGCGGCCGTGCAGCGCCTGCTCGACGCGAAGGGGCGCGGCCGTCAGCAGCCGCCTCCCGTGCTCGTCGGCAGCGTCGACGCGATGCGCGCGCTCGTCGCGGAGGTGCCGGAGCCCATCGAGCGACTCGTCGAGCGCTTCTGGCCGGGTGCGCTCACGATCGTGCTGCCCGCGCGGGCCTCGCTGTCGTGGGATCTCGGCGAGACGCACGGCACCGTCGCGGTGCGGATGCCGGCTGATCCCCATGCGCGCGAGCTGCTGCTCGAGACGGGGCCGATGGCCGTCTCCAGCGCGAATCTCACCGGTCAGGCGGCCGCCGTTCAGGTGCAGGATGCCATCCGCATGCTCGGCGAGAGCGTCGCGGTCTACCTCGACGGCGGGCCGAGCACCACGGGCATCGCCTCGACCATCATCGATGCGACCAGGCTCGTCGGCGACGGGGATGGCACCGTCAGCATCCTGCGTCGAGGGGCGCTCCCCACCGAGGATCTGCGCGAAGTGCTCGGCGACCTGCTGGTCGATCTTCCGCCGGACGCCGACGCGTGAGACAGTACGTCTTCACGATCATCCTGACCGCCGCGGTCACGCTCTGCCTGTCATGGGCGGTGTGGAAGCTCGCGATGCGCTTCAAGATCTACCCCGCCATCCGCGAGCGGGATGTGCACCAGCGACCGACCCCTCGTCTCGGGGGAGTGGCGACTTACCTGGGCATCGTCATCGCCTTCCTCGTCTCGCGCGCGAACCCGTATTTCAGCGTGTTCTGGGAGGAGCCCGCCCGCGTCTGGTCCATCCTCGGCGCGATGACGCTGATCGTCGTCATCGGCCTGCTCGACGACATCTGGGACCTCGACTGGATGATCAAACTGGGTGCGCAGTTCCTCGCCGCGATCATCATCGCCGTCGGCGGGCAGCTGCAGATCTACACGCTGCCGATCGGCGGCATGACGGTGTGGTCGAGCACCTGGTCGATCGCGCTGACGGTGCTCGCGATCGTCGTCGTGACGAATGCGGTGAACTTCATCGACGGGCTGGATGGCCTCGTCGCCGGCGTATGCCTCATCGCGAGTTCGATGTTCTTCATCTACTCCTATCTGCTGGTGCGAGACACGGGGGCCACCGCCTACTTCAACCTGGCGACGTTCATCGCCGCAGCGGTCGTCGGCGCGTGCGCGGGGTTCCTCCCGCTGAACTGGAACCCGGCGAAGATGTTCATCGGAGACTCGGGTGCGCTCGTGCTCGGCCTCATGATGGCGACCTCGACGATCGCCATCACGGGCCAGCTTCCTCCGAACGTCCTCAACTCCGATGTGTTCGGCCGCTCGCAGCTGCTCGGCGCCTTCATCCCGATCCTGATCGCGCTGATCGTGGTCATGCTGCCCCTGCTCGACTTCGGGCTCGCCGTCGTTCGGCGCATGTCCAAAGGCAAATCGCCCTTCTCGCCCGACCGCAAGCATCTGCACCATCGCATGCTCGATATGGGGCACACCAGCCAGGAAGCGGTACTCATCTTCTACGCCTGGACGGCCATCGCCTCGCTTGCGGTGCTGCTGATGTACATCGGCACCCGCAACGGATGGCCCGGCGACTACTGGCCCGGCGTCGCCTTCGGCGCACTCGGCGCGGCCGCCTGCGCCGTCGTCACCTTCGTCCCCAGCCACCCGCGGCCCGGTCGAGCCGGCGCCGTCGTCAAGACTCCCGAGGAGCACACTGCATGAGCGCATCAACACCCACGAATCCCATCGCGCGTAACACGCTGATCTGGTCCGCCATCGTGATCGGGGCGCTGGCCGTGATCGGTGCGATCATCGGATGGGCCGTGGATGGCGGGCGCGGACTGCTGAGCGCCCTGATCGCCGTCCTGGTCGCTGGACTCTTCCTCGGTCTGACCGCACTGCTGCTGCTTGTCGCCGGCCGCACACCGCAGGGCTCGCAGACGTTCTTCGTGATCTTC
>JASGDS010000257.1:0-7702 GCA_047607025.1 Microbacterium sp.
GGCGACGAAACTCAAGCAGATCATCGACGCCCTCGACGCCGCGATCGACGGGACCGGCCGCGTGCACACCACGTATGCGCAGACGGCCTCGCAGACGGGCAGGCTCTCAAGCAACGACCCGAACCTGCAGAACATCCCCGTGCGCACCGAGGAGTCCCGGCGCATCCGCGGCGCATTCGAAGTCGGCGAGGGCTACGCCACGCTGCTCACGGCCGACTACTCGCAGATCGAGATGCGCATCATGGCGCACCTGTCCGGCGACCCCGCTCTCATCGAGGCGTTCAACCAGGGGGAGGACCTGCACCGCTTCGTCGGTTCGCGTGTGTTCGGCGTTTCGCCTGCCGATGTCACGCCCGAGATGCGCACGAAGGTCAAGGCGATGTCGTACGGGCTCGTGTACGGGCTCAGCGCCTTCGGCCTGTCGAAGCAGCTGCGCATCGAGCAGTCCGAGGCGCGCACCCTCATGACCGAGTACTTCTCGCGGTTCGGCGCCGTGCGCGACTACCTGCGGGCGTCCGTCGAGAAGGCGCGGGTGGATGGCTACACCGAGACGATCTTCGGCAGGCGCCGTCCGTTCCCCGACCTGACGAGCCCCAACAGGGTGCTGCGGGAGAACGCCGAGCGCGCCGCACTCAACGCCCCCATCCAGGGGTCGGCCGCCGACATCATGAAGATCGCGCTGTTCCAGATCCATCGGGATCTGCGTGACCACGACTCGCGTCTGCTGCTGCAGATTCATGACGAGGTCGTGATCGAAGTCGCGCCGGGCGAGGGCGACGACGTCGAGTCGATTGTGCGTAATCGCATGGGACACGCCGCCGAATTGAGCGTTCCGCTTGATGTGCAGGTTGGTCACGGAGCAGACTGGAACGTCGCCGCTCATTAACCGACCGGCGCACGAGCCAGGGGAGAGCCATGACCACGCAGCGCGCGCAGACCGCGATCGATGAGATCGCTGAGACCTATGTCGACGAGGCGGCGGCGCTCATGCCGTCGCTGGCGACCTACATCGGCCGTACCGAGTTCAACGATCGCTACGAGGACTACAGTCCGGCCGGCGCCGACGCACAGCGCGCGCTCGCGTCGAAGACGCTCGCGGCGCTGGAGGCGGCCGAGCCCGTCGACGACGTCGATCGTGTCACCAAGATCGACCTGTCGGGCCAGCTGGAGCTCGGCATCGAGCTGCACGACGCGCAGTGGCATCTGCGCGACGTCAACAACATCGCCTCGCCCGCTCAGGGCATTCGTGAGGTGTACGACCTCATGCCGACCGCGACCGAAGACGACTGGGCGACGATCTCGCGGCGCCTCGCGGCCGCGCCGGGTGCGATCGACGGCTACATCGAGACGCTGCGTTCCGGCATTGCCGCGGGCATCGTTCCCGCCGTGCGGCAGGTGCGCGAAGTGGCCGGTCAGACCGAGCGCTACGCAGCCGCTGACGGCTTCTTCACCTCGTTCACGCAGGGCGCAGACGTCTCTGACGGCCTCACCGCCGATCTCAGTCGTGGCGCCGTCGCCGCACGCGAAGCGTACGCCAGACTCACCGCCTTCCTCACAGACGAACTGGCGCCAGCTGCGACCGAGCAGGATGGCGTGGGCAGGGAGAACTACGCACTGCAGTCTCGCGCCTTCCTCGGGGCGACGGTCGACCTCGACGAGACCTACGAGTGGGGCCTGGAAGAGCTCGCTCGGATGGTCGAGGAGCAGGAGCGCATCGCCGATGAGATCCTCTCCGGCGCGACCGTCGAGGAGGCCATCGCGCACCTCGAGACCGATCCCGCGCACAAGCTGCAGGGCACGGACGCGCTGCGGGAGTGGATGCAGGCGACGGCCGATCAGGCGGTCAGCGATCTCGGGGAGTCGCACTTCGACATCCCGGCCGAGGTGCGCCGCATCGAGTGCATGATCGCCCCCACGCAGGAGGGCGGCATCTACTACACGCCGCCGTCGGACGACTTCTCGCGCCCTGGCCGCATGTGGTGGTCGGTGCCGGAGGGCGTGACCGAGTTCGACACGTGGCGCGAGCTGACCACGGTGTACCACGAGGGCGTGCCAGGTCACCACCTGCAGCTGGGTCAGGCCGTCTACAACCGCGCGGAGCTCAACAGCTGGCGTCGCCTTCTCGCTGGCAGCTCTGGTCATGCCGAGGGCTGGGCGCTGTACGCCGAGCGCCTCATGGAGCAGCTGGGGTATCTGGACGACCCGGCCGACCGGCTGGGGATGCTCGACGGGCAGCGCATGCGTGCGGCCAGGGTCGTGCTCGACATCGGCGTGCATCTCGGCAAGCAGCGGCCGGATGGCCAGGGCGTGTGGACGGCTGACTACGCCTTCGACTTCATGCGCGCCAACGTCAACATGCCCGACGAGTTCGTGCGCTTCGAGGTGAACCGCTACCTCGGATGGCCGGGTCAGGCGCCGTCGTACAAGATCGGCCAGCGCATCTGGGAGCAGCTGCGCGACGAGGTGACCGCCAGCGGCGTGCCGATCAAGGAGTTCCATCGGCGGGCGCTGAACCTCGGCGGCGTCGGACTCGACACCCTGAGGATCGCCTTCTCCGCCTGAGTCGCCTCCCTGCGGTTCCTGAGCCTCCCTGCGGTTCCTGAGCCTGTCGAAGGGGCCGTCGCACTTTCAGCGGCTCCACCCCGTTCCCGTCTCACTTTAAGCGCCCAATACGCCGTTTCACCCGCAGAGACTGCGACCGGAACGCGGGGGAACGACCGAAACTGCGACGGCAACCGGCCGCTCAGTGCGGGTGCACGCCGAGCTTGATGCGGGTGAGTCGGCGCTCGCGCAGGATGAAGCCCGCACCGAGCGCCCACAGCGGCAGCTGCATCAGGAACGCCAGCTTGAACGCACCGAGCGTGTACGTCTCGGGCTCTCCCGCGCCCTGCACGTCGAGCGCGATGCCGATGAACAGGATGGCGAGGAGCCCGGCGAGGAATCCTCCCACGTTCGTGATGCCTGTCGCGGTCGACAGCTGGTGCGCCGGATTGTGGGTACGGGCATGGTCGAACGCGACCAGGGAGGCCGGCCCACCGAGGCCAAGTGTGACGGCCAGCAGCAGAAGCAGCCAGAACGGGGCAGCGCCCGGCCAGACGATCACGACCATCCAGCCCAGCACCTCGATGCCGATGATCGGCAGCACGAGCGTCGTCGACCGTCGCAGCGGGTTACGCCCAGAGAGCATTCCGATCACGGGTCCGCACAGAATGCCGACGAACACGAACAGCGACTGCACGAGCGACGCCTGCCCCTTCGAGAGCCCCTCGCCCGCAGTGAGGAAGGGGAATCCCCAGAGGATCACGAACGCATTGCCCGCGAACGGCGTGGAGAAGTGCGTCCAGAAGGCGAGCCGCGTGCCCGGGTTCTGCCAGGCGACCCTGATGCCGCCCTCGCTCGTGTCGATCGCGCTCGTGACGGTTCGGATGGCGCCGGTGCGGGTGTCGACGGACACGTCGCGGGTGATCTCGGGCGGGCGGTTGCGGATGACCATCCAGATCAGCGCGGTGAACATGACGCCGAGCCCGGCGACGCTGCCGAAGGCGACCGACCAGCTCGTGGAGTGCAGCAGGGTGGCGAGCGGAATGATCGCGACGATCTGCCCGAGCTGGCCGATGATGCCGCTCAGCTGCATCATGAGCGGGTTGCGCTGCGTCGGGAACCACAGGGCGACGAGCCGCGCCATGCCCGGGAAGATGGCCGCGTCGCCCGCACCGATGATCATGCGGGCGAGGATGGCGATGCCCACATTGGGGCTCAGCGCCATGATGAGCTGGCCCGAAGCCATGAGCGCCATCCCGATCACCATGATGGGGCGCGCACCGAAGCGGTCGAGCCAGACGCCGATCGGAATCTGCATGAAGCCGTACACCGCGAGCTGCAGCACCGCGAACATCGAGAGCGTCGAGGCGTCGGCGTCGAAGCGGTGTGCGGCGTCGACGCCGACGGCCGACAGCGAGGTGCGGTTGGTGACCGCGAGCACGTACCCGAGCACGGCGACGATCCAGATGACCCACATGCGCAAGGACGACGACTTCACTCCTGTGACTTTACTCGCGCCGTGATCTATTCAATGGAATAGATCGGTGGGCAGGAGTGTTGGATGGTGATGTGAAGAAGATCGGATTCCTCTCGTTCGGGCACTGGACGAATCATTCCTCGTCGGCCACGCGGAGCGCCTCCGATGTGCTGCTGCAGTCGATCGACCTGGCGCAGGCTGCGGAGGATGTGGGGGCGGATGGCGCCTACTTCCGCGTGCACCACTACGCCCAGCAGCTGTCGTCGCCCTTCCCGCTGCTCGCGGCGGCGGGCGCGAAGACCAATCGCATCGAGCTCGGCACCGGGGTCATCGACATGCGGTACGAGAACCCGATGTACTTCGTCGAGGACGCCGCCGCCGCCGACCTCATCTCGGGCGGCAGGCTGCAGCTCGGCGTCTCGCGCGGATCACCCGAGCAGGTCATCGACGGCTGGAAGTACTTCGGCTACGACTCGGCCGAAAGCGACCCGACCGGTGCGAACGCCGCGCGCGAGAAGACGCTGCTCGCGCTGCAGCTGCTGCAGGGCGCACGTTTCGCCGAGCCGAATCCGCGACCGATGTTCCCTAACCCTCCGGGGAAGCTGGGGCTGCAGCCGATCTCGCCCGGGCTGCGCAATCGCATCTGGTGGGGTGCAGGGTCGGTGTCGACGGCCAGGTGGGCGGCCGAGAACGGCATGAACCTGATGAGCTCAACCCTCGTCGAGCACGAGTCGCCCAAACCCTTCCACGTGCAGCAGGCGAATCAGATCCGCGCCTACCGAGAGGAATGGGCGAAGCACGACCACGGCTTCGAGCCGCGCGTGTCGGTGTCGCGCTCCATTTTCGCGCTGACGAACGACCTCGACCGTCGGTACCACATCGGTGCGGGCGACCGTGAGGATCAGATCGGTGCGCTCGACGACTACACCGCCATCTTCGGCCGCTCCTACGTCGGTGAGCCGCATGATCTGATCGCGGAACTCGCGGGGGACGAGGCGATCGCCGAGGCCGACACGGTTCTCCTCACCGTCCCGAATCAGCTCGGTGTGGAGTACAACGCGCACGTCCTCGAGTCGATCCTCACGCACGTGGCCCCCGGCCTCGGCTGGCGCTGACGGCCAGCGTCAGCGGGGTGGCTGCGGACCGCCGTCCGTGCCGCCCCGGCTCGCCGCGCGCACGAGGACGGAGATGCCCGCACCCGCCGCTGCCACGATGAGGATCCCGATCACGACCACGACGACGAGAATGCCCAGGTGCCAGCCGACGAGAACAGACATGCGCGCAGTCAATCACGCGGTGCCTGGCGCACCTCCCGATACGCTCGAGGTATGACTTCTCGCCGTGACGTGCGTGAGGCGGCGAAGGAGAAGCCGTCGCGCCTGACCGACCTCTTCGTCGGCGTCGCGGCAGCGGCGATCGGCATCATTCCCTGGCTGACGACAGGGGCGAGGCTGCCGCTGCAGAACCTGTGGACCTCGACCGACTCTGTGCAGCCGACGCCTGTCGTGCTGCTGCCGGTGAACCAATACCTGGCGACGTCGATCGTCGTGCTGCTCGTGGTGGGAGGCGCGATCGCGGGCATCACGGCTCGTCTGCTGCGCCGCGGCAGGACGGTTGCGACCTGGGCGACCTCTCTCGGGCTGCTCATCGGCCACGCCCTGCTCATTGCGCAGAGCTTCATCGCGCTCACGCAGGTCTTCAACTCGTCCCCGGCGGACAACCAGGGCGACGTGCGCACCTACGTCGTCGCCATGCTGCTGGGGTCGATCTTCAGTGCGCTCGTCGCGCAGGGCGTGCTCTGGCTCATCTCGCGTGCGTCGGTCGGACCCACTGCGCTCGGAATCGGCCTCGTGGCCGTGCCGATCGCCACCTGGATCGCCGCCTTCGCGACCCTGCACGCGATGGGCGGAGCCGGGGGAGTGCCGGTGATCTTCAGCACGATCGTCCGCTGGCTGCCTGCCGTCATCGCGGGTGCGGCGCTCGGATGGCTGGGCACGACTCCCGCGCGGCGCATCCCGATCTGGCCGGCCGTGCTCGCTGCCCTGTGGCTGGTGCCTGCGGTGTTCACGGGGATCGGTTACATCCTCGGGTCGTGGGTGGGGCTGCACGACATTCCCGAAGCGATCAGCGGCGGCCTGCAGGTCTTCCGGATGGCGGTCGGGCTGGGTGTGTACTGGCAGCCGGTGATCGTTGCGCTGATCATCGGGCTCGCCGTGGTCGTCTTCCGCTTCGTCTGGGACAGACGCGGTAATCTATGAGGATGCTGATCGCCGAACGCCTCCACCTGCTGCTGACCCGTCCTGATGGCACGGACGAGCGAGGAGTGCAGGCGCGTCGCGCGGCGGCGGCCGCGGCACTCGTCGCCGATCTGATCGCGGCAGGGCGGGTGAAGCTGAGCAAGACGCAGCCCACGACGGTGCGCGTCGTCTCCACCGATGAGACGGGGAACTTCGTGCTTGACCGCGGCCTGGAATGGATCGCGAAGAGGGATGGTGCGCCGCTCGCCTCCGTCGTCACCTGGTCGAGGCTCAACCCGACGCCGGCGGTTGTCGACTCGCTGCTCGAGATGGGCACGATCACGCTGGGTCGCCGTCGCCTCTTCGTCGCGGGCAGGCGCCGCACCCCGCATGTCGACCCTGCGCCAGAGCGCAAGGCGCGCAAGCGTCTCTCCCAGGTGCTCCGGGGCAAGAAGAAGGCCAAGTTCGATGACATCGCCCTGCTCGCGATTCTGCGCGGGCTGAGCGTCATCCGTCACATCCTGCGCGACGACGAGGGCGAGCGGCTCTCGAACGACCTGCGTGAGCGGGCGGATGCCATCGTCGCGGGATCGCGCGTCGGCTCGGCGCTGAGCAGCGCGGTGCGCGAGGCGTCGATCACCCTCTCGACGGTCTCCGTCGTGCCCGCCGCGATCGTGACCGACCCCGGCGCCCAGTCCTAGCCTCGGCCATGGCTGTGGAAGACGTGTGGCCGCTGTTCGGTCTCGAGATCCAGTCGCCGCGCCTGTTGCTGAGACCCGCACGAGATGACGACTTCGACGCGCTCGCGCAGGCCGCGATCGACGGCATCCACGACTGGCCGCAGACGCCGTTCGCGAGCCCGTGGAACGAGGCAGAGCCCGCTCAGCTTCGCCGCAATCTTGCGACGTTCCACTGGCGGCTGCGGTCGCAGCTGTCGCCCGCTCGCTGGCATGTGCCCTTCGTCGTCGAGTTCGAGGGTCAGACTGTCGGGTCGCAGGATCTCTCGGCGCACGACTTCGCCAACCGTCGCACTGTGGAGACGGGCTCGTGGCTGACGAAGCGCGTGCAGGGGCAGGGGCTCGGGGTTGAGATGCGAGCGGCGCTGCTGAGCTTCGCCTTCGATCACCTCGATGCCGAGTGGGCGGAGTCGAGTGCGATGTCGTGGAATGCCGCCTCGCTCGGCGTCTCACGCAAGCTCGGCTACCAGCTGAACGGCGTCACGCGTGTGTCGCCGAAGGAGGGGGAGCCGGGCGATAACCAGAACGTGCGCCTGCCGAAGGGTGACTTCATCCGCCCCGACTGGTCGATCGAGGTGCGCGGTGCAGACGCCGCGCTCGCGCAGCTCGGCATCATTTCCTCGCGCTTTCCGGAGTCAGTGCAGGCGCTGGTGTTCGGCGCCACGTCACCTGGCAAACCCCTGCACTAGTTTGTTATCTGTTCGTTATCA
>JASGDS010000258.1:0-2712 GCA_047607025.1 Microbacterium sp.
AACGGAGCCCCCTCGTTCGTGCCTGCGCACCGCTCGACCAG
The DNA here is from genome assembly GCA_047607025.1 of Microbacterium sp. GTDB lineage: Bacteria > Actinomycetota > Actinomycetes > Actinomycetales > Microbacteriaceae > Microbacterium. The sequence goes on from JASGDS010000258.1 coordinate 42, forward strand.
CAGCTGGAGCGGCGATCCCTATGGTCGCGTGCTGCACTTCGGCATCCGCGAGCACGCCATGGGCTCGATCCTCAACGGCATCACGCTGCACGGCAAGACCCGTTCGTACGGCGGAACGTTCCTCATCTTCAGCGACTACATGCGCCCTGCGGTGCGTCTGGCCGCGCTCATGAACATCCCGAGCATCTTCGTCTGGACGCACGACTCGGTCGCCCTCGGCGAAGACGGGCCCACGCACCAGCCGATCGAGCAGCTCGCGACGCTGCGCGCCATCCCGAACTTCACGGTGGTGCGCCCGGCGGACGGCAATGAGACGGCGGCCGCATGGCTCGAGATCCTGCGCCGCCACGGCGGCCCCACCGGCATCGCACTGACGCGTCAGAACGTGCCGAACGTGCCCCGAGGCGTGGATGGCTTCGCCACGGCCGACAACACGGCCAAGGGCGCCTACGTGCTGGTGGATGCCGACGGCCCGGCGCCGGATGTCATCCTCATCGCCACGGGCAGCGAGGTGCAGCTGGCGGTCGCCGCCCGCGAGCAGCTGGCCGCCGAGGGCGTCAAGGCCCGCGTCGTGTCCGCACCGGCGCTCGAGTGGTTCGCCGAGCAGGACGAGGCGTATCGCGAGAGCGTGCTGCCGGCATCCGTCACCGCCCGCGTCTCGGTCGAAGCGGGAAGCGTGCTGACCTGGCGAGGCATCGTCGGCGACCGCGGCCGCTCGGTCGGAATCGACCACTTCGGCGCCTCCGCCGACTACAAGACCCTTTTCGAGAAGTTCGGGATCACGACGGACGCCGTTGTCGCGGCCGCGCGCGAGACCCTTAAGGAGAACGCATGAGCACCCCCACAGAAGACCTTTCCGCAGCCGGCGTCAGCATCTGGCTCGACGACCTCTCCCGCTCGCGCATCACGAGCGGCAACCTGCAGCAGCTGATCGACTCCCGCAGCGTCGTCGGCGTGACCACGAACCCGACGATCTTCCAGGGCGCGATCACGGCCGGCATCGGTTATGAGGACACGATCGCGGAGCACGCGAAGGCGGGCGCGACGGTCGACGAGGCGATCTTCTCGATCACGACCGACGACGTGCGCGACGCCAGCGACATCTTCCGCCCCATCTTCGACGCGACGGGTGGCGTCGACGGGCGCGTCTCGATCGAGGTCTCGCCCGACCTCGCGCACGACACCGACGGCACGATCGCGCAGGCGAAGGAGCTGTGGAAGACCGTCGATCGGCCCAACGCGCTCATCAAGATCCCCGCGACGAAGGCGGGCCTGCCCGCCATCACGGCGGTCATCGGCGCGGGCATCAGCGTCAACGTCACCCTGATCTTCAGCCTCGAGCGCTACGACGAGGTCATCTCGGCCTACCTTGCGGGTCTCGAGAAGGCGCAGGCGGATGGCATCGACCTGTCGACCATCCAGTCGGTCGCGTCGTTCTTCGTGTCGCGCGTCGACACCGAGGTCGACAAGCGGCTTGCCGCCATCGGCACACCCGAGGCAGAGGCGCTGACGTCGAAGGCTGGGCTCGCCAATGCGCGTCTCGCCTACGAACTGTTCGAGAAGCGCTTCGCCGAGGAGGGCGCGGCCGCGCTCGTCGCTGCGGGCGCCAACACGCAGCGTCCGCTGTGGGCGTCGACGGGTGTGAAGGACCCCGCCCTGCCCGACACGCTGTACGTCACCGAGCTCGTGGCCGCCGGCACCGTCAACACGATGCCGGAGAAGACGCTTGAGGCGACGGCCGACCACGGCGTCGTCACGGGCGACACGATCACCGGTGCTTACGCGGACGCGCACGCGCACTTCGACGCGCTGGCCGCCGCCGGCATCGACTTCGCCGATGTGACGCAGGTGCTCGAAGACGAGGGCGTGGAGAAGTTCATCGCCAGCTGGCACGATCTGCAGAACACGGTTCGCCAGGCGCTCTCGTCGGCCGATGCCTGAGGTGACCGCAGACATCGCACAGGGCGTCAACCCGCTGCGCGATAAGGACGACCGCAGGCTCGACCGCATCGCAGGACCCAGCGCGCTGGTGATCTTCGGCGTAACGGGCGACCTGTCGCGCAAGAAGCTGATGCCGGCCGTCTACGACCTCGCCAACCGGGGTCTGCTTCCTCCCGGCTTCGCGCTCGTCGGCTTCGCCAGGCGCGACTGGGACGACCAGGACTTCGCCGAGGTCGTGCACGATGCGGTTAAGAAGGGCGCACGCACCGAGTTCCGCGAGGAGACCTGGGAGCAGCTGTGCCGAGGCATCCGTTTCGTGCAGGGCGAGTTCGACGATCCGGAGGCGTTCCTGCGGCTGAAGGACACGGTCGACCAGCTGGATGTCGAACGCGGCACGATGGGCAACCACGCGTTCTACCTGTCGATCCCGCCGAAATCGTTCGAGATCGTCGCACAGCAGCTGCTGACATCCGGTCTCGTCGACGACAAGCCGGATGACTCACGCTGGCGCAGGGTCGTCATCGAGAAGCCGTTCGGACACGACCTCGCCTCGGCCAGGGAGCTCAACAGCGCCCTCGAGGCGGCCTTCCCTGCCGACGCCATCTTCCGCATCGACCACTACCTCGGCAAGGAGACGGTGCAGAACATCCTCGCGCTGCGCTTCGCGAACGAACTGTACGAGCCGATCTGGAACGGCAACTACGTCGACCACGTGCAGATCACGATGGCG
>JASGDS010000259.1:0-8160 GCA_047607025.1 Microbacterium sp.
GCCCTGGGGGATTGGTCATGATGACTCCTTCGTCGAGACCCGTTGCGGGAACCTGCCTCGATGATATACGATTTCGAATACGACGCAAGAGCGAGGGAGCTCATGACCACCGAACAGATCGCCAGGCCCGGCAAGATCATCGCCGTGCACCTCAGCTACGAGTCCCGTGCTGCGCAGCGAGGCCGCCGCCCTGCCGCCCCCTCCTACTTCTTCAAGCCCGCGAGCTCCGTCGCCGCCACGGGCAGCGAGGTCGAACGGCCGGATGGCACGGAGCTGCTCGCCTATGAGGGCGAGATCGCGCTCGTCATCGGCGAGCCCGCCCACCGCGTCTCGCTCGACGAGGCCTGGAACCACATCGCGTTCGTCACGGCATCGAACGATTGGGGCCTCTATGACCTGCGCGGCAACGATAAGGGCTCGAATGTGCGCAACAAGGGCCGCGACGGCTACACACCGCTCGGGCCGTCGCTCATCGACGCCCGCACCGTCGACCCTGCAGCGCTGCGCCTGCGCACCTGGCGCAACGGCGAGCTGGTGCAGGATGCCGAAACCAGCGACCTCATCTTCCCGTTCGCGCAGATCGTCGCCGATCTCGCGCAGCACCTGACGCTGGAGACGGGTGACGTGATTCTCACCGGAACCCCGGCCGGGTCGTCCGTCGCCGTGCCCGGCGACGTCATCGAGGTCGAGGTCGACTTCCCCGCGACGGGCGCCACCAGCGGCCGCCTCGTCTCGCGCGTGGTGGCGGGGCCGGGCGACTTCGACCCCTCACTCGGGTCGGGCCCCAGCGTCAACGACCTGCAGCGCGAAGAAGCGTGGGGCGACCGCGAGACCGCCGGCCTGCCGCCCGTTCAGGAGGGCATCTCCCCCGAGCTTCGCGCCAAACTGCTCGCCGCCCCTGTCGCCGGGCTCTCGCAGCAGCTGCGTCAGCGCGGCATCCGCCAGGTGTTCATCGACGGACCCAAGAGCGACACCCCGGGCGCGAAGCTCGTCGGCACCGCCAAGACGCTGCGCTTCGTTCCGCTGCGCGAAGACCTCTTCAAGACCTACGGCGGCGGCTACAACGCGCAAAAGCGCGTCTTCGACGCCGTGGAGCCCGGCGAGGTCATCGTGATCGAGGCCCGCGGCGATGCCTCTTCCGGCACGCTCGGCGACATCCTCGCGCTGCGCGCGCAGGCTCGCGGCGCCGCAGGCATCGTCACCGACGGCGGAGTGCGCGACCACGCGGTCGTCGCGTCGATCGACCTGCCCGTCTTCTCGCAGGGCGGGCATCCCGCCGTTCTCGGGCGTCTGCATGTGCCGTGGGAGGGCGACGTGACGATCGCCTGCGGCGGCGCCACCGTGCAGCCGGGCGACATCATCGTCGGCGACGACGATGGCGTCATCGTCATCCCCCCCGCGCTGGCGGAGGAGGTCGCGGACGCGTGCCTCGCCCAAGAGGCGGAGGACGAGTGGATCGCAGAGCGCGTGAAAGAGGGGCACTGCGTGGATGGTCTGTTCCCCATGAACGCCGAGTGGCGCGCGAAGTTCCAGGCGGATCGATGAACGTATCCAAGAGCGAGCTCGCCTACGACTTCCTGCACGAGAAGATTGCGAGCCACGCCTACTCCCCCGGCTATCGGCTCGTGCTGACGTCGATCGCCGACGAGCTCGACATGAGCGTCGTCCCCGTGCGCGAAGCCATTCGTCGCCTCGAAGCCGAGGGGCAGGTGCTGTTCGAGCGCAACGTCGGCGCGCGCGTCGCGGTCGCCGACGAGAGCGAGTACGTCTACACGATGCAGACGCTCGGCCTCGTCGAGGGCTCGGCGACGGCGCTGGCAGCCCCCGCGCTCACGGACGCGGATCTCGACCGCGCCCTCGCCATCAACGAGCAGATGCGCGCACAGCTCGACCACTTCGACCCGCACGTGTTCACCCGGCTCAACGAGTCGTTCCACAGTGTCTTGTTCGAGGCGTGCCCCAACCCGCACATCCTCGATCTCGTGCACCGCGGATGGTGGCGCCTGCCGGCCGTGCGCGACACGACGTTCGCGTTCGTGCCCGACCGCGCGCCGGCATCCGTCGCCGAGCACGCCCACATCATCGACCTCATCCGCTCTGACGCCGACCCGCTAGAGATCGAGCTCGCCGCCAGAAACCACCGCTGGAACACCCTCAACGCCTACCTCGAAGCCCGCGCTTCAGCCACACCCCTAAGGAAGACAGCATGACCGCCCCCGAGAACCTGCCGGAGAAGATTCAGCACTACATCGATGGCGCCTTCGTCGACTCGGTCGACGGCGACACCTTCGAGGTGCTGAACCCCGTCACCAACCAGACCTACGTGCACGCAGCCGCGGGCAAGAAGGCCGACATCGATGCCGCCGTCGCCGCCGCGCGCCGCGCGTTCACGGATGGCCCCTGGCCGCGCATGCTCCCCCGCGAACGCTCGCGCGTGCTGCACCGCATCGCCGACATCGTCGAGTCGCGCGATGCGCAGCTGGCCGAGATGGAGTCGTTCGACTCCGGTCTGCCGATCACGCAGGCGCTCGGGCAGGCGCGTCGCGCGGCCGAGAACTTCCGCTTCTTCGCCGACCTGATCGTCGCACAGGCCGACGACGCGTTCAAGGTGCCGGGCAAGCAGCTGAATTACGTCAACCGCAAGCCGATCGGCGTCGCCGGCCTCATCACGCCGTGGAACACGCCGTTCATGCTCGAATCGTGGAAGCTCGGCCCCGCACTCGCCACCGGCAACACGGTCGTCCTGAAGCCCGCCGAGTTCACGCCGCTGTCGGCCTCCCTCTGGGCGGGCATCTTCGAGGAGGCGGGGCTGCCCCAGGGCGTCTTCAACCTCGTCAACGGTCTGGGCGAAGACGCCGGCGACGCGCTCGTGAAGCACCCGGATGTTCCGCTCATCTCGTTCACCGGCGAGTCGTCGACGGGGCAGCTGATCTTCGCGAACGCCGCGCCGTATCTCAAGGGGCTGTCGATGGAGCTGGGCGGCAAGAGCCCCGCGATCGTCTTCGAAGACGCCGACCTCAACCTCGCGAACGACGCCTGCATCTTCGGGGTGTTCTCGCTGAACGGCGAGCGCTGCACGGCCGGGTCGCGCATCCTGGTGCAGCGCAGCGTCTACGACGAGTTCGTCGAGCGCTACGCGGCGCAGGCCTCCCGCGTGAAGGTGGGTCTGCCATCCGACCCCGCCACCGAAGTGGGCGCACTCGTGCACCCCGAGCACTACGCCAAGGTCATGAGCTACGTCGAGATCGGAAAGACCGAAGGGCGCCTCGTGGCCGGAGGCGGACGTCCGGCGGAGTTCCCCGAGGGCAACTTCGTGCAGCCGACCGTCTTCGCCGACGTGTCCCCCGACGCCCGCATCTTCCAGGAGGAGATCTTCGGCCCCGTCGTCGCGATCACTCCGTTCGATGGATGGCAGGACGCACTCGCGCTCGCCAACAACACGAAATACGGCTTGGCCGCCTACGTCTGGACCAACGACCTCAAGGGCGCGCACAACTTCGCCCAGTCGGTCGAGGCGGGGATGGTCTGGCTCAATTCGAACAACGTGCGCGACCTGCGCACCCCCTTCGGCGGCGTGAAGGCATCCGGTCTCGGCCACGAGGGCGGCTACCGCTCGATCGACTTCTACACCGACCAGCAGAGCGTTCACATCACGCTCGGCGAACCCCACAACCCCACGTTCGGCAAGAACTGACCTCGCAAGGACGCGACATGACTGAAAAGACCCTGACCTCGGATGGCTTCTACGTGAGCCAGGAGGCGCCCATCCACTCCGAGAACCCCGTCGCGACGCCGCAGGCCTCTCCTCCCGACATCCTGCGCTGCGCCTACATGGACCTCGTCGTCACCGACCTGGCCGCCAGCCGCGTGTTCTACGTCGACGTGCTCGGCCTGCACGTGACCGAGGAGGACGACGAGGCGATCTACCTGCGCTCGACCGAGGAGTTCATCCACCACAACCTCGTGCTGCGCCGCGGCCCGATCGCGGCCGTCGCCGCCTTCAGCTACCGCGTGCGCACGCCGGAGGACCTCGACCGTGCGGTCGCCTTCTACACCGAGCTCGGCTGCGATGTGCGCCGCGAGACGAACGGCTTCACGAAGGGCATCGGCGACTCCGTGCGCGTGGTCGATCCGCTGGGCTTCCCCTACGAGTTCTTCTACGCGACCGAGCACGTCGAGCGTCTGTCGTGGCGCTACGACGTGCATGTTCCCGGCGAGCTCGTGCGCCTCGACCACTTCAACCAGGTGACACCCGACGTGCCCCGCGCCGTGAAGCACTATCAGGACCTCGGCTTCCGCGTGACGGAGGACATTCAGGACGAGGCGGGCACCGTGTACGCCGCGTGGATGCGCCGCAAGCCCACCGTGCACGACACTGCGGCGACGGGCGGCGACGGCCCGCGGATGCACCACGTCGCCTTTGCGACGCACGAGAAGCACAACATCCTCGCCATCTGCGACAAGCTCGGTGCGCTGCGTCGCAGCGACGCGATCGAGCGCGGCCCTGGCCGCCACGGCGTCTCGAACGCGTTCTATCTCTACCTGCGCGACCCGGATGGCCACCGCGTGGAGATCTACACGCAGGACTACTACACGGGCGACCCCGACAACCCGGTCGTGACCTGGGACGTGCATGACAACCAGCGCCGCGACTGGTGGGGCAACCCTGTCGTTCCCTCGTGGTACACCGACGCGTCGCTCGTGCTCGACCTCGACGGCAACCCGCAGCCGGTCATCGCCCGCACCGACGACAGCGAGATGGCGGTCACCATCGGGGCCGACGGCTTCTCGTACACCCGCAGAGACGACGACGGCGAGTACAAGCTCGGGCACCAGCTATGACCCACTCGACCCCTGTTGCCTGTCCTGAGCCTGCCGAAGGGCCTGTCGAAGGGGGGTCGCTGAGCCTGTCGAAGCGCGCGGTCCTGGCCGCCGAGCTGGCGGACGCGGAGCGCAGCCACGGGATGATCGAGCGCATCACCGCCCGGTACCCCGAGGCGACGATCGACGACTCATATGCCATCCAGGGAATATGGCGCGATTCGCAGCTCGCCACAGGGCGCCGGCTTGTCGGCCGCAAGATCGGGTTGACGTCTCGCGCGATGCAGCAGGCGACGGGCATCACTGAGCCCGACTACGGCGTCATGTTCGATGACACCGTGTTCGCGTCGGGCGTGGAGATCCCCTTCGACCAGTACAGCAATGTGCGCATCGAGGTGGAGCTCGCGTTCGTGCTGAACGCGCCGCTCGAGGGACCGGACTGCACCCTCGAGGATGTGCTCGCCGCGACCGACTACGTCGTACCCGCACTCGAGGTGCTGAACTCGCACATTCAGCTCGAAGGCCGCACGATCGTCGACACGATCAGCGACAACGCCGCCTACGGCGGCATGGTGCTGGGCGATGTGCGCAAGCGACCGGACGAGGTCGACCTGCCCTGGATCGCCGCGCTGCTGAAGTGCAACGACACGATCGAGGAGACGGGCGTCGCCGCCGGGGTGCTCGGCCATCCGGCGATCGGCGTGGCGTGGCTCGCGAACAAGCTCCATCAGCACGGTGACAGGCTGGAGTCGGGCGAGATCATTCTCGCCGGCAGCTTCACCCGGCCCATGTGGGTGAGCAAGGGCGATGTCGTCACCGCCGACTACCGAGAGATGGGAACCATCACATGTCGCTTCATCTGAGTCTGTCCGGTGGCCCCGGGTTCGGCGCTTGGATCTCATCGGGTTCGCCCGTGATCGCCGAGATCATGGCGGGTTCGGGCTTCGACTGGCTGCTCATCGACATGGAGCACGGATCGGTCGGCCTCTCCGAAGTGCAGCAGCTGCTGCAGGTGACCGCCGCCTATCCCGCGCCCGTGGTGGTACGGGTACCGGCGAACGACGAGGTGTGGATCAAGCGCGTGCTCGACCTCGGCGCCGAGACGATCATGGTGCCGATGGTGCCGACGGCCGAGGCCGCCGCGGCCGCCGTCGCGCACGCGTCCTATCCCCCGCGCGGGCACCGCGGCGTCGGCAGCGCGCTGGCCCGCTCGGGCCGCTGGGGCCGAACGACCGACTACCTCGCCACTGCCGACCCGCAGGTGATCGTGCAGATCGAGACGCCGGAGGGCGTCGACAATGCTCAGGCGATCGCCGCGGTGGACGGCGTCGCCGGGGTGTTCATCGGGCCATCCGATCTCGCCGCGAACATGGGTCTCATCGGTCAGCAGGGGCATCCGGATGTCGTCGCCGCCGTCGAGCGCGCCTTCGCCGGCGTGCTGGCCGCCGGTAAGCCCGTGGGCGTGAACGCCTTCGTCGAGGCCTCGGCACGCGCGTACGTCGATGCGGGGGCATCCTTCGCCCTCGTCGGCGCCGACGTCAGCCTCGTCGCTCGCTCAGCCGAGGCCCTCGCCCGCACCTTCCACCGCTGACGCGCAGGACAAGGCCCCTCGTCCGGTCACGCTTCAGAGAGGTGAACTCGGCTTCCGAAGGATGTCGGCGGGCGCAATCGTCCTACGGACGCGACATTCTCCTGCGCTGCATATGGTGCGGCCTCGGTGAGACCCGATCGTGCCGCGAATCCCGCACTTTCGCCTTCCAGGTTGATCAGATAATCTGATTGCATGAGCACGATCACCGCGACCGCAGCATCCCGAAGGTTCTCGGATGTGCTTGACCGCGTCGAGGCGGGCGAAACAGTGCGCATCAGTCGCGGCGGGCAGGTGATCGCAGAGCTGCGACCAGCGTCGCCGCACACCGGCAAGGGGTTGCGTGCCGCGTTGGCAGGTGTCTCCCGCACCGATGACGCCGACCTCGAAACGATGCTGTCTGATCTCGATACGACCAGAGAGCTGCTCACTGACGGCTCGCACTCGTGGTCAGACGACTGATCCTCGACACCACGGCTCTCATCGCCATCGAGCGTGAACGCGTCGACTTCTCTGCCTTTGATGAGGACGACACGTCCATCGCAGCGATCACCGTGGCGGAGTTTCGCGAAGGCATCGAACTCGCCCAGACCGAGAAGCAGCGCGCAAAGCGCACTGACGTGCTCGACGCCATTCTGCAGAGCGTGGCGGTGCTCGACTACACCGAGCGCACCGCCGCTGCGCATGCGCCGCTGCTCGCCTTCACGCGGCGCACGGGCACCCCGCGCGGCGCGCACGACCTGATCATCGCAGCGACGGCCGTCGAGACCGGGCGCACCATTGTGTCTCTCGATACGAAGGCTCGCTTCGGGGACCTGCCCGACGTCTCCGCGATCAGCCTGAGCTGACGACCGCTCTCATCTGAGGAATGTCACTCAGTCGGTGAATTCGGCGGGGAGGATCACGTTCTCCGGCTTCGGCGCCGCGCTCTCGGCCCTCCCCGAAGAACGTCGGCCGGGCACCGTGCTCGTGACGATCGTCACGGATGGCCACGAGAACGCGTCGCACGCCTACACGGCGAACGACGTGAAGCGGATCATCCAGACCCAGCGCGACGCCTATGACTGGGATGTCTCGTTCCTCGGCGCGAATCAGGACGCGGTGCTCGAGGCGCGCCGCATCCGCGCCGACCCCGCGGTGAGGCCGGAGTGCACAAACGCTCCGGGACTGCGCGTGTCACGCGCAGTCCCGGAGCGTTGAGGCAGTTTCAGGCGGTGCGGATGAGCTTCTTGTTGACGAACTCGTCGGCAGCCAGCAGGCCCATCTCGCGGCTCGTGCCCGACCGCTTCACGCCGCCGAAGGGCAGCTCGGGGCTGTCTGCGAGCACGCAGTTGATGTAGACCATGCCGGCGTCGATCGCGTCGGCGACGCGCTCGGCCTGCGCTGCGTCGGTCGTGTAGACGTAGGAGCCGAGGCCGAAGGGCGTGTCGTTCGCGATCATCACGGCCTCGTCTTCGGAGGCCGCCCGGTAGACGACGCCGACGGGGCCGAAGAACTCCTCGCGGTACGCGTCGGCATCCGCGGTGACGCCCGTGATGACGGTGCCCGGGAAGTAGTTGCCGTCGGCCTTGCCGCCGACGACGATCGTGGCGCCCTGCTCCACGGCCCGGTCGACCTGCGACTGCAGGCGCGCGGTCGCGGCGGCCGAGGACAGCGGGCCGATGACGGTGTCGTCTGCGAGGGGCTCGCCGACCTTCGACCCGGCCATCGCGGCCGCGAACTTCTCGACGAACGCGTCGTACAGGCCATCC
>JASGDS010000260.1:0-4989 GCA_047607025.1 Microbacterium sp.
GTCGCGGCCCGGTGGCACGGCGACCGTGTGGCACGTCTGGCTGATCGCCGCGACGGCGGCGCTGGCCGGCGCCGCGATCGTGAGCCTCGCGCACGCGGCCGCTCACGGCTGAGCGCCCTTCTCATCGTCCGGCGGCGTCGCCGACGGCTCATCGGGATCGCCCGGCGGCTCGGGCAGCGCGGCGAACTCGTCGATCGCCTCGGGGTCGTCGGCGCTCGTGGGCGCCTCGACGATCTGCACGCCCTGCACCGAGCCGATGGCGGAGACGGCTTTTGACGCCCGCCGGCGGCTGACCTTGGACTGCTGGCGCGGGTCGAACGCGTCGCGCAGGCCGTCGCCGATGAAATTGATGCACAGCGCGAGGATGACGATGAACAGGCCCGGCCACCAGAACAGCCACGGCCGCGTGCGGAACGCGCCGGTGTACTCCGAGATGATCTGGCCGAGCGAGACGTCCGGGAACTTGATGCCGAAGCCGATGAAGCTCAACGCGGCCTCCGTCAGCACGGCGGCGCTCATCAGCAGAGTGACGTTGACGATGATGACGCCGACCGCGTTGGGCAGGATGTGCCGGAAGACGATCCGACCGCTGCTCGCGCCGGCGACCCGCGCAGCATCCACGAACTCACGTTCTCGCAGCGACAGGAAGTCGCCGCGCACAAGCCTGGCCAGGCCCACCCAGCTGAGGATGCCGAGGAAGAGCCCGAACACGATGGCGTTGCCGCCGAAGAGCTTTCCGAGGATCGCGCCGATGACGATGATCGGGATGATGATGACGACGTCGGTGAACCGCATGATGAGCGAGTCGATCCAGCCTCGGTAGAAGCCCGACAGGGCGCCGAGCACGACGCCGACGACGAGCGAGACCAGCCCCACGATGAACATCACGGTGATCGACTGCTGGGCGCCGCGCATGACCTGGGCGAAGATGTCCTTGCCCAGCGTGTCCTGGCCGAACGGATGCTCGCCGAACTGCAGCGGCCACAGCGAGAGGGTCGGCAGCCCGCTGTTGACCACCGGATACGACGTGTACCAGTCCAGCGGCCACCAGCCGCGGATGCGCCATCCGTTGATCGTGAGCGCGCCGTCGGCGCCCGCCTCGAGGTTGCCCGTGCCGCCGACCACGGTGCCCACCGACGTGAACACGAGCAGGATGACGAACGCCAGCACGATCATCGCCGACACCGCGCCGCGGTGCCGGAAGAACCGACGGCGCACGAGCTGACCCTGACTGAGGCCGGCGATCGCCTTCTGCTCGATCGACTGCTCGGAGCCGCGGTCTTGCACAGCGTCGGTGGAGGGAATCGGTGTCGACATGTCAGCTCACCCGGATCCGCGGGTCGAGGACCGTGTACAAGAGGTCCGCTATCAGGTTGAAGACGACGGCGAGCACGCCGGTCACGATGAAGAAGCCCATCACGAGGTTCACGTCGCCGTCGTGCAGTCCGTCCACGAAGAGGGCCCCCATGCCCTTCCACGCGAAGATCGTCTCGGTGATCACCGCGCCGCCGATCAGCGCGCCGACGTCGAACGCGACGATGGTGGCGATCGGGATGAGCGCGTTGCGCAGCGCGTGGCGCACGACCACGGTGCGCTCGGTGAGGCCCTTCGCCCGCGCGGTGCGCACGTAGTCCTGGTTCATGACCTCGAGCAGGCTCGAGCGCGAGTAGCGCGTGTATGCCGCCAGCGACACGACCGACAGTGCGATGGTCGGCAGCACGAGGTGCGCGAACCCGTCGAGGATCTGGAACCACATGTCGCCGGTGAGGTTCGGCGTCTGCGAGCCGATCGTGGCGATGACGCCGCTCTGCGGGATGCGCTGGATGTAGTCGGGGTAGACGAGCATGACGCGGTCGATGACGATCACGAAGAACGTGATGAAGCTGACGAGCGCACCCGTGCGCGCGATCTGCTTGCGGTCGTCGCCGCCCAGGAGGAACCCGACGACCGCGCCCACGATGATCGCGACGACGTACATCGCGATCAGCATCCAGCCCGAGGGGACGTAGAAGAAGAGGTATTGCAGCGGGTAGTACGCAGCGACCCACACCGCGACGACGGCGAGTGTCGCCAGCAGCGCCCGGCGGTTGGCGAGCCCGTTGGCGATCGCGGTGACGCCGACGGCCGCGACGACTCCCGTCACGATGACGCCGACGATGCCGACCGTGGGATGGGCGAACCAGTTCGTGACGCCGAGAAGGGCGAGGAGCCCTGCCGCGGCGATGAACGCCGATGCGAACGTGACCAGGCGCGTCCGCCCGTTGCCGCCGAGGACGCTCATGAAGACGACGCCGGCTATCGCTCCTGCGAGCAGGACGGCCCACACCGAGATCTCTGGATCGGCGAGGAACTCGTTGAAGCGGATGGCGCCGAACTCCTTCAGCAGCACGGCCACCCAGAAGATCGGGAGCGAGTAGACCACGAAGGTCAGGAAGGTGACGGTGTAGTCGAAGCCGCTGTACTGGCGAAGCGCCGTCAGCACGCCGATCGCGACACCGAACAGGATGGCGATGATGGTCGCCGCCGTGACGAGCTGGATCGTCGAGGTCGCGGCGTTGCTCACGGCCGCGGTGACCTGCTGGTCGCTGCGGCTGAACGCGATGCCCAGGTCGCACTGCCCGATGAGGCACTTGGACGCGCCGCCCAGCCACAGGAGGTACCGGACGATCAGCGGGGCGTTGAGGTTCAGCTGCTCGATGCGCAGCGCGATCTTCTCCTCACGGCCGGGGGCCGTGCTCTGGCGCAACTCCGCCAGGGGGTCGGACGTGATCGAGGTCAGCGTGTAGACGATGAAGGATGCGACCACGAGCACGAGCACGATGGCGACCAGCCGTCGCAGGATGAAGGTCAGCACGTGTGCTCTCTCGCATGGGGGTCAGGGGCCATGTCGACTCCGTTCGCAACGATACGGGTGGCCCGACGGTGTCGCCGGGCCGGTGCGACTGTGGGCGCCGAGAGGTCACCCTCGGCGCCCACAGTCTCGATTTCGCGGTCGGCGGACTACTCGGCCGGAGCCCACTCCCAGAAGTTCCAGAAGTAGTCGGGGCTCAACGGCATCGCCTTGACACCCGTCACGTTCTTGCTCGAGACCCACAGGCCCGGGAACTGGAAGATCGGGATCGTCACGGCGTCAGCCCAGATGAGCTGCTCCGCCTTGTCGAGGATCTCGGTCTGCGCGTCCGCGTCGGCGGTCACATTGAGCGTCTTGAGCAGTTCGGTGAGCTCTTCGTTGCAGTAGCCCATGTAGTTGCCGCCCTTGTCCGCCGGATCGTCGTAGCACGCGTACATCTGGTCGGATCCGCCCACCGCGAGCGAGGTCTGCGACCACGCGAAGATCGTCGCGTCGTGCGGGTTGATCGGAGCCTGCGACGGGTCGGTGAAGGCCCAGTTCGGCTCGCTCTCGTCGACCAGCTTGAATCCTGCCTTCGCGGCGGACTCGGCGATCAGCGAGAACTCCTGGCCACGGCGGACGTTGCCCTCCGGGTACCAGAAGCCGACCTCGATCGTGTCCGTCACGCCGGCCTCCTCGAGCAGCGCCTTGGCGCCGTCGATGTCGACCTCGGCGTAGTCGGCGGAGCCGTTGTTGGCCGTGAGGATCGGGTAGCGCACGGTGTCGGCCGCGCTCACCAGGTTCGCGTTGCGCACCTCGGCGTCGCTCTGCAGCGGCTTGATGATGTTGTCGACGATCTGCTGGCGCGGGATGGTCTTGAGGAAGGCCTGGCGCACCTTGAGCGCCTTCTCCTCGTCACCGCCGTACGACTCCGGGTCGAACGGGCCGCCGTTGTTCACGGTCAGGTCGACGTGCTCGTGCGACGCCTGGATGCCCTGCTGGATCTCGGCGGACGAGATCTTCTGCGCGGCGGCGAGGACGTCGGCGTCGGGCTGGCCCGTCCAGATGTCCAGCTCACCGGCCTCGAGCGCCTGCAGCGCGGCCGTCGAGTCGGCGATCGCGCGGATCGTGATCTTCTCGTACTTCGGCGAGTCGCCCCACGTGAACAGCGGGTTCGCGACGAGCGTCGTGTACTCGTCCTCCTTGGTGTCCAGCAGGTTGTACTGGCCGGCGGTCAGGAACGCTGCGGGGCTCTCCGGCATCGAGGTGTACACGTAGGCGTCGTTCCACGCGGTGGCGAGCTTCTCCAGCACGGCGGTGTCGCCGTCGGTGATCGCGTCGACGACCTTCTGCTTCGCGGTCTCGGCGAACGTCTTCGCGGCATCCGTGTACGCGGTGAAGTCGTCATCCGACTGCGAGCTCTCGTAGGTGTCCCACGCGGCCTGCACCTCGGTGTACTCGTCCGGGTACGCCAGCGCGTACGTGCCGTGCGCCGACACGCCGAGCGGCTGGATGAGCTCCCAGTCCACATACGGCTCGTCGTAGACGAACGTGATCTCCTTGTCACCGGTCTCCGGCATCGTGGTGATCAGGTTCCACCCCGTCGTCGCGGCCGGCGACCAGCCTCCTTCGACGTTGCCCGACATCGCGGCCCACATCATGAGCATGTCGGCCTCGTCGATCGGCACGCCATCCGACCACACGGCGTCGGCGGTGATCTTGTAGTCCACGGTCAGCGGGTCTTCGCTCGTCTGCTCGTAGGTGCCGAAGTCGGTGTTCTTGACGAGCTTCGGGGTGTTGTCGTAGTACGCCCACGACGACGCGACATCGGTCACATACTTGACGTTGCTGTTCGCGGTGTTGTTGCCCGCGCTGCTGTCGTCGTTGAACGCCATGAACCCTTCGTTGTACGCGACCGTGATCTCGGTGCCTTCAACGACCTCCGACTGGTACGGGTTGCCGCAGCCGGAGAGCACGAGCGCTCCCACCGCGACGGCGCCCATGCCCGCCATTAGACGTGAGATCTTCACATTTCCTCCTGTGCAGGGGTGGATGCATCCAGGCGATACATCGCCCAGACACGGATAACGTTCAGGTTAGGCACCGTGTGCCGCTATGGCCAAAACCCCCGCCGAAAACGTTACAGAGCCTTAACTCGA
>JASGDS010000261.1:0-11941 GCA_047607025.1 Microbacterium sp.
GGCGAAGGTGCCGAATAGGGGTTATCCGTCGAGGCGATGCTGCCAGTATTTCGGCCTGCGGCGATGGTGCGCGTAAGCGACGATCACGAGGCTGCTGTCGGTGAGGTAGTGCACCACGCGATACAGGAACACGCGGAGCTGGCACTTCGCACCACTGGCAGCTCATCCCAGCCAGGAAACACCGGGGCCGCCTCCGGCCAATCGAGCACGCGCCGTTCCGTCACTCCGACCTCAGAGAGGAAGTCACCGCCGAGGTCGGCGCGCTCCGCCTCGTACCACTCGGTCGCTTCTGACAGTTCGAGAGCAGCCTCAGGATGAATGCGGCGCGTCAGCGTCACTTGCGCATCGCGTCGAGCTTGGCGCGAATCTGCGCATGTACCTCGTCCGCGTCGAGCAACTCGACCTTCCCGCTCTCAATGTCGTCAATGCGGCGGCGAATCTCAAAACGCCAGGCAGCATCGACCTCGGCCTGATCCTCGGCGACCTGATCGTCCATGTCGAGGCTCTGAACGCCACGGTGCAGCACCTCGGCGCGATCACGCCGACCCAGCGAGAGCAGCGCCCGCTCCACCTCCGCGACATCCAAAGACATACCCCGAGTGTACGTCGCAACCCTGACACCGGCCAGGATTCCCCGACGTTCCTACAAGCCCAGCCCGGGGCCGTCACGCTGTGGCTCTGTGCTCGGGGGGTTCTGCTCGATCAACCGTGCTGCGAAGTCGTCGTGCGCGGTCTGTGGCGCGTTGCCGGGCCTGTTCTGCCGCTGCACGCTTCGCTTCGACCAGTGCGGCGGCTTGCTCGGGCGGTGATGAGGTCGCGTAGTTCCGTATCGACCTGCACGACCCGCACGCTCGTCAGGTGCGCCACATGCATTCAGAAGAGAAGAGTGGCGCCTCAGGGGGCAGTAAGCGGCGGGATGTCGGCGTCGTGCCTGGCGGGACGCCGTTGGGTGCGGCTCGATGATCTATATAGATCACTATTGATGTATCATTAGTGATGGATAGCGAATAGGACGCATCCTGGCAGAACGGAGTGCGTAATGGATTTGACCGAGTGGATCATCTCGATCTCCCTGATCCTGGTGGTGGTGACCCAGATCAGAGGGCGGAAGCTGACGCTGGTCGGGTTACTGTGGCCGGTGCCGCTGGTGATCTGGGGGGCGATCAACTACCTCAGCGGCATTCCAGGCTACGCCGCCGATTGGTCCTTCGTTGCGGCCTGTTTCGACGCAGGCGTGGGACTCGGCGCAGGGTGCGGATTCCTCACCGATGTCTATGTCGAAAATGGCGTCGTCAAGGCTCGGGCCCGATGGCTCGCCGCAATCCTGTGGCTGATGGGCACCGGCGGGCGCCTTGCGTTCGGTCTGTTCGCGTTGAACGGTGGCGGACCTGCCATCGCGAAGGCAAGCAAGGCGCTGGGTATCCACTCCGCGAACACCTGGGCCTCTGGCTTGATCGTCATGGCGTTGTGCGAGGTGCTCACCCGAAGCACCGTGCTCTTTGTTCGCTCCCGCAGCCTGAAGAAGTCCGATGCGCAGCCCGAGGAGCTTCATGCCCAGTCGGCGCGCTGACGGTGCCTGGAGTCGTCTGACTGATGAAATTGGAACATGCGCGCCGCCGACCTTCACCGCCTCGCACGGGTACTCCGTGAGATTGCGCTGCGCGCGACCGAGAACACCGGCGAGGATCGGATCAACGCTGGCGAACTGGCGGTCATGGAGGACATCGCCAGACATCCGCGCTCCGCCATCAGCGAAATCACTCGCCGCACCGGACTCGCTCAGAGCCTCGTATCCCGAATCACGCGCGCAATGGCCGATGTCGGAGCGGTCATCCTCGAATCTGACCCCTCTGACCGGCGCAAGGTTCGCGTCAGCCTGGACGAAGCGACGCGCGCAGACGCGCTCGACCGTGCAGACAATCCCACAACCGATGCCATCGCCGCCGCCGTACCCAAGCTCACGGAAAAGCAGCGAGCACGCCTCGAACACCACCTCGCAGAAGCGGCACGTCTCCTGCAATCAGCGATGGAACAAGACGAGTGAGCCCCGCTCGGCTCTGACAGGTCTGCAAGCGAGGCCCGCGAGTAAAGGATCGCGGCGATGTGCGGGCTTCGCCCGTAATCACGCCCACCCACCCGAGAAGTCAGCGCGAGGGCGAAGCTCTCCCCGGTACCGGCCGTGCGCTCCTAGCAAGAATCGGATGGATCGCGCACGCGCTGGAAGAATACGCCGAGCGACCGCTGCGGTTCTGCGCTCGCGCATTTCCCCGCACACCGCATCATGCTTGACGACAATCAACACTGTTTATCGGATGTGCTGGGTGCACCATGAGAGGCATGGATGCTTCATTCTCCGACCTCTTGGCTCGCCCGTGGGAGGCCACTGGCACCACTGACCCCACCGTGCAGCAGACCCTCGACGCAGCAACGGTTACGGGGCCTCGCGTCGTGCTGCCCTCGGCGTTCGATGTGACGGGGCTGGCCACGAGTGCCGTGGCCGCCGCGACGCTGGCCGCCGCGCAGTTGCATGCGGCCCGACGTTCTGCACCTCTCGCCCCGGTCGTGCTCGACAGCACCGAAGCGTGCGCCGCGTTCCAGGCCGAATCGCTGTTCAGCCCGCTCGGGTGGGAGCGGCCGCCGCTGTGGG
Organism: Microbacterium sp.; assembly: GCA_047607025.1. Classification (GTDB taxonomy): domain Bacteria; phylum Actinomycetota; class Actinomycetes; order Actinomycetales; family Microbacteriaceae; genus Microbacterium. Next base: position 2,648 of record JASGDS010000261.1, read on the forward strand.
ACCCGATCGCGGGCAACTATCGCGCCGCCGACGGATGGATCAGGCTGCACACCAACTATGCTCACCATCGCACCGCCGTGCACGAGCTGCTGGGCGCGGAGGATCGCGAAGGCGTGCAGGCCGCTGTTGCCGCTCGCCCCGCCGATGAACTCGAGAGCGCGATCGTCGCCGCCGGCGGCGCGGCCGCCGCCATGCACACCCGAACCGAGTGGCTCGCCTCACCCGCAGGGCAGGCCACCCTCGACGCCCCACTGCTCACGATCGAGGAGCGCGGCACCACCGCACCGATGGGCTGGGCGAATACGCGCGCGGCTCTGCCGTTCAGCGGTATTCGGGTGCTCGATCTCACCCGCGTCATCGCGGGGCCGGTGTGCACCAAGTTTCTCGCCGCATACGGTGCCGACGTGCTGCGCATCGACCCGCCCGGCTTCGAGGAAGTGACCTCGCTGCTGCCCGAGACGACGGTCGGGAAGCGCACCGCCGCCGTCGACCTCACCACCCCCGAGGGGTGCGCCACCTTCGAGGATCTCGTGACGGCCGCCGACGTGATCGTGGTGGGCTACCGGGCCGACGCGCTGGCGAAGCGCGGCTACGACGACGCGCAGCTTGCCGCGCTCAATCCCGCCCTGATCACCGCCGGCCTCGACGCCTACGGCTGGGTGGGGCCGTGGCAGAACCGGCGCGGCTTCGACAGCCTCGTGCAGATGAGCTGCGGGATCGCCGCTGACGGCGCGGCCGCCTACGGCCTGGACGAGCCGACCCCGCTGCCCGTGCAGGCGCTCGACCACGCGACCGGCTGGCTCCTGGTCACGGCCATCGCCCGCGCACTCACCCGCCAGCTCACCACCTCAGTCGCCACGCACATCAAGGGGTCGCTCATCGGCACCGCGAACCTGCTCCACGGCATGACGCCGCCCGAGAACCCGCTGACGGCCGCCGAACATTCCCCGCTCGAGCTGGAAGACACCCCGACCGAATGGGGACCCGCGCGACGTGTGCCGATCCCCGGCAATATCGAGGGCATTTGCCCGAACTGGACGCAGCCCGCCGGCCCGCTCGGGCGTCATGCCGCACGCTGGGAGAACCGAGAGCAGAAGAGGCAACAAGTGCGAAGCACCCTGTAGCTCGGGGTATCGCGGTTCGGTCATCCACAGGTCACGATGACCAGGGCGTCATTCTGCCGGACACCCTTCTCCGCGAGATCCGTGACGATCTTGACTCTCCTTGTCGAGACCCCGATCTGAAGATCGAGCAGAGCTTTCCTGAGCCAGGTCCGGCCGCAGCGTCGTCGTCGGGGGCCGGGTCCTGTCGTGGGGAATGTGAGCTTGCTATGATTGCCGACCATGGCAGATCTCAACGGCGCACTGCAATCTCTTCAACAGCTTCAGGATGACGACGTCACGGTGTCGGCGGAAAACACGACGGTGACGGTCACCGTTGCCTATCGTGACATGGCTGGGCTCTCGGGGCACGAGCAGGCGAGCTGGGACTTCGTGGTTCGACTCGATCCGGATGGAGGTACGTACAAGATCACGTCGACCGACCGATCCGCACACGTGGGCCTCTCCGGCGGGGGACTGAAGATCGAGAAGAAGCCGGGAACCACGAGGTCGTTCTCGTTCTCGAAGCAGGTCGGTGGCGGTGGCGCCGGCACGCAGACCTACGACTCGAAGGCGTGGGAGGACACCATCGCTCAGCAGGTCGAGGCGCACGGCTTCACCCGCGCCAAGGGCGGGCTCCGTAAGCTCTTCGGTCGCTGAGTCGCGAACCCTCAGCGCAGGTTCATGGTGGCGAGGCGGGTGAGGTTGCGCATCGCCATCGCGACCGTCAGCGGGCCGACGCGCGGCACGAACACCGATGCGACCTCGAGGATCGAATCGTCGAAGTTCTCGACCGAGGCGAAGTTCACGCAGATCGCTGCCGGCTTGATCTCGTCGCCGCGCACACGCTCGAAACTCGGGGATGGCACGCCCGTGATCACGACGTCGGCGGCAGCGAGCGCCTCGGCGCGCGTGGCATCCGAGTCGCGCACGTCATGCGCGCGGCGGCCGATCGCGGGCTCCAGAATCTGGGTGCCGGTCAGGTCGAGTGAGTACACCCGCGCGCCGTCGTTGGCGAGCATGGCGGACAGCGGCCGTCCGACGATCTCGGACCGGTTGATGACGCACGCGGTGAGCCCCTCGAGGGGCGCCGCATCGCCATTTCCCCGCATGCCCGCATGCTGCAGCAGCTTGAGAATCGCGAGCGGTGTGCACGGCAGGATGGCGCGCTGCGCGTGCTCCTCGTCGAGGAACCGGGTGTTCTCGTAGAGCAGACGGCTCCAGAACGAGTGCATCCCCTCGACGTCCTTGCGCGGGTCGACGAGCTCGCGCAGCCACCGATCCTGGGTGACATCGAGCATGGGGTAGTAGAGGAAGACGCCATCGACGGACGCATCAAGATTGAGCTCGGCGATCGCCTGCGGAGCGGCATCGGGCGCGATGTGCCGCACGTCCATCGTGACGCCCACATCGGTGGCGCCTCGCTGGGCGTACCGTGCGTAGGTCGCCGCTGGGCCCGTCTCCTGTGCGAGCAGACCGACGATCCGCAGGGTGCGACCATCCTGCGCCAGCGCGGTGACTGCGTCGCGCACGCGGAGGCGATACTCGGCGGCGATCTGCGAGGGATCGAGCACGGTGGCGGTCATGCCTGGTTCTCCTGAAGGGCGGTGAGGATGGCCTCGCGCCTGGCGCGAAGAGCCGGAGCGGCGGGGGAGGACGCGCGCTCGAGCGAGGCGAGATTGATGTCGGCGGTGCGGATGGCCGCCGCTGCGGCTCCCCGGGCAAGGTCGCGTCCGGCGAGCACGTCGCTGACGATGCTGCGCTTCACGAGCGGCTCGACGGCGTCGGCGAGCGCGATGACCTCGAGCAGGGTCTCGGCGAGATCGAGGGGGCGTTCGGTCGCTGCGACGCCTGACGACTCGATCGCGGATGCGCGCTCGGGGTCGTCCTTCGGCATCCGGTACGCGGCCATCAGCGTCTCGAAGTCGCGCACATCGCCATCCGCCGCCGGCGCGATGGCGTCGAGCAGCCTCTCGCCGCGGTGCACCTGCTCGGTGAGCGCGGGGTCATCCGTCACCCGCAACGCCATGAGCACGAGGCCCGCCCCGAGAGCACCCGACACCGCGGCGATCGACCCGCCGCCGGGGGTCGGGTCGGGCGAGGCAGTGCGCTTCAGCAGCTCTTCGGCGGTCGCCGCCCACAGACTTTCACTCACGTGAGAATAGCCTACCGGTCGCGCCGTGGCCGACAGATGCAGGAGGCCGCGACGTCTGCAGGAGATTCTGGGCGATTTCCTCCTGCAAGCCTGCGCTGAGCTTGTCGAAGCGTCGGATGGTCGTGCGGGTGTCGGCCCTTCGACAGGCTTAGGAACCGGGACGCAGGCTCAGGGACCGGGACGTAGGGTGAGGCTGTGGGCATTCCGTGGCAGAGCGACTCGCGGCCGATCCGGGCGATCGGTGTGTTCCGGGATGCCGTAATCGATTGGGCGAGCTGGCCGGCGAACGTCCCCGCGGTCGGGGAGTTCCTCAAGAAGGCGGACACCCCTTCGACGGGCTCAGGAACCGGCCCCTTCGGCGGGTGGGAGTTCGGGCCGGGTGTGACGTTCCTCGTCGGGGAGAACGGCTCGGGCAAGTCGACGCTGCTCGAGGGCATCGCCGAGGCGGTCGGACTTCCGGCAGAGGGCGGCTCGAGCAGCGGTGGCACGGTCTCGCGCCGCAGCGAATCGCCGCTCGGCGAGTGGCTGAAGATCGTCAGGGGCAACCTGTCGGGCCGCGGCGGCTTCTTCCTGCGCGCCGAGACGATGCACAGCTACTACACCTGGCTCGAATCGCTGCCAGGCAGTCCCGACCGCGACCTGCACGCGAAGAGCCACGGCGAGTCGTTCAACGCGCTCCTTGAGCGCAAGCTCAACCACCCCGACTACGTCACGGGCCTCGCGCTGCTGGATGAGCCGGAGGCGGCCCTGTCGTTCGACTCGACGCTGCGGTGGATCGCCAACCTCGACACCATGCGAGCGCGCGGCACGCAGATCATCTGCGCCACCCACTCACCGCTGCTGTGTGCGCTCCCCGGCGCAACCCTCTTGGAACTCGGCGAATGGGGCATCCGCGAGTCCGCCTGGGAGGATCTCGAGCTCGTGCGCCACCATCGCGCGTTCCTGGATGCGCCGCAGCGCTACCTGCGCCACCTCCTCGCGGACGCCGACGGATGAACCCCGCCGAGCTTCAGCCACACGATCCCGCCTGGCGCGAGACGGCTGACCTTCAGCTTCGCGCGATTCGCGATGCGCTGCAGGGACTGGACGGCGTCTCCGATGCCGCGTTCGATCACATCGGGTCGACGTCGGTGCCTGGCCTTGCGGCAAAGCCGTTCGTCGATCTGCAGGTCCGTATCCTGCCCCTGCCCGACGTCGAGCAACTCGCCGAGCGCCTCGCCCCACAAGGGTACGAGAGGGCACTGGGATCTCGCCCCGATTCGCCTGGCGTGCACAGTGACATCCCCCGCGGGGGTCACGACGTTCCGTCTGACGTGTGGCACAAGCGGCTGTTCACGAATCCACAGGTTCCGGCCATTCTGCATATTCGGCGATTCGATTCACCCTGGGGCCTTTATGCCGTGCAGTTTCGTGACTGGCTGAGGGCGAACGACGAGGCTCGTGACCGCTACGAGTCGATGAAGCGGCGGCTCTCGGCCGCGAACGAGGGGAAGGCTGACTACGACGATTACACCCGAGCGAAGACCGCATTCTTCGACGAGGTGCAGTCAGAGCTCGAGAACTGAGCTGAGACATGCGAACGATTGCGATGGCAGACTGATGGCGTGCGCACAACCATCGACAAGGCGGGGCGGGTGTTGATCCCTGCCCAGGTGAGAGAGCAGCTGGGACTTGTGCCTGGCCCTGTCGACATATTTGTGGATGGTGCGGGCATTCGCATCGAGGTGCCGACGCCCGACAATGTCGTGAGCGAGGATGGCTGTCTCATGATCGCGAGGAATGGACCTCTCATCACGGCGGAAGAGATCAGGAAGCTGCGTCTTGCAGGAACCATGACTCAGGCTCGCGGGCTACGCGAGGTTGACTCCTGACGTGCGTTCCCTGTGATCGTCGTGCGCCGCCCGTGCTGATCGAGCCAGCTGCGTCATACGGATCGCCAGCGGGTGACGAGCATAGGCTGGTCGGATGGCATGGGTGCAGCAGAGCGATGATCTGATCGCGGAGGCAGCGGCACGCCTCGTGGCGAAGCGGTCGACGGCAGAAGGGAGCGAGATTCCCGCGCCGTCGACCCCAGGGGGAGAGGTCTGGCGCCGCGAGCCCGACCTTGACATCTGGGTGATTCCGCAGGAGGAGCGGACCATCCTCGCCGACCTGCGCACAGACGGCGATGCGGCGACGACGTGGCAGGCCATCCGCGAACTCGTGCAGGGTCAGGGATGGCCGAGCGAGGTGCACTTCGACGCGTTCCGTGGCGACGGCCTGGCGCACGGCCTCGCGAAGGCGTCCGGCGCGACTCGCGTCGCGACCCACATGCAGGTCGATGTGGCGACCAGCGCGCCCGCGGAGGGCGTCGCACTTCAGCCGATGACGCCCGACGACTTCGCCGCCTACACCGAACCCGAGATCGAGGGCTACGCGCAGACCCTGCTGCAGAACGGATCGGCGCCGACGATCGAGACGGCACGCGAGCAGTCGATCGCGGCGCACGACGCGCTGCTGCCGCAGGGCCTGGAGACCCCGGGTCAGCACCTCTGGAATGTCGTGGCTGACGGCGAGCGCGTCGGTATGCTCTGGGTCGCCCTGAATGAGCAGCGCGGCTTCATCTACGACATCGAGATGGATGCCGCACACCGGGGTCACGGATACGGAACGCAGACGCTGCGCGCCGGGGCGGCGAAGACGCGCGATGCCGGGCTCGCCACCCTCGCGCTCAACGTGTGGGGGAGCAACGACGATGCCCGCCGACTCTACACCCGCGAGGGCTACATCGAGACCGACGCGATGTGGATGGCCGATGCCGGTTAGCGGGTGTCAGGCGCCGGGCAGGATGCGCACGGTCTGGCCGTCGGGCACGGTCAGTGCCAGCAGATGCGTCGCCTCGTTCCAGGCGATCACGGTCGCGCCGGAGACCCTCGTCGTGCTGTCGTAGCCGCCGGGCAGATACACCTCGGCGGTGCCGGCGTCCGCGCCCACTTCGAACGTGAGCCCCGTGCTGTCGTCGTGCCATCCTTTGAGGCTCTGAACTGCCCGCGGGCAGGATGGTCGGTGCTGGCGGCCCTCACTGCGGTCGCGATCCTCGTCGGCACCCTGGTCGGCCCGGTCATCGGCCTGCTCTCCGCCCTCCTGCGAGCTGAGAGTCACGCCTGACGGTAGATCTCGCGGACGAGGTCTTCGATCGCGGGCTCGGCGAGGGTCAGGTCGGCGATCTCGGCCTGCGCGGTGATGCGGCTGAGCAGGGTGGGAACCGTCAGCTGCGCGCCGGAGAACGTGATGCGGTGCCGGATGCCGTCGGCCTCGACGGCGGCGAGCGTCGCACCGTCGGGCAGATCGATCCAGGGCAGGGGCGAGACGAGGTCGACGATGAGCTCGCGCGGCGCCCCGAGCGAGTCGCGGAAGCCCGCGAGCGCCCCGTCGTAGGCGACCGTTCCGTGGTTCACGACGACGATCCGCTCGCACAGCCGCTCCACGTCGCCCATGTCGTGCGTGGTGAGGAAGAGCGTCGTGCCGCGCTCGGCCCGATCCTCGCGCAGGAACCGGCGCAGCCCCTCCTTCGAGACCATGTCGAGCCCGATCGTCGGCTCATCCAGAATCACGAGCTTCGGGGAATGGAGCAGAGCCGCCGCCACCTCGCCGCGCACGCGCTGACCGAGCGAGAGCTGCCGCACGGGCCGGTCGAGGAAATCCGTCAGATGCAGGCCGTCGACGAGGCGCGAAAGGCGCACGTCGCGCGCAGCATCCGACATGCGGTGCATGGCCGCGAGAATGCGGAACGACTCGCGCAACGGCAGATCCCACCACAGCTGCGAGCGCTGCCCGAACACGACGCCGATCTCGCGCGCGAGCTTCGACCGCGCGGGCACGGGCGTTCGTCCGAGCACGCGCACCTCGCCGCTCGTCGGCTGCAGGATGCCCGTCATCATCTTGATCGTCGTCGACTTGCCCGCGCCGTTCGCGCCGACGAAGCCGACCGCCTCGCCCGGCGCGACGCTCAGCGTGATGTCGTCGACGGCGCGCACGGTGCTGCGCACGCGCCGCCCGCCGCCCTCGGCCTTCTGCCGCACGACGTAGTCGCGCCTGAGGTTCCGAAGCTCGATCGCTGGTTCGCTCATCCGCCCGCTCCCGTGTATCTGCGCACCCCTGCCCGCCAGACGATGGCTGCCACACCCCACACGACGACCGCGACGGGTGCCCCCAGCCATCCTGCCCAGGATGGCACGAAAGCCGGCCCGTCGAGGCCGAGCAGGGCGAGCGCCGGGGCGTAGGCGACGAGCGTGGCGGGGATGACGAAGGTGAAGAACACCCGCATCGGCAGCGCGAAGACCGCCGCCGGGGTGCCTGCGACATAGTTGCCGCCGTAGGTGAAGGCGTTCGCGAACTCGCGGCCGTCCACCAGCCAGAACTGCATGGCGCCCGCCATCGTGAGCAGCGCGCCGAAGATCGCCGCACCCGCGAGCGGCGCGATCACGGCCAGCAGCACGTGCGGCAGCGTCGGCTCGACGCCGCAGAGCACGAGCGAGACGAGGTACAGCGCGAGGCCCGTGACGATGCGGCCGAGCCGCCTGAGGTTCAGATCGAGGCTCGACAGCTGCAGCAGCAGTGGAACGGGCCGGATGAGCAGCACCTCCAGGCGACCCGACTTGATCTGGTCGCTGAGCCCGTCGATCTCGCCGAAGAACATGTCGGCGATGCCGAAGGCGAACGCGGCCATGCCGTAGACGAGCGCGACCCGCGGCAGCGTCAGGCCGCCCAGCTGCTGCGTCTGGGCGAGGATGACCCACAGCTCCATGAACTCGGTCGCGACGACGAGCGCTTGACCGAGCAGCTCGGCGAAGAAGCTGACCTTGAAGGTCGCCTGCGAGCGGATGCGCGAGGCGTACAGCGTCAGCATGACGCGGGGGAGGGACTCGGCCACCTCCCTTTTGAACGATTGCTCGGGGGTGGGTCGCGAAGGTCTGATACGTCGCTCAGCCACCTTGCACCTCCAGCGACCTGGTGCCCGCCCGCATCATCGCCCACGCACCGAGCGCGAGCACGGCCATCCAGAGCACCTGGATGGCGATGAGCGGCAGCGCCTCGGCGGGTGGGATGCGACCGGAGAGCGTGTCGATCGGGGTCTGCACCATCGAGGGGAACGGCGTGCAGCGCGCGAGCGTGAGCAGCCAGTCTGGGAACCAGACGATGGGGATGAGGAAGCCGGAGAGCAGGTTCATCACGCCCATGTACACGGTCTGGATGCCGCGCATCGAGATGATCCAGAACGCCAGCAGGTTGATCATCAGGTCGCAGAGGAACGCGACCGTGATCGCGAGCACCAGTGACAGCAGCCCGAGCAGGTAGGAGAGGGGGCCGTCGGGCAGGTCGAGCCCGGTGACGAGACCGCCGATGACGAGCGGGGGGATGCCGCGGGCGAGCAGCAGGAACCCGCTGCGGCCGAGCTTCTGCGCGTACTGGACGCCGAGGAACCGGGCGGGCCGCAGCAGGTCGATCGCGATGTCGCCCGAGTGCACGCGGTCGCCGATGAGGCGTGTGCCGAAGGCCTCGATCGGCGCGAGCATCGCCTGCCCGAGCCAGGCGTAGGTCGCGGCCTGCAGGGCGGTGTAGCCGTTCAGCTCGCCGCCGGAGAGCCGGATCGCGGCCAGCAGGATCGAGACCTTGATGAACCCGAAGATCGTGTTGGTGAAGACGCCCGCCGCCGTCGCCATCCGGTAGGTCGCGTACTGCCGGAAGGCAGCGGCAGCCACCCTCCCGTACGCCCGCATCCGAGAAGCCTACACTCCGACAGGCTCAGCGACCGGGACAGGCTCAGCGACCGAGACGGGCTCAGCGACCGGGACAGGCTCAGCGACCGGGACAGGCTCAGCGACCGGGACAGGCTCAGCGACCGGGACAGGCTCAGCGACCGAGCGCCCGCCCCGGTCACTGAGCCTGTCGAAGTGTCAGCAGGCACCGGCGAGCGCCAGGTGCAGTCGGGTGCGAACGTGTGGAGCGAGAGGCAGCATGCGCGCTCCTTGGTCTGATGCCTTTCCCCGAGTATGTAAC
>JASGDS010000262.1:0-6941 GCA_047607025.1 Microbacterium sp.
GACACGCTAGACTCGAGTGCACTGAGACTTCTCCACCCGAACAGACCCACGTACTCACCCGCCGTCAGGCGCGAGAACTGGCGGCCCAGCACGCCGCGATCGCTGGCGTGCATGCGCCGAAGCGCACGGGGCGATCCCGCGTGGTGTCCGTGGTGGCGGGGATGGCGGCGTTCGGGCTGCTCGGCGGCACGATCTTCGCCACGGGCACGTCGATCGCCCAGGCGCAGCAGCCCGTCGGCTCCAGTGCGTTCGCGCTGGCGGCCGACGAGGGACAGACCTTCGCCGCGCCGTCGGATTCCGTTCCCGTCGCGAGCGTCACTTACGGCAGCTACGCCGTCGACTTCGCCCTGGAAGCGGATGGAAAGCCCAATCCGAAGGCCTCGCTGAAGAGTTGGACCGAGTATGCGGAGGGTCAGGGCATCACGGTTCCCGACGGTGCGACGCGCGACGACGTCGTCCAGCTCGTCGCCGACAAAGAGGCGAAGGACGCGGAAGAGGCGGCCGCCATCACCGCTTCGACCGGAGACGACGACTCGTCCAGCTCGAGCTCCAGCGACTCGAGCGACGACAGCAGCTCGTCGGCCGCCGCGCCGTCGTACACCGGCGGCGGCTCGCCCGAGGAGTGGATGACCGCGGCAGGCATCGCGGAGAGCGACTGGGGCTACGTCGACTACATCGTCTCGCGCGAGAGCGGCTGGAACCCGAACGCGACCAACGCATCGTCCGGCGCGTGCGGTCTTGTGCAGGCGCTGCCGTGCAGCAAGGTCTCGGGGGGCGGCTATGACCCCGTCGCGAACCTGCAGTGGGGCAGCGGCTACGCCACCTCGCGCTACGGCAGCTGGGCCGGCGCGTACGCGTTCTGGATCGCCAACAATTGGTGGTAGGCCGTCGCTGATGCCCAGGCGACGACCGAGAAACTCCGACGAGCATCCGAGCCTCGACGTCGAGCGATTGCGCGCGGGATGGCGACGCACCGAGAGCAGGCGGGGCCGACTCTATTCTGTGCAGCCGATGGCGCAGGGACGCTCGGAGAAGAGCTACGTGTGCCCTGCATGCGATGGCGTCATATCGCCTGGCGAAGCCCACGTCGTGGTGTGGCGCGAAGACGGCGTGCTGGGTGACCAGGCCGACCTCTCGAACAGACGGCACTGGCACACGCACTGCTGGTCAATAGCGTGAGGTCGATGGCGTGGGTCAATGGCGTGGGTCGACCGATGAGCAGGAACACTGAGGGGGATGGCATGCAGGAACAGGTGGAGATTCGCGGCGCCGTGCAGCTGCCCGCGCAGCGCACCGACATCGAGCTGCACACGCGCGACGGTCTGACGCTGGTCGGCGAACTCGCCCTTCCGGCATCCGGACGCCCCGTCGCGACGCTCGTCACGCTGCATCCGCTGCCGACCCACGGCGGCTTCATGGACTCGCACATCATCCGCAAGGCCGCCGCGCGCCTGCCCGCTATGGCCGACCTCGCCGTGCTGCGTTTCAACACCCGCGGTACGTCGTCACCGCGGGGAACGAGCGACGGCGAGTTCGGAGAAGGGGAGACCGAGAGGGATGACCTGGCGGCGGCGATGGCCTTCGTCGCCGAACGCAGACTGCCCCATCCCTGGCTCGTCGGATGGTCGTTCGGCACCGAGATCGCCCTGAAATACGGTCGGTACTACCCCATCGAGGGTGTCATCCTGCTCTCACCGCCCCTGCACCGCACGAGCGATGAGGAGCTGCGCGCCTGGGCGGACGACGAACGCCCCATGGTGGCGCTGGTGCCCGAACTCGATGACTTCCTGCAGCCCGAGGAGGCCACGGCGCGCTTCGCGGTCATCCCGCATCTGAAACTGGTCGCGGTCGAGAACGGCCGCCATCTCTGGGTGGGAGAGAAGCAGACCGCACGCGTGCTGAACGAGATCGTCGCCGCCGTGAACCCGGCCGTGCCGCTGCCGCTTCCCACGCACTGGCCCGCGGGCGACTGAGGCTACCGCGCGTTCATGCGCGGGATCAGCACCTGGCGGTAGACGATGAGGATCGATGCGGCGACCGGGATGGCGATGAGCGCACCCAGCAGGCCGAGAAGCGAACCACCGGCGAGAGCGGCGACCACGACGACACCGCCCGGCACGGACACCGCCCTGCTCATGATGCGCGGCGAGAGCACATATGCCTCGATCTGCATATAGACGAGGTAGTAGATCGCCGCGATGAGCGCCGTCGTCGGCGAGCCGAGACCGGGGATCAGGCAGACGAGGGCGATGATCGTCGATCCGGAGATCGTGCCGACGAGGGGGATCATCGAGGCGATGAAGGCGATGACGGCGAGCACGGCGGGGAAGGGCGCGTCGATGATCGTGAGGAGGATGGAGCTGAGGATGCCGTTGATCGCGGCGAGCGAGATCTGCCCGATGACGTAATAGCCGACCGAATCGGTGATCTGCTCCGCGATGTTCTGGAAGCCGTCGCGCTTGGAGGCGGGAACGATCGCGTACAGGGCCGACTTGAGCGACCGCGTCGATGCCGTCAGGTAGATCGTCAGCACGATGATGATGATGGCGCCGAAGACGCCCTGCGCAACCGTCAGGGTCGTGGTCACGACGCTGCTGGAGATGGTGGCGATGTTGTCGTTCAGCCAGTCGTTGACGAAATCGATGACCTTGTCGATATCGAGCGACGGGAAGGTGGCATTCGACCAGTCCCGCACATCCGACAGGAACGTGCCCCGACTCACGATCGCGGTGATCTGCGAGACCAGCTGACCGATCTGCTCCACGAGCACGGGTACGACGATGCGCAGCACTCCGGCGATGGCGCCGAGGATGGCGACGAAGGTGATCGTCACCGCCAGCCACCGCTTGATGCCTCGCGCTTCCAACCACGTGACGATGGGATCGAGCCCGAGCGCGATGAACAGCGCGGTGCCGACGTACAGCAGGATCGTCGAGAGCGATTGAATGCTGCTCAGGATGATGATGCCGAGGCCGACTCCGAGCGTGGCGACGAGCGCCGTGCGGAAGGGATTGTGAATCTTCATCGTCCCGTCAGAATATGCGTTGCGGGCGATATCTCGCAGTAGGCGGGCCAGATGCCGAATTTTCAGGCACGTTCGGTAGCCTGGTCAGTCGATTGTCGAGATCGGCGGATCATCCGCGGGTCGGCGAGGAGAATGTTCGTGCGTTTCGTGTGGGCCGTGGTGGCATTCGTGCTGGCGGCAGCGTCTTTCGGTCTCGGTCTTGCTCAGCGCACGGTGTTCCTCGGGCCCGACTCGGTCGAGCATTCCGTGACGACGAGTGAAGAGGCGCCCTACCTCGTCATCGACTCGTCCGCGTTCGCCATGGAGCCTGGCGCCCAGACCCTGACCGCCAAGGGCGAGGGGGAGCTGTTCGAGGCCTACGGCACGACGGCGGATGTCGAGGCGTGGCTGAGCGACCAGACCTACAACATGGTCACGGTCGACAAGGACGGGAATCTCACCTCGACGCTCGTGAAGCCGACCGTCGAGGCGAACGATGGCACCGAGGGGCGCGACCCTTCCGGCAGCGACCTGTGGGTCGACGAGAAGACCGCGGATGGCGAACTCGTCACGCAGGAGCAGCTGCCCGAGGGCATGAGCATGCTCGTCGCCGTGGATGGCACGCAGCCGGCACCGCAGACCGTGCAGCTGCGGTGGCCGCTCGACCAGCGCACCCCCTGGTTCGGCCCTCTCATCACCCTCGGCGGAATCCTGGTGCTCGTCGGCATCATCCTGTACATCCTCGCCATCAGGCACACGCGGTCTCGCCGCGGTCCGATGCGCAAGAGCGTGGCGGGCCCCGCTGCTGTGGACGGGGTGGAGGAGCAGCCGGAGCAGGAGGCGCTGGAGCCCGCCGCCGAGGACGAGGCTGCGGTGGAGGAAGAGGACAGCGAGAAGACGGGCGGGCGCACGCAGCGCCTCGCCCTGCGGCGACTGCTGGCGATTCCGACGGTCGGCGCCCTGGCGCTGGTGGCGGCTGGCTGCACCCCGGACGCCTGGCCCGACTTCTCGTCGCACGACGAGACGCCGACGGCCACGCCGACACCGACGGCGACGCTGAACCCCGATCAGCCCGCGTCGACGCTGACGGAGGCGCAGGCGGACAGGATCGTCGCCGACATCTCGTCGACCGTCGCCGACGCGGACGACGCGAGCGACGCCGATGCGGCAGGAGACAGACTGACGGGGCTCGCGCTCGATGCGCGCACGATGAGCTACCAGTTGATTTCGGGCGGCGCCGACTACGCCGCGCCTCCCGCCATCCCTGCCGGCCCCGCTGATCTGGTGCTGCCGGAGGCGACGGATGGCTGGCCGCGCACCGCGATCATGATCGTGTCCGATCCGGACGACGCCACGGCGGCGCCGACCATCATGACGGTCACGCAGGCCGACCCGTGGTCGAACTACAAGGCGAGCTACCTCGGCTACCTCGAGGCCGATGCCGCCACGCCCGATCTCGCTCCGATCTGGCTCGGTGCGCCGCTGATCGCGCCCGACTCGCCGTTCCTCACCGTCTCGCCGCAGGATGTTCCGACGGACTACGCCGACATCCTGGCGAATGGGGAGGACAGCGAGTACGCCGCGCTGTTCGATCTGGACGACGACGGCTTCCTCACCGGGCTGCAGACGAAGCACGACGACACCACGAGCAAGCTCAATGAGTCGAGCGAGGGCGAGACGGCCTCGATCGAATTCGGGCAGGCAGCGGACGAGTCGGAGCCCATCGCACTCGCGACGCTCGACAGCGGCGCCATCGTCTCGGTCGCCGTGGACGACTGGGAGACGGTCAAGCCGACCGATCCGATGGCGACCATCCAGTGGCAGGTGGACGACGGGCAGCCGCTCGATCCGAAGGAAGTGCTCACGGGAGAGACATCGAGCGCGGGAGGAGTGACCACCACCTACACCGATCAGCTCTTCTTCTTCGTGCCCGCGCAGGGATCGGACGCGAAGATCACGCTGCTCGGCTACGCCACCGCGCTGAAGTCGGTCGACCTGCTCGAGGCCGAGTCGACAGACGATTCAAGCACCACTGACGGCTGATCGAGCCGGAACGACGAGATGAGGGATGATGAGTGACGCCGCACCTGGATCCGTTCTGCGGGGTGCCGTTGATCTGTCCGCGCTGAAGAACCGGCCAGCAGCCCCGCCTGCCGGACAGACAGGTGCCGCGGCGGGGACGCCATCCGGTGCATCGACGCTCGTCTTCGACGCGACGGACGCGACCTTCGGCGACGTGCTGGAGCTCTCCAAGCGCGTGCCTGTCGTCGTCGACCTGTGGGCCGAGTGGTGCCGGCCGTGCACGCAGCTCTCGCCCATTCTGGAGAAGGTCGTCATCGAGCAGGCGGGGCGCCTCGTGCTGGCGAAGGTCGACCTCGATCAGAACCCGCAGCTCGCGCAGGCGTTCCGCGCCCAGTCCATCCCGATGGTGGTGGCGCTCCTTCAAGGTCAGCCCGTACCCCTCTTCAACGGTGCCGTGCCCGAGCAGCAGGTGCGAGAGGTCTTCTCGCAGCTGCTCACGCTTGCTGAGCAGAACGGCGTGACCGGTCGCGTGCCCGTGGGCGACTCCGAGGACGCGGAGCCGGAGCCGGAGCCTGAGCTGCCCCCGCTGCATCAGGAGGCGCTGGCGGCGATCGAGGCGGGCGACTACGCGCGCGCGGCTGCGGCTTATGAGAAGCAGTTCGCCGAGAACCCTCAGGACGACGAGGCGAAGAACGCCCTCGGCCAGGTGAAGCTGCTGGAGCGCGTGCAGTATCTGGACGCGGCGAAGACACGTGAGGCGGCCGCGGCGAACCCGCTGTCGGTGGAGACGCAGTTCGCCGTCGCCGATCTCGACCTCGCGGGCGGGCACGTCGACGACGCGTTCGGTCGGCTGCTCGACCTGTTCTCACAGCTGCCGACCGATGAACGAGGCGTGGTGCGCGAGCGCCTCATCGAGCTGTTCGATGTGATCGGATCCACCGATCCGCGCGTCATCAAGGCGCGCTCGCGCCTCACCTCGCTGCTGTTCTGAGCGCGGCCGTGACCGTCTACCTCGACCACGCGGCGACGGCTCCGCTGCGACCACAGGCGCGTGACGCGTGGCTCGAGGCGACCGGGGTGCTCGGCAACCCGTCCTCCATTCATGGCTCGGGGCAGCGGGCGCGACGCCTGCTCGAGGACGCGCGGGAGCGGATCGCCGCCGTGCTCGGCTGCCAGCCGATCGAGGTCGTGCTGACCTCCGGCGGCACGGAGTCGGTCAACCTCGCGCTCAAGGGGCTCTGGTGGGCGCGGCCATCCGGTCATGAGCAGATCGTGCTGCCGGATGGCGAGCACCATGCGACGCTCGACACCGTGCGCTGGCTCGTCGAGCACGAGGGCGCCGAGGCGCTGGCCGTGCCCGTGGATGAGGTCGCCCGGATTCGTGCCGACCTGTTCGCCGAGGCCCTCGCCTCGCCGGGGGCGGCCCTCGCGACCGCACTCGTGGCGAACAACGAGGTCGGAACCGTGCAGGACGCGGTGCTGCTCGCGTCACTCGCCGCCGCGGCGGGTGTGCCGCTGCACCTGGACGCCGTCGCCGCGCTCGGCCACGTGCCCGTCGACTTCGCCGGATGGCGCGGGGGATTGAAGGGGGCGGGGGGACTCGTGGCCTTGAGCATCTCCGGGCACAAGATCGGCGCTCCGGTCGGCACGGGCGCGCTCGTCGTCTCGCGCTCGTCGTCGCCATCCGCACTGCTTCACGGCGGCGGCCAGCAGCGCGGGCTGCGCAGCGGCACGCAGGATGCGGCAGGGGCCACGGCACTGGCGGTCGCCTGCGAACTGGCCGACGCCGAGCGCGAGGCAGAGAACGCGCGCCTGGGGGCGCTCGCCGAGCGCCTGATCGCGGGGGTGCGCGACACGGTGCCTGCGGCCATCCTGCTCGGCGACACGGTCGATCGCCTGTCCGGCAACGTGCACC
>JASGDS010000263.1:0-4118 GCA_047607025.1 Microbacterium sp.
CTCTTTTGCGCGAGTGACCACGTGTTTGTGGCCGATTCTGGCAAAAGAGTGGTCGCTCGGCGGTTGAGTCAGGGCTCGGGGTGCGCTGCGTCGTAGGCGCGGAAACGCGGTGACAGACGCAGCCCGACCGAGACGATCGCGACGATGAGGATGCCGCCGATCACGGGAGGCAGCCAGACGCCCGACGTGCTGCCCAGCCATCCTGCCGCGGCCGTCGCGAGAACGCCGCAGTAGAGCGCGCCGAGTCTCGGCCCGCCCGTCACCACGACGATGAACACGCCCTGCAGGCGGCCGCGGATGGCATCTGGCACGGCCGACTGGATCATCGTCTGCCGGTAGATCGCGCTGACGTTGTCCGCGGCGCCGGTCAGTGCCAGGAAGAACATCGCCAGCACGATGAGCGGAACATTCGTGCCCTCCGCGGGCCACAGCCATCCGAACGCCCCCGCCGTCAGCACCAGCCCGAACAGTGCGGTCGCGATGCCGAAGACCTGCACCGCCCGCGCGATGCCGAGCCCCTGCCTGCGTGCGGTGACGAAGCGGCCGGAGAACAGGCTCGAGGTGAAGGCGCCGATCGCGCCGGCCGCGACCAGCAGACCCGTCGTCACCTCGCCGCCTCCCAGCAGCACCGCGCCGATCGCGGGCATGAGCGCGACCGGGTTGCCGAACGTCATCGCGACGATGTCGAAAAGGAACTGCAGGCGGATGTTCGGCGCCCGCCGCAGGAACCGGATGCCGTCTGTGAGGGAATCGAGGCCGGGCTTCGCGGTTCTCCCCTCCGGTCGCAGCCGCGGCAGTGTCGCCAGGCCCAGGAACAGCGACAGCATGAGGATGACGTCGAGCGTGTACGTCAGCGAATAGCCGAACAGGGCGACGAACACGCCGCCGAGGGCGGGGCCCACCATCATCATGAGCCCGCCCGCGATGCCGTTGAGCGCGGCGGCCGCTCCGACGAGTTCACGCCCGACGAGCGTCGGGGTGATCGCCATCTTCGTGGCGCCGACCACGCTCGTCGAACACGAGTTGATGATCGACAGCGCGTACAGCCATCCGGGCTCGACGAGCCCCGTCCAGGCGAGCACGGCGAGCAGCGCCGTCGACAGCCAGGAGATCACGGCCGACACGAGCGCGACCGTGCGCCGGTCGAACCAGTCGGCGAGCATCCCGCCGTAGAGCCCAGCGGCCATCATCGGCACGAGCCCCGCGACCGCGATCATCGACACCGCGAAGGTCGACCCCGTCAGGTGATACATGTGCAGCATGACGGCGGTGAGCGTGAGCTGGCCGCCGAGGCCGCCGAGCGTCTCGCCGATCCAGAGGCGCGCGAATGCCGGGTGCCTCGTCAGCGGACGCAGGTCGAGCAGGACCTGGCGGCGAGTCACCTCGGGCTCGTGGGGGAGAAGCGGTGCACGATTACCGAGCATATCCGTCGCGAGGGGGATGCCGGTCTGCGGGGCGACTGCTGGGATGGAGACATGAGCAACGCAGACACCCAGGTCCCCGTCCTCGCACTGCGCGGTCTGACCAAGCGCTTCGACCGCAGAACGGCCGTCGACGACCTCTCGCTCGATGTGCCGGCCGGCTGCATGCTGGGCCTCGTCGGTCCCAACGGCGCGGGCAAGACGACCACCCTCTCGATGACGACCGGCCTGCTCCGTCCAGACAGCGGCACCGCCGGGGTGCTCGGCTCGGACGTGTGGGCCGACCCCGCGGCGGCGAAGGCGCGGATGGGCGTGCTGCCGGACGGCATCCGCATGTTCGATCGGCTGACGGGCAGCGAGCTGCTGCGCTACAGCGGGCTGCTGCGGGGGATGGCCGAGGCGGACGTCGTCGTCCGCGCGGCAGAGCTGCTCGACGCACTCGGACTCGCCGACGCCGACAGCACGCTCGTCGTCGACTACTCGGCAGGCATGCGCAAGAAGATCGGCCTCGCCTGCGCCCTCATCCACGCGCCGCGACTGCTCATCCTCGACGAGCCGCTCGAGGCCGTCGATCCCGTCTCCGGCGACACGATCAGGCAGATCCTGAAGGCGTATGTCGCGGGAGGGGGAACCGTCGTGATGTCGAGCCACGTGATGGAGCTCGTCGAGTCGATGTGCGACCGCGTCGCCATCATCGCCGAGGGACGGCTGCTGCTGGCGGGAACGCTCGACGAGGTGCGTCAGGGCGAGAGCCTGCAGCAGCGGTTCCTCGCGCTCGTCGGTGCGCACGAACTGGGAGCGGAGACGCTGTCATGGCTGCGCTCCTCGTGAAGCTCAGGTGGCGGCAGTACAGCCACCAGCTCTCACGCAACTCGTGGATGATCGTCGCGCTCATCTTCTCGGTGCTCGGCGCGGCAGGCATGGTCGCGCTGCTGGCCGGCATCATCGTCACCCTGCGGGTGGAGGCAGCTGGCGTCGTCGCTCCTGTGCTCACGCTCATCGGCGCCGTCATCACGCTCGGATGGTGGGGCGGGGCGATTCTCGTCGGCGTGGACGATCTGTTGGCCCCCGAGCGCTTCGCGCTGCTGCCCGTCACCTCCCGCGGCCTGCTGCCCGGCGCGGTCTGCGCCTCCCTCCTCGGCGTCGGAGGCATCGGCACGCTCATCGCCCTGCTCAGCCTCTGCGTGGGATGGTCGGTGAGCGCAGCCGCGCTCGTGTCGGCCATCCTGCTCATCCCGCTCGCGATGCTCATCTGCGTGCTCGGCGCGCGTGTCGTCAGCGGTGTGCTCGCGCGCACCCTGGCCGGCCGCCGCAGCCGCGACATCATCGCGATCTTCGGGGTGATGCTCGCGATGTTCTCCGGCATCATCGTCAACCTCGCGATCTCGGGCCTCGGCTCGCTGGACGCGGACGGGTCGCTTCTCCTCCGCGTCGCCGATGTCGCCGGATGGACGCCCATGGGCGTCGCCTTCGGCGTGAACGCGGCACTCGCGGATGGCGCCTGGCTCACCGCCGTTGCGCGGCTGGTCATCGCCCTCGTGGTGGCCGCCGTGCTGTGGTGGGCGTCCTCCGTGCTGCTCGCCCGCCGACTGGTCGAGCCGATCCAGGCGGGAGGCGGCGGACGCGTGCACTCGGGCGGGTTCCTCGACAGGATGCTGCCCGTAACGTCATCCGGTGCGATCGCCGCCCGTTCGCTGCGGTACCGCAGGCGCGACCCGCGGCACATCATCAACGTCGTCTCGATCATCGCGGTGCCGGCGGTCATCGTCGCCATGCCGCTCGTCACCGCGCTCGGCGCGCCTGGGCCGACGACGTTCTCACCCGCGCTCATCCTCGCGCCCGCGACGGCTGCCCTCATCGCCGGCACGATCGCGCAGATGGATCTCGCGTACGACCACGACGCGCTCGCGCTGCACATCCACTCCGGTGTGCGAGGGGTGGATGACCGCGCAGGCCGGCTGCTCGCCATCTCGCTCATCGTCGTTCCCGCGGTCGTCGCCATGTGCCTCGCCTGCTGCGCACTCATCGGCGACTGGGCTCTGCTGCCCGCGAGCCTCGGCGCATCGCTCGGTGTGACGCTCGCCGCCATGGGAGCGGGCATCTGGCTCGGCGTGTACCTGCCGGGGCGCGCGCCCGCGCCCGAGACGAGCCCGCTCGGACGCGGCTCATCCGGTGGACTGCAGTCGATGCTCGCCCTCATCGTCATCCTGCCCGCGGCGATCATCGTCGGTGGAGCGGGGTTCGGCCTCGCCATCGCCGCGATCTGGACGCCCACCCTCGCCTGGGCGAGCCTTGCAGCCGGACTACTGCTCGGCGCGGGGACGATGTGGCTCGGTGTGATGCAGGGCGGGAAGGCGCTGGATCGGCGCTGGCCGGAGGTGCTCGCCGCCGTCAGCAGCGAGTCGTGAGCGGGTCGCGGATGGGGTAGACTTGACCGGTTGCCGTTTGATCGGCCGCGGAGAAAGAGAGCTCACGCACAAGGCGTCGGGCACCGCGCAGCGAAGAGAAAGGGGATCGGCTCTATGGCACTGGAAGCAGACGTCAAGAAGGCGATCATTGAAGAGTACGCGACGCACCCCGGTGACACCGGTTCCCCCGAGGTGCAGGTCGCACTGCTGACGCAGCGCATCAAGGACCTCACCGAGCACCTCAAGGAGCACAAGCACGACCACCACTCGCGTCGTGGCCTGTTCCTGC
>JASGDS010000264.1:0-2549 GCA_047607025.1 Microbacterium sp.
CCCGCAAGGCCCTCGGATGGAAGACACCTGCGGAGGTATTCGAGGAGCAGCTACGCTCGCTTCGACAACCCGGTGTTGCGACGACCGGTTGAATCCGCCCAGTTCATGGCGCGCCACAAGGCGAACCACCCGCAGGTCGTCTACGCCCCGGATGCCAACACGGCCGATCATGCGCTCATCGCCAAGGCGGCGCTGCTGAACGGTCTCGGCGTGCAGGTGCACCTCGTGTGGGAGACGTGACCGTCTAACCGTGGCTCTGGTTCTTCGCCACGTCCAGGCCGATGAACTTCATGTAGTCGTCGGGATCGTGCATGCCGTCGTAGTAGCAGGTCTGCATTCCGAACACTCCCTTGAGGCCGACGAGATCTGCGGTTGAGGAGTAGGTCTTCGGAATGTCGCGGATCTCGACGACTTCGTAGACGGTCGGGTCGCCCTCGACCATCATGCGCTGCCCGATCTGCCAGTCGAGGATGACGTCGCCTGCGCAGTTGTTGTGGGCCGCCCAGATCGGTGGCACGCCGTCGCGCTCGTACGAGGTCATGTGCACCCAGGACTCGTCGCCCCAGGCCATCGTGCCGCACGCCTGCTGCAGTTCTTCGAGGCCGCCATCCACCCCGAAGGTCACGGTGGGAAGCTCGCCGAGCGTCTTCTCCCGTGCCTGCTGCAGCTGGCTAGCCAGCCCGACCTTCACGGTCGCGTAGGCGTGCTCGGCCTTCTGGGGAGCGAAGAGCGTGAGCGCTCCGATGCCGACCCCCGCGACGAGCAGCACCACGCCGAAGGTCGTGAGCACGATGTTCCAGACGCGACGCCTGCGCCGCTTCTTCTCGAGCTTCCTGCTGGTGCGGGTATCGGCCTGACCCGGGCCATCCGATGGGTCTGGATCGGCGAGCATCTGCTCGAGCACGTCGGTCATCCAGATCCCCTTCCATGCGAGAGAATACCTCACCGCTCCGCCGGGATCCTGAGCCGCCGGAATCACACCCGTGTAATTCATCCCCAGAGTTATCCACACCTGTGTACAACCCCACGGCGGATGAATCAGGTGAGAACAGGGAACCCCAGAGCGGGAGGAACGAAGAGCAGCGCGATGAGCACGACCCCGACCGCCACGAACCCTCCAATGTGCACCTGGCGCTTGCGCGAGGTCGAGAGGATCAGCCCGAGAACGAGCCCCGTGACGAGGCCGCCGACGTGCGCCTGCCAGGCCACGTTGAACCCGGGGATGAACCCGATCACGAGGTTGATTCCCACCATGATCAGGATGCCCGTGATGTCGCCGCCGAGTCGGCGCGCGATCACGACGAGCGCGCCGACGAGGCCGAAGATCGCACCGGAGGCTCCCACGACCGGGGTGTCGAAGGCGAGCAGCGCGACGGCGACCGAGCCGCCGAGCGTCGACAGCAGGAACAGGGCGAGGAAGCGCGCGCCGCCGATGATGGGTTCGAGCACGCGGCCGATCATCCACAGCGAGAGCAGGTTCAGCCCGACGTGCCAGATGCCCGAGTGGGTCAGCGACACCGTCAGCAGTCGCCACGGCTCGAAGAAGCCCGACTGGGGGTAGATGTAGGGCGGCCAGAACAGCAGCCATCCCTTCACATCGAATGCCGGGATGGCCATCGACAGCAGTGAGAGCACGTAGGCGCCTGCGATGACGATGGCGAGCCAGGTGGTGACGCGCGTGCCCCCGCCGGACAGCGCGACCGCGCCTCCGCTGCCCCACCGCCGCTGCGCACGCTTCTGGGCCGGCGTGCGATTGCGCTTCTGCTCCTTCATGCATTCAGGGCAGATGACCCCGACCGGCCCCTGCGTCTGGCACTCGGGGCAGATGGTGCGCAGGCACCGCTGGCACATGACGAAGCTCTGCCGATCGGCATGCCGATAGCAGTAGTTGTCTGGATTGTGGGGCAGGTCGGAACTCACAGCGTGACGCGGATCAGACCGCGGCGATGTCGATCGACGAGATGACGACGTCGTCGACCGGCTTGTCGCGTGCGCCGGTGCGCACGGCGGAGATCTCGTCGACGACGGCGCGCGACGCGTCATCGGCGACGGTGCCGAAGATGGTGTGCTTGCCGTTGAGGTGGGGCGTCGGCACCGTGGTGATGAAGAACTGCGAGCCGTTGGTGCCGCTGAGCTTGCCCGTGATCGCGTTGGGGCGCTTGCCCGCGTTCGCCATGGCGAGCAGGTATGGCTCCGAGAAGGTCAGCTCGGGGTGGATCTCGTCGTCGAAGTCGTAGCCGGGTCCGCCGAAGCCCTGACCGAGTGGGTCGCCGCCCTGAATCATGAAGTTCGGGATGATGCGGTGGAAGATGACGTCGCTGTACAGCGGGCCCTCGCCCTTCTGACCCGTGGCGGGATCGGTCCACTCCTGGGTGCCATCCGCCAGCCCGGTGAAGTTCCTGACGGTGCGTGGGGCGTGGTCGCCGAAGAGGTTGACGACGATGTCGCCGTGGTTGGTGTGGATTGTTGCGACGGCAGTGTGCTGAGTCATATCTCCATTCTCTCAGTCTTGGGCTGAGCTTTCTGGCAGGATGGGGGAAAGCAGACCC
>JASGDS010000265.1:0-4297 GCA_047607025.1 Microbacterium sp.
CGCGGCCTGGGCAGCAGCCTCGGCCATCTGGCGGGTGCCGCCGGTGAGCGAGTGGTAGACGATGAGCAGGGTTTTCATCTTGTCCGGCCCAGCGTAGCATGCACCGGAAGCAACGCGCATCATGGCCGCGGCCTGCTGCTGGCCTAGGGGCCATTCATCGGGCTGCCGCTGCGGCCTGCCTCGTTCAGCGGCATGCCTTAGCTTGTTGCCGCCGGGCCGGCAGGAAAGCGACTCTCCCACAGCGCCCGCAGATGTGGCTCGTCGTCCACGCGCCGGATCGCCGGCGTCATGCGCGGCGCCTCGGTGTAGAACCGCGCGCGCCACGGGCCGAAGCGGGAGACCACGGCCACGTAGAGATCGAGCACGGTCAGCTCGTCGCCCAGCAGGTACCGGCGCGGACTCAGCTGCGCATCCATGCTGCGCCAGCAGAAGGCGATGCGCTCGTGCACCGCCCGTACCACGGCATCCTTCGCGTCTTCAGGGGCACCGATGCGGCCGACGTCGGGCTTGATCCAGTACAGCGCGTAGATCGCCGACGAGACGAAGAACATCCAGCGCAGGAACTGCCCGCGCGCGGCTTCATCGGGCCTGGGGGACAAGCTGGCCTGCGGATGGGCATCGGCCAGGTGAACCAGGATCGCGGCGCTCTCGGTCAGCACCTCGCCGCCCGGCAGCACCAGCGTGGGCACCTGGCGCAGCGCGTTGTCCCCGGCCACGCGCTCGCGCGCCGCCTCGCTGGTCCAGGTCTGCCCTTCGACCAGGTCGAACGGGATGTCCAGCAGCGTCAGCGCGGCCTCCACGGCCACGGAGCCGGACGCGGCGGCGCCGTACAGGACAAGGGGGCGGGCATGAGGCATGGGAAAGGATCATGCCGCCTGGCCGCGCCAGGATCAACCGCTGCTTCGGCAGGGTCCGGCACGCCAGGCACAGGATGCCGGCGCACCGGGAGCTACTGAAAAAATAGCTGTCAGCGCTTGCCGGACAAGCGCTGGAGGCCGATTTTCTTCAAGGCCCCGAGGCGCACGGCGCCCACGCCGCCCAGCAGCAGCCCCAGCAGCGCCAGCGCCCCTTCGCCCAGCGCGGGCACGGCGGCGGCGGCGCACTGGCGCCACCAGGGGCTTTCGCCGGTGGCGGCGTTCCAGGCGGCGTCGGTGTTCGAGGGCGCGCTCAGGTTGTTGGGACACAGCGCCGAACGGCCGGCCAGGAGGGTGCCAGGAGCGTCGGGCACGGTGCCCGTGAGCCGGTTGTGGTCCACGTGGAAGTATCTCAACCATGCCAGCGCGCCGAGATCGGGAATGGTGCCGGTGAGCTGGTTGTGGTCCACGTAGAAGCTGCCCAGCCACGTCAGCGCGCTGAGTTCAGGGATCGGGCCGGTGAGCCGGTTGGCGCTGGCGTCGAACTCGGCCATCTCCTCCAGTTTGCTGAGATCGGGGATCGGGCCGGTGAGCTGGTTGTGATCCACGTAGAAGTATTCCAGCGCCGTCAGCTTGCTGAGGTCGGGGATGGTGCCGGTGAGCCGGTTCTCGCGGAGGTTGAAGGCTTCCAGCGCGGTCAGCGCGCTGAGGTCGGGGATGGTGCCGGTGAGCTGGTTGTTGCCGGCAATGAAGTCTTTCAGCACCGGCAAGTTGCTGAGTTCGGGAATTGTGCCGGTGAGCTGGTTGTGATCGACGTAGAAATATTCCAGCGCCGTCAGCCCGCTGAGTTCGGGCAATGAACCGCTGAGCTGGTTGTCGCTGACCTGGAAGGTGTCCAGCGCCGCCAGTCCATTGAGCGCGGGCAATGGCCCGCTGAGCTGGTTGCCGAAAGCATAGAAATATTTCAGCGCCGTCAGCTCGCTCAGATCGGGGATGGGGCCGGTGAGCTGGTTGAAATAGACCCTGAATGTTTCCAGCTCCGTCAGCGCGCCGAGTTCGGGCAGAGAGCCGCCCAGCCCGTTGTCGGAAAGGTCGATCTCGGTGACGTAGTGCTCGAACACGTCGCAGGTGATGCCGTGCCAGTCGCATTCGCTGCCCACACCGTTGAAGTTGCCATTGGCGTCCTTCCAGCCGTCGTTGTGGGTCCAGCCGTCACCGAGGGTGCTGTTGTACAGGTCGATCAGCGCCTGCCGCTCGGTGGCGGGAATGACGGCCAGCGCCGGCAGCGCGCAGGCGGCCAAGGCAAGGGCGGCCAGGGTGCGGGTGCTGCGGCTCAGCATGGTCGGTCTCCTTCAGGGCGTGATTGGTTTTTGATGGCTGAATCGGCCGCCAGCGGTTTCTGGATGCGCGCTGGCAGCTATGGTTTGGTGAGTCATCGGCGCCCCGCCCTGCGCAGCCCCAGCGCGGCCAGCAGCAGCCCCATCACGGACAGCGCCCATTGGCCGAGCGTCGGCACGCTGGTGACGGGCGCGACCTTGAAGCTCACGGTCACGGTGCAGTCGGCGATCAGCGCGGCGGTGGTGAAGCTGCTCAGCGGGCCGGGCGTGAGCAGCGCCGGCTGGCCCGTGGGCTGGCCGCAGGTGGAACTGACCTGGTCCACCGCCATGCCCGCATCGGGCGTGACGGTGAAGGTAGGCTTGTCGCCCGGCGCGCCGCTGCGGCTGGCGGGGCTGATGCTGCCGCCGCTACCCGTACTGGCGGTGGCGGTGTAGGTGGGCGCGTCGGTGCAGTCGGCCGACCAGATGCCGCCGGTGGCCGCGTTCCACAGACTGTCGGTGTTCGAGGGTTTGCCCAGGTAGTTGGGGCACAGCGCCGAGTGATCGGACAAGAGGTGGGCAGGCGCATCGGGCGGGATGCCCGTGAGCTGGTTGTGGTCGACGTAGAAGGCCCTGAGCACCGCCAGCCCGCTGATATCGGGAATGGGGCCGGTGAGTTGATTGTCGAAGACGCTGAAGTCCTCCAGCGCGATCAGCGCGCTGATGTCGGGAATGGCGCCCGTGAGCCGGTTGCCGCCGACGCCGAAGTATTGCAGCGCCGTCAGCCTGCTGATGTCGGGGATGGCGCCGGTGAGTCGATTGTCGAAGACGTCGAAGTCCTCCAGCGCCGCAAGTCCGCGGATATCGGGGATGGGCCCGGTGAGTTGGTTGTGGTGGGCGTGGAAGTATTTCAGCGCCGCCAGCCTGCCGAGATCGGGAATGGTGCCGGTAAGCTGGTTGGCGTCGACGTCGAAATACTCCAGTGCCGTCAGCCCGCTGATGTCGGGGATGGCGCCGCTGAGCTGGTTGCTCGAGGCCCAAAAGCGTTCCAGCGCCGTCAGTCCACTGATGTCGGGGATGGTGCCGGTGAGTTGGTTGGCATTGACGTTGAAGACTTGCAGTGCTGTCAGCGTGCCGAGTTCGGGGATGGCACCGGTGAGTTGGTTGTCGTAGGCGTAGAAGCCTGTCAACGCCACCAGCGTGCCGAGTTCGGGGATGGCGCCGGTGAGTTGGTTGCTATCGACGGCCAGGATTCTCAGCGCCGTCAGCGCGCCGATGTCGGGGATGGCGCCGGTCAGGCTGTTGTTGCTGACGTCCACGTATTCCAGCGCCGTCAGCTGGTTGAGCGTGTCGGGCAGCGTGCCCGCGAGGTTGTTCAAACGAAGGGCGATCCGGGTGACGCGGGTCTTGTCGGCGTTGCAGGTGATGCCATTCCACCCGCACTCGCTGCCCGCGGCGCTGAAGCTGCCGGCGGTCTTCCAGCCGGCTCTGACGGTCCAGGCATCGCCGTGGGTGCTGTTGTACAGATCGATCAGCGCCTGCCGCTCGGTGGCGGGGATGGCGGCCGAGGCCGGCAGCGCGCACGCGGCCAAAGCAAGGGCGGCCAGGGTGCGGGTGCAGCGGCTGGGCATGGTCGGACTCCTTCAGGGCGTGACTGGTTTTTTATGATCGGATCGGCTGCCAGCGCGTGCTGAATAAGCGCTGACAGCTATTGTTTTGATAGTTATCGGCGCACTGCACTGCGCAGCCCCAGCGCCGCCAGCAACAGCCCCAGCAGCGCCAGCGCCCATTGGCTCAGCGTGGGCACGTTGGTGACGGGGGCGGCCTTGAAGCTCACGGTCACGGTGCAGTCGGCGATCAGCGCGGCGGTGGTGAAGCTGGTCAGCGGGCCAGGTGTGACCAATGCAGGCTGGCCCGCGGGCTGGCCGCAGGTGGAGCTGACTTGGTCCACCACCATGCCGGCGTCGGGTGTGACGGTGAAGTTGGGCTTGTCGCCCGGCGCACCGCCGAGGCTGGCGGGGCTGATGCCGCCGCCGCTGCCTGCGCTGGCGGTGGCGGTGTACGTGGGAGCGTCGGTGCAGTTGATCCACCAAGTGCCGCCGGTGGCATCGTCCCAGGCGGCATCGA
>JASGDS010000266.1:0-10688 GCA_047607025.1 Microbacterium sp.
GAGCTCGCCTCGCACGCCTCCGCGCGCCTCGCCAAGGCGGAGTGATGACCGCCGTCACCGACGAGTTCGGCGTCATCCAGCACTTCGGCGAACCGCTGCCCGAGCAGCGCAGGCTCGCCGCGGGCGAGGCGGTCGTGCCGCGCGCCGACCGTGCGGTCATCGAGGTCTCGGGGGGTGACAGGCTCACATGGCTCGACTCGATCACCTCGCAGCGTCTGATCGGAATCAGGCCCGGCGAGAGCCGCGAACTGCTCGTGCTCGACCCGCAGGGACGCGTGGAGCACGCCGCCGGCGTCGTCGACGACGGCGCATCTACGTGGCTGATCGTCGATGCCGCCGATGCCGCCCCGCTGGCGAAATGGCTCGGCATGATGCGGTTCAGGGCGGATGTCGCGGTCACCGTGCGCGACGAGCTGCACGTGGTCGGGTTCGTGCCGGGCGGTACGGCCGATCGGGCCGTCTCGTCCGACGTCATCTGGCGCGACCCGTGGCACGCGGTGCAGCCGGGCGGATGGCAGTACGCGGCGCAGAGCCCGCATCCAGGCGAGGAATACGCCTGGGCAGAAGCCATCATCAGCGCAGCGCCGACGGGCGTGCCGTTCTCCGGCGTGCTCGCCGCCGAGGCGCTGCGCATCGCGGCGTGGCGGCCCCGCTGGTCGCACGAGGTCGACGAGCGGGCCATCCCGCACGAGACCGATTGGCTGCGCAGCGCCGTGCACCTCGACAAGGGCTGTTATCGCGGCCAGGAGACGGTGGCGAAGGTGCACAACCTCGGCCATCCGCCCCGGCGCCTCGTCATGCTGCATCTCGACGGCTCAGATGCGGTTCTGCCCGAACCGGGCGATGAGGTCTTCGAGGCAGCTCTTCGACAGGCCCTTCGACAGGCCCTTCGACAGGCTCAGGACAGGCCACAGGACAGGCCACAGGACAGGCCACAGGAACCGGTGGCAGGTCACATCACTTCGTCGGCCAGGCACTACGAGCTCGGGCCGATCGCCCTCGCCATCGTGTCTCGACGCACGCCGGGCGACGCCGCGCTCGAGGTGGCGTCCGATGGCATCCGCATCGCCGCCGCCCAGCAGGTCATCGTGCCCGCCGACGCCGGCCGCACCGTCGAGGTGCCTCGCCTCATGCGCCTCAGCCGCCGCCCCGCCTGACCCACTGGTTCCTGTGGCCTGTCCTGTGGCCTGTCCTGAGCCTGTCGAAGGGTCGGTCGCACTTTCCTGCCGCTGCCTCGCGTTCCCGACGCACCTCTTGCCGCCAATATCCCGTTTCCGCCGCAGATCGTGTCACCGGAACAGTGCCTGGCGTGCAGAAAGTGCGACCGCAACGGGCGAGGATTGAGGGGTGGAGATGAGCGAGCCAGACCCGGTCACCACGGCGATGCCCGTGACCAGGTGGCACAAGTACCGGCCGCAGGTCGGCTGGGCGCGGGTCAAGGGCTCGGCCATCGCGATCGTGCAGATCGTGCTGGCGGCG
Source organism: Microbacterium sp. (assembly GCA_047607025.1). Taxonomy (GTDB): domain Bacteria; phylum Actinomycetota; class Actinomycetes; order Actinomycetales; family Microbacteriaceae; genus Microbacterium. The sequence continues at coordinate 1,480 of JASGDS010000266.1, forward strand.
ACGGGCGCATACGCTCTTGCGCACTTCGTGCTGGGGCATGAGGCTCCGCTGCTGGCGGCGACCGTGTCGATCGCCAGCCTCGGGCTCGCGCGCGACACCCGCCCGAGCCGTGTGCTCGAGACGATCGGCGGCATGCTCGTCGGCATCGCCGTCGCCGAGCTGCTGCGCTTCGTGGCGGGCAGCGGATGGTGGCAGCTCGCCGTGATGCTCGTGATCGTGCTCATCGTGGCGCGCATGGTGATGCCAGGCGTTCCGTTCGCGATCGCGGCATCCGTGCAGTCGAGCATCGCGATGATCTTCCCCGCCACCGGCGTCCCCTTCGACCGGCTGTTCGACGGACTCGCCGGTGGGGTGTGCGCGCTGCTCGTCTGCGTCCTCGTTCCTCGCAACCCGATGCGGTCGGTGCGTGCGGATGGCCTGGCGCTGTTCGCCGCGTTCGACCGGGCGGCGGAGCGCATCACGCAGGGCATGCGGGCGGGCGACCCTGTGCGGGGAGCACGCGGGCTCGAGAAGGCGCGCGAGGCCAGTGCTCTCGTCGACGCCTGGCGCTCCTCGCTCGACTCGGCGCAGGCGGTGTCCGCCGCATCCCCCTTTCTGCGCACGCGCCGCCTCGAGCTGCAGCGCATGGGGCGCATGCTCGACGGCATGGACTACGCGCTGCGCAATCTGCGCGTCATCGCCCGTCGTGCGGCCTATCTCGAGACCGATGGCCACGCCAGGCCGATCGCGGCGGACACCCTGTCCGAGCTGCGGGTCGGTGCGGAGCATCTCGGTGCCTCGCTCGCCGACATCTCTCATGAGCCCGCCGCGCGCGACGCACTCGGCGCGATCGCGCGTCGTCTCGACCCGGATGCCATGGCGTCCGCCATCGATGGACGCGAACTGCTGGGCACGATGCGCCCCCTTGTGGTCGACCTGCTGGTGGCGGCCGGCACCCCCCGCGCCGAGGCCTCCACTCTCCTCCCGCGTGCCTGAGTGTCGGTAGCATGGAGGCATGACGCACACGCTGATCCTGCTCCGCCACGGCCAGAGCGAGTGGAACAAGTCCAACCAGTTCACCGGATGGGTCGATGTTCGGCTCACCGAGCAGGGAAAGTCGGAGGCCACCCGCGGCGGCGAGCTGCTCAAGGAGCAGGGCGTGCTGCCCGACATCCTGCACTCCTCGGTGCTCAGCCGTGCCATCCAGACGGCGAATCTGGCGCTGGATGCCGCTGACCGGCTGTGGATTCCTGTCAAGCGCTCGTGGCGACTCAACGAGCGTCACTACGGTGCGCTGCAGGGCAAGGACAAGGCGCAGACGCTCGCCGAGTACGGCGAGGAGCAGTTCATGCTGTGGCGTCGCTCGTTCGATGTGCCGCCGCCCGTGATCGACCCAGACGACGAGTTCGCGCAGACGCACGACCCGCGCTACGAGGGCATCGACGGCGAGATCCCAGGCACCGAGTCGCTGAAGATCGTGATCGACCGGATGCTGCCCTACTGGCAGAACGACATCATCCCCGACCTCGCGGCAGGCAAGACGGTTCTCGTGGCCGCGCACGGCAACTCGCTGCGCGCCCTGGTGAAGCACCTCGACCAGATCTCGGACGACGACATCGCCGCCCTCAACATCCCCACCGGCATCCCGCTCGTCTACGAGCTGGGCGATGACTTCATGCCCGTCGCACCCGGCCGCTACCTCGATCCGGAGGCCGCGGAAGCCGGCGCTGCCGCGGTCGCGAACCAGGGCAAGTAGCCGCCCCGGTTTGTGAACATCACGTAACAACTCTGCGCATTGTTCGGCCTGATCAGGCCGGATGGATAGCCTCAAGCCTCCAGGCGTGGCATCATCATTCTCGGACGATGCGTCCAGAGGCACAGCAATTGCTGGACGGGGGTCGTCCATGCAATCTCTTTCGCTAGGAGTTGTTCGTGAAGAAGACAATCACTCTCGCTGCCACCGCGCTCGCTGTGGCATCCATCGCCCTCGTCGGCTGCAGCAGCGACGATGACAGCGACTCGGGCGACACTCCAGACACGCTGGTGCTCGCCATGGAGCCGTCGGACGAGACGGCCAACGTGCAGGCATCGGGTGAGACGATCGCGAAGGCGCTCACCGACGCGCTCGGCATCGACGTGGAGGTCACCGTCCCCACCGACTACGCCGCGCTCATCACCGCTCTCGGAACCGGCCAGGCCGACATCGCGTTCACCGCCCCCGCCAGCATGGTGCAGGCGATCGACAACGGCGCGGGAACGGCGCTGCTGCAGGCCACGCGTGACGGCTCGCGAAGCTACGTCTCGCAGTGGTACACGAACGACCCGGACAAGTACTGCGACACCGATGTCGTCGAGAAGGAAGAGACGATCGACTCCAGCGGCACCACCGCAGCGTTCAAGTTCTGCAACGGCGTCGACACCGCAGAGTACGGTGACGAGGTCGGATACGACGCGCTGAAGAAGATCACCCCGGACACGAAGATCGCCTTCGTCGACGAGGGCAGCGCATCCGGCTACCAGTTCCCCGTCGTTCAGCTCGAAGAGCTCGGCGTCATCGATGCTCCTGAGGATCTCACCGGCGTCACCTTCGCCGGCGGCCATCCGCAGGCCGTGCTCTCGGTCGCCCGCGGCGAGGCCGAGATCGGCACGAGCTATGACGACGCGCGCGTCGACGCCGTCGCCGAAGAGGACGCCGTCAACGACCTCGTCGTCTTCGCCTGGTCCACGCCCATCCCGAACGACGGCGTCGTGGTCGCAAGCGACCTGGACTCCGACCTGCAGGCGAAGATCAAGACCGCCCTGCAGGGACTGTTCGACAACGCGGACGCGAAGGAAGCGCTGTACTCGGCGTACGAGATCGACGGCTTCGACGAGGTCGACAGCGACGCGCTCGACCTGGTGCGCAAGGTGTCGGAACAGTTCGGCGAGTGATCATCTGAATCGATTGACACATGATTCATTTCGACGGCGTCGAGGTCCGTTACGCCACGGGTGCAATGGGCCTCGACGGCATCACTCTTGATATTCCCGACGGTCAGTTCGTCGTCATCGTCGGCCTCTCCGGAGCTGGCAAGTCGACCCTGATCCGCACGATCGATGGGCTCGTTCCCATCACGGGCGGGTCGCTGAAGGTCGACGGCGATGAGCTGCGCGGCCTCAAGGGCGGCGCCCTGCGCGCCCTGCGGTCGAAGGTCGGCATGATCTTCCAGTCGTTCAACCTCGTCTCGCGCACCTCGGTGCTCAACAACGTGCTGATCGGCAGGCTGCACCAGACCGGGTTCTGGCGCACGCTGCTCGGGCGGGCGAAGCCGGCCGATGTCGAGATCGCGATGCAGGCGCTCGAGCGGGTCGGCATCGTCGACAAGGCGTATGTGCGGGCCTCCCAGCTCTCGGGCGGTCAGCAGCAGCGCGTCGCGATCGCACGCACGCTCGCGCAGGAGCCGACCGTCATCCTGGCGGACGAGCCGGTGGCATCCCTCGACCCGCCGACCGCGAACCAGGTGATGCGCGACCTGCAGCGCATCAACAGGGAGTTGGGCATCACGACGATCGTGAACCTGCACTTCCTCGACATGGCGCGCGAGTTCGGCGACAGGATCATCGGCATGCGCGCGGGCAAGGTGGTGTTCGACGGGTCGGGCAAGGATGCCGATGATGCCGTGTTCGAGGAGATCTACGGTCGCTCACTGACGGCTGGGGACACCCTGCCGGGCGGAGCCCTGTGACGGTCGTCGCCACCGGTCGTCCGGCCAAGCCCCGTGACGGCTGGAAGGTCTGGACAGGGCTGGGTGCCGCGGTCGCGATCACGGTTCTCGCCGGCGTCATCATCGATTTCACGTTCGACCCGTCCATCCGCAACACGGCGTTCTGGCTGAACCAGATCAAGGCGTTCATCACCCCGAACTGGACGTACATTCCGCGCATGATCGGGCCGATGTGGACGAGCCTTGCGATCTCGTTCGTCGCCAGTGCGATCGTGGCGGCACTCGTGATCGTGCTGTCGATGTTCGCCTCGCGAGTGACGATGCGCGTGAACTGGGTGTATCGCCTGGTCAAGTGGTGCCTGGCCGTCTGGCGCTCGCTGCCGGACGTGGTCTGGGCGATGCTGTTCGTCGCGGTCGTCGGTTCAGGCGGTTTCGCGGGCATGCTCGCGATGGTCGCGTTCGGGTTCGGCATCGCCATCAAGCTGACGGCCGAGACGATCGACGGCATCGACACAGGGCCGCTCGACGCGATCGACGCGTCAGGCGGCACTGCATTCCAGCGAGCCCGCGTCGCCGTGGTGCCGCAGATCCTGCCGAACTACACCTCCTACGCTCTGTACAACTTCGAGAGCAGCCTGCGCTCCTCCGTCGTGCTCGGCTACGTCGGCGCGGGCGGAATCGGTCAGGCGCTGTCGACGCAGTCGAAGCAGGGCAACTACGGCAATGTCGCCATGATCGTGTTGGCCACCCTCGTGCTGGTCATCATCATCGACAGCAGTTCCGCCGTGCTGCGCAGGAGGCTGAGTCGATGAGCACCGCGACAAGGACCGCGCGGCCAGTGAGGCCGCGTCAGAAGTGGTGGGTCACGCTGCTTCAGGTGGGCCTTTTCGTGCTCTTCGTCGTGGCGCTCAGCGGTCTCGTGCCGAACTGGAGCCGCCTCGTGGAGGCGCCTGCAACCGCCTGGCGCTACTTCCAGCTGATGGTCGGCGGCGTGCTGCAGAACCCGTTCGTCGACCCGGTCTCGGGTCAGTGGACCGAGGCGCTGACGCAGATGGTGGTCGCGCTCGCGATGGCGTGGATCGGCACGCTGATCGCCGCCATCATCTCGCTTCCGCTGGCCTTCATCGCGGCGTTCAACCTTGCGCCGCGCCCTGTCGTGGCCGTCACGCGCCTGTTCCTCGACCTGATGCGTGCCATCCCGGATGTTCTCTTCGCGATCGTGATCTTCATGCCGCTGTACGGCCTCGGCCCCGTCGCGGGTGCGTTCGCGCTCGGTGTCGGGTCGATCGGCTCGCTCGGCAAGCTCACGAGTGAGGTCATCGAGGCGATGCCATCGCAGACGCTCGAGTCGGTGCGGGCGACCGGGGCACGCCCGTTGCAGGTGATCCGCTGGGGCGTGCTGCCGCAGGTGATGCCCGAGATCGTGGCGTTCTGGCTGTACCGGTTCGAGATCAACATCCGTGCGGGCGGCATCCTCGGCGCCATCGGGGCGGGCGGCATCGGCGCGCTGCTGCTGACCCTGTTCCAGGATCGTGACTGGGATCAGATCGGCATCGCGCTCGTCGTCATCATCGTGATCACCGTGATCGCCGACCAGATCTCTGCCACCGTGCGGCACCGGCTCATCGCCGGCTCGCACGCCCCGAAGGTCGCGTAGCGCTCAGTCCTCCGCGCCATCGGCGGCTGCCGACCAGTCGCCGGTGGCGAGGTAGACGAACTTCTTCGCGATCGAGACCGCGTGGTCTCCGAAGCGCTCGTGGTAGCGGCTCGCGAGTGCGGCATCCACCACGCTCGACGCGTCTCCGCTGAACGCCTCCGAGAGCACCTTCTCGTAGATCGAGGCGTGCAGTTCGTCGATCTGGTCGTCGGTGTCGCGGATCTGCGCGGCATAGGCGAGATCCTGCGTGCGGAACAGGTCGACGAGGGTGCGGGCCACCTCGACGTCGAGCTTGCCCATCTTGATGAACGAGCCTTTCAGCCCCTTCGGGATGGCGCGCTCGGGAAAGCGGGAGCGGGCGAGTTCGGCGATGTGCTCGGCGAGGTCGCCCATCCGCTCGAGCGACGCGCTCGTGCGGAGGGCCGTGACGATGATGCGCAGGTCGCGGGCGACCGGCTGCTGCACCGCGAGCGTGTCGATCGCGAGCTCATCGACCGAGACGGCGAGCTCGTCGATCTGCGCGTCGTCCGCGATGACCTCTTCGGCGAGTGCGACGTCGCTCGAGGCGAACGCGGTCGTCGCCTTCTCGATCGCGACGGCGACGAGCTCGGCGATCTCGGCGAGGCGGTTCTGAATGTCCTCAAGCGTGTCGTGGAACACTTCGCGCATGGTGCACCTTTCGTCGTGTCGTGGGGGCACGGGTCGGCTCACACGCACGAGGTCCAGTGTTCCGAGCAGAGGTGAACGGATGGTGGACGGTCGGTGAACTCTCAGCAGATCGCGCCTGACGCGGGCGATACGCGCAATCTGTCCCTGTGCTCACTCTACGCTGGAAGCATGGGTTCTGGCCTGCTCGACTCGACGCAGATCACGATCATCGCGCTGGCGGCGGGTCTCGTGCTCGGCGCGGGCATCGCGACCGTGCTCGCGGTGTCGTTCCGAACCCGTGAGCGGGTCGTCGCCTCGCAGTCGACGATCGTTCCCGAAGAGCTCATCGCCGCGCTGCCCGTCATCGAGGATGCCACGGCGGTGATCGATCAGTCGGGCATCGTCGTGTTCGCCTCGGCATCTGCCGCCCGCATCGGGCTGTCCGAGGGCGAGATTCCCGTGCAGCCCGAGCTGCGCGAGGTGATCAAGACCGTACGACACGGGGGAGCGGACCAGTCCGAGACGCTGCGCATTCGCCGCGGCCGCTTCTCTGACGACACTCGCCTCGTGAACGTGCACGTCGCCCGCATCGCGCAGCGGCTCACGCTGCTGACCGTGCGCGACATCACCTCGGAAGAGCGGCTGCAGCAGATGCGTCAGGACTTCATCGCCAACACCAGTCACGAGCTGAAGACGCCCGTCGGGGCCATCCAGCTGCTCGCCGAAGCGCTCGAGCAGGCGGCCGATGACCCGGAGCAGGTGCGCAGGTTCGCCGGCCGGGTGGGAGAAGAGGTGGAGCGCCTCGGCGAGCTCGTCTCGCGCATCATGGACCTCTCGCGCCTGCAGGCAGACGACGACCAGATCGACATGGATGTGGTCGCGATCGACGACGTCGTCTCGAAGGCCGTCGACAGGCACCGGGTGCAGGCGGAGTCCGCGCAGGTTGTGCTCGTCTCGGGCGGCGACAAGAAGCTGTTCGTGCACGGATCGAAGACCATCCTGGTCGATGCGGTGAGCAATCTCATCACGAACGCCATCGCATACTCGCCGGAGGGATCGCGCGTCGGCGTAGGCGTGCGGGGCACCGATGACGCGGTCGAGATCGCCGTCACCGACCAGGGCATCGGTATCGCGGAGTCCGACCAGAACCGTGTGTTCGAGCGGTTCTATCGGGCCGATCAGGCGCGGTCGCGGCGCACGGGGGGCACCGGTCTCGGGCTCGCCATCGTCAAGCACGCCGTCTCACGTCACGGCGGAGACGTGCGGCTGTGGTCGCAGCCCGACCGCGGATCGACGTTCACCATCCGGCTGCCGAGGCTCGACTCGCGCAGGGCGGCGGCCGAGCTGCGTCAGCGCCAACAGAAGAACAAGAAGAAGCACCAGAAATCCACGCAGAAGGATCGCGCCGTCTCGGCGTGACGCATCCGGAAGGTCACCACCCATGAGTCGCATTCTTGTCATCGAGGACGAACCGAGCCTCTCCGAGCCGCTCGCCTACCTGTTGCGAAAGGAAGGGTTCGATGTCGACGTCGCAGATGACGGTCCGAGCGGGCTCGCCGCGTTCAGACAGGGCGACCCGGATGCCATCCTGCTCGACCTGATGCTGCCGGGCCTGCCCGGCACCGAGGTGTGCCGTCAGATTCGGATGACCTCGATCGTGCCGATCATCATGCTCACCGCGAAGGACTCCGAGGTCGACGTCGTCGTGGGCCTCGAGCTCGGGGCGGACGACTACATCACCAAGCCCTACAAGTCGCGCGAGCTGCTGGCGCGGCTGCGCGCGGTGCTGCGCCGGGCCGCGCCGCACGAGGAGAGCCTCGACGAACGGGTGCTGCAGGGAGGGCGCGTCGTGCTGGATGTCGATCGACACACGGTGTCTGTCGACGGCGAGCAGGTGAAGATGCCGCTCAAGGAGTTCGAGCTGCTGGAGGTGCTGATGCGCAACTCGGGCGTCGTGCTCACCCGCGGGCAGCTGATCGACCGGGTGTGGGGCAGCGACTACTTCGGAGACACCAAGACGCTCGACGTGCACATCAAGCGCATCCGCTCACGCATCGAGCGGGAGCCGAAGAACCCCGCCATGCTCATGACGGTCAGGGGTGTGGGCTACCGCTTCGAGGGGTGATGCCTCACTCCTCGGTGTCGGCCTCGCTGGCCACGCGCTCGCAGTCGCTCGAGCCGCCGCCAGGGACCAGGTCGGCGAACTGCTCGAGGCAGCCGTCGAGCACGGGAACCTCGGTGAGCACGCCCTCGGCGTCTCCCGACTGGAAGTAGATCGGCAGCGTCGCGCCCGCCTCGGTGTCGATCGCATCGAGCAGCTCGGGGTCGGTGTCCTCGGTGCCGAGGCTGACGACGCCGTCGGCCGGAACCTTGATCGTGGCCTTCTCATCGCCCCACTCGAGGTTGAGCGTCTGCGTCTGGTCGGAGGAGTTGACGATCGCCGCGACCAGGTTGCCCTGCGTGCCATCGGCATCCGCGATGACGACCGCGTTGCGGATCTTCAGCGGCGCACCATCGGCATCTGGAATGTTCACACCGTCGGATGCCGAATAGGGGATGGTCGTCGCCTGCTCGGTGAGAGCGGCGCAGCCAGTGGCGCTCAGCAGAGCGGCACCAATGAGCGCGGCAGACGCGAGTGCGCGCAGTTTCACGGATCCTCCTGGTGCTTCGGCGTCGCGTGGATGCTCGACGCTCCTCTCCATTCTACGGGGTCGCACCGGCGCGCCTTGACCGCGTTCGGGCTTGTCCGGAGTGCTCGGCACACCTTAGTGCATCCTCAGCCGTGATATCCTGAAGAACGCCGAAGGGATGTATTTCTATGCTTTTTGAGGTTGGCGAGACCGTCGTTTACCCGCACCACGGGGCCGCAACGATCACCGAGGTGATGACGAGGATGATCAAGGGCGAGGAGAAGGTCTACCTCAAGCTGAACGTCACACAGAGCGACCTGGTCATCCAGGTTCCCGCAGACAACGTCGACCTCGTCGGCGTGCGCGATGTGATCGGTCAGGAGGGCCTCGACAAGGTCTTCGAGGTGCTCAAGGCCCCGTTCACGGAGGAGCCGACCAACTGGTCGCGCCGGTACAAGGCCAACCTCGAGAAGATCGCCTCGGGCGACGTCATCAAGGTGAGCGAGGTCGTGCGCGACCTGTGGCGCCGCGATCAGGACCGCGGCCTTTCCGCCGGTGAGAAGCGGATGCTCGCGAAGGCCCGTCAGATCC
>JASGDS010000267.1:0-9297 GCA_047607025.1 Microbacterium sp.
AGATGATGTTGCACTCGTTGCGCGTCAGCACGCCGGCCACCGCCGCGACGATTCCGAACTGGTCGGGACCATCGACGATGAGGCAGGCGTGGTCGATCAGCTCTTCGCGCACGGGAGTCATCTGTCCATTCTCTCCCGGATGGAACCTGGCGTCCGTCCAGCGGGCGACTCGTAGGATGGAGGTGTCCCTTCCGCCGTCCGAGGTTCTTCATGTCTGCCCAGCCGTTCGTGCCGCGTTCGCGTCGCGTGCAGATGCTGCGGGCGCTGTTCGCGCTGATCGCCGCTGCGGTGGTCATCTTCTGGCAGCAGAAGTCATGGTCGTTCGGGCTCACCGTCTTCGCCTGCTGGGCCATCGCGACGGCGATCGTGCTCGGCCTCGGCGCCCGCGCCGAGCGCAGCGGCAGGCTCGCGCTGCTGCTGGCTGTCGTCTATGTCGTTGCCGGTGTCGCCTCCGCGCTGCCGCCGCTGCGCGGGTCGCTCACCTTCTGGATCCTCGTGCCGATCTGGGCGCTGCTCGCGGGCATCGTGGAACTCGTCATCGCCATCCGGCAGCGCCGTGCGAAGGATGCCGAGGGCGGCGATTCGCTGCTCGTCGCCATCCTGACGCTCATCATCGGCGCCGCCGTGCTGGTCGTTCCCCACGGCTACGATCTGCACTACTTCGTGAACGAGGCGCAACAGTGGTTCTCGCTCACGGGCGACATCATCGCGGTGGGACTCTTCGGCGGCTACCTGGCGGTCGTCGCCGTCTTCCTCGGCATCGCCGCCTTCTCGCCCCGCACGACATCCGAGCCCGTGGTGGCCGCAGCAGGAGAGCACTCTTGACCGATAAACCCACCAGGCGTGCACTCATGCGCCCCGTTCAGCTGCTTGGCGTCGCGTTCGTGTGCGCAGCGTTCGCGTTCTTCGTGACGTCGCTCAGCATGGGTGCGTTCCAAGACCATCCCGCCGCCGACATCGCCCGCGCTTGGACGGTCGGCGGAATCGTCGCCGGCGTCGTCTTCATCGCTGTGCTGCTCATCACCGCGCTGCTGCTTCTCGTCGTCGACCCGTCGGATGTCGGCGGCACGGTCGATCGCCCCGTCCTCCTTCCGCCTGAGGACGAAGACCCCGACGCCATGTCTTAAGACATGCCGGTCAGAGGTAGGAGCGGGTGACCTCGGCGGCAAGGCCGGTGTATGTGGCGGGGGTCAGCGCGACAAGACGCTGCTTCGCTTCGTTCGAGATGTCGAGGCCGCTGATGAACTCCGCGAGCTCGGCCTGACCGACGCGGCGACCGCGCGTGAGCTCCTTCAGCAGCGCGTACGGGTCGGTGATGGATGAGTGACCTGCGGCGACCTCGGCACGAACGACGGTCTGGATGGCCTCGCCCAGCACCTCCCAGTTCGCGTCGAGATCGGCGTCGAGCGCCCGCTGCGACAGCGAGATCTCGCCGAGCCCCCGGCGCAGGTTGTCGAGCGCCAGCAGCGAGTGCCCGAACGCGACGCCGATGTTGCGCTGCGTCGTCGAATCGGTCAGGTCGCGCTGCATGCGGCTGGTCACGAGTGTCTGCGACAGCGTCTGGAACAGACCGCCTGCGATCTCGAGGTTCGCCTCGGCGTTCTCGAACCGGATGGGGTTGATCTTGTGCGGCATGGTCGACGACCCCGTCGCCCCCGCCACCGGAATCTGCGTGAAATAGCCCATCGAGATGTAGGTCCACACATCCGACGCCAGATTGTGCAGGATGCCCCCGGCGTGCCTGGCGCGGTCGTACAGCTCCACCTGCCAGTCGTGCGACTCGATCTGAGTGGTGACCGGGTTGAAGTCGAGCCCGAGCGACTCGACGAAGTCGCGCGCGATGTTCGGCCAGGCGACCTGCGGGTTCGCGGCGAGGTGCGCCGACCAGGTGCCCGTCGCGCCCGAGAACTTGCCCAGGTACTCCTGGCCCTCGAGCTGCGAGATGACGCGCCTGAGTCGCCAGACGAACACGCCCAGCTCCTTGCCCATCGTGCTCGGGGTGGCCGGCTGCCCGTGCGTGTGCGACAGCATCGGTGCGTCCGCGTGCTCCAGGGCGAGTGCGCGCAGCGTGTCGGTCACGCCTCGCAGCGCGGGCAGCCACACTTCGGTGACGGCCGCCTTCACGGTGAGGGCGTAGGCGAGCGAGTTGATGTCTTCGCTCGTGCAGGCGAAGTGCGTGAGTTCGGCGATGTGGCCGAGTCCGAGTGTCTCCAGTCGGTCGCGCACGAGGTATTCGACGGCCTTCACATCGTGACGGGTGACGGCCTCGCGCTGGGCGAGCCAGTCGATCTCGTCCTGCCCGAACGCGAGGTAGAGCGCGCGCAGGCGCAGCTGCTCGTCGGCGGTGAGCGGAACCGTGCCGAACATCCGCTGATTGGTGAGCGCGATCAGCCACTCCACCTCGACCCGCACCCGGGCCCGGTTGAGTCCCGCCTCCGACAGGTGCTCGCCGAGCGAGGTCACGACCGGCTGGTACCGACCATCGAGCGGGCTGAGGGGCTGAGGGGGGATGGCAGTCACGCCTCCATGGTATCGAGCACCGACCTCCCGCTCACAGCCGCGCGACACGCGAGAAGGCCATCCACAGATCGAGATTCGCTCTTCCGCGACCATCGGATGGCGACGCAAGCTTGCCCCATGCCCATGTCAGACGAAGAAATGAACGAGCTCGTTCATGCCGCCCGTGCCGCCACCGCACGGGCGACCGATCAGCTGCGACAGGTGGCGCTCTACATCGACGACGTCTCCCGCGTGCTGCTGTGGCGCTCGGGGGCGGCCGAACGCTTTCGTGCCGAGGCCGACGAGATCGCCTGCGGGCTTCGCGGCACTGCGGCGAACGCCGACGAGGCTGCCGGACGCCTGCATGCCATCACCGCCTACCTCTACTAGAAGAACGGAACCGCACCATGGAGATCGACTCAGGCGGCGCGATCAGCGTCGATCCCGACCAGCTGAGGGACATGGCGGGCGGCGTGCTGCAGCAGGTGCCGATCGTGCGGCAGGCGGCCAGCACGGTGCGCTGCGCGACAGAACCGCTGCTGTATCGCACGATGCCGACGGGGGCATCCGCCCTGTACGAGACGGGCGCCCAGATGGATGGCTGGGCCGACCGCCTGACGCAGCTCGCCACGTCGATGAACTACGTCGCCGACATCTACGAGATGGTCGAGCTTCGGGTGCGAGACGGCATGCCGGATGTGCCGATCGGACTGGATCTTCCGCTGACCGACGAGCGCATGCGCGAGCTCGAGCAGCGCAGCCCCGGTGCGTCGCTCTGGGCGCAGGTGCTGCTGAGGCAGTGGAAGAGAGAGCATGGGCAGTCCGCGTACGCGCAGCTCGCCTTCGGTCCGGGCAAGATCGGTCAGCTGGCCGAGCCGTTCTTTCCCGGCTTCGGTGCCACTTTCGAACTCGGCATCTACTCGCTGCTGCTCGGCGCCTTCAAGGGTCTCGAGCTGGACGGCGGTGGGCGCATCGCCTACCCCAGCATTCGGCGGGGCACTCCGGCGCCCGACCCCGAGATGAACCCCGTGCCGGTGACGACGACGAAGGATGCCCCGAAGACCGTCGCCGACGTCATCCAGCGCATTCCAGACGAGGTGTTCACGGGCGACGAGCACGCCACGATGCGCGTCGAGCGCTACACGATGCCAGACGGCTCGAAGCAGTACGCGCTGTTCATCACCGGCACGCAGTCGGATCAGCCTGGCACCGTGCTCGACTGGCCGTCGAATGCGGCGCTCTACACCGGGGGCGACTCGCAGGCGCTGCACGCCGCGCACCTCGCGCTCGAGGCCGCAGGCGCCCAGCCGGGCGACACCATCCATGTCTCTGGTCACTCGCAGGGCGCGATGATCGCCAGCATCATCGCCGCGGAGCAGACATACGACGTCTCGACGCTCGTCACGGTCGGCTCCCCGGTGCAGGTCGACCCGCAGGCAGACACCCTCAGCGTCAACCTGCGGCACGACGACGACCTGGTCGGCGCCCTCGCTCAGGGCGGCTACCCGTATGAGGTCGGTGCGGAGGGCAGCGTGATCGTGTCTGGCGAGTACGACGCGCAGCCGCGCATTGGCGACATCACCTTCGACGCGCACCGGCTGCCAGGTTACGTCGAGCTGGCGAACGAGTTCGACGCGTCGGGCGACCCCAGCGCCGCGGCCATCCACGAGCGCCTCGCCCCGCTGCAGGAGGCGACCCGGATCGACGTGTTCGAGTTCGATCCGCAGCTCGTCGCCGAGCGCAGCGACCGCGAGGCCGGCGCTTTCTAATCCCGGCGGCTCTTCTTCTTCTGCGGGCGAAGGATGATGCCGAAGATCCAGTTGATGATGCTCAGCAGCAGCCCGGCGAGCACGGCGCGCCAGAAGCCGTCGAGCGACAGTCCCCATCCCCAGAAGCCGGTGATCCACGCCGTGATGAGCAGCAGCACGCCGTTCAGAAGCAGCGAGATGAGGCCAAGGGTCAGCACGTACAGCGGAAAGGCGACCACCTTGATGACGGTGCCGATGATGGTGTTGACGACGGCGAACAGCACCGCGACGAGCAGCAGCGTCAGCACGAGCTGCAAGGTGCCACCCGGCGAGAAGGGCGTGATTGTGAGGTGCAGGAACGAGATCAGACTCAGCACCCACAGGGCGAAGGCGTTGACCACGGCGCGGACGAGGAAGCTCATGCTTCGATTCTCTCGTCACGGGATGGCGAAAGGATGAAAGGATCGGAATTGTGACCGATGAACCCGTGCTGCCGAAGATCCGCCCCGAGATCGCGCAGCTGCCGCCGTACAAGCAGGGAAAGCCCGCGCCCAAGACCGGCTTCAAGCTGTCGAGCAATGAGAACCCGTTCGACCCGCTGCCGAGCGTCGTCGCCGCGGTGAATGACGCATCCGCCTTCAACCGCTATCCCGATGCCACCGCGCAGCGGCTGCGCGCCGCTCTCGCGGCGAAGTACGGCACGACCGAGGATGGCGTGATCGTCGGCGCGGGCAGCGTCGCCCTGCTCGCCGCCTTCATCCAGGCTGCGGCGACCGCGGGCGACGAGGTCATCTACGCCTGGCGCTCCTTCGAGGCGTATCCGGGTCTCGCGCGCGTGGCAGGCGCCATCGCGATCGAGGTGCCGCTGCTCGCGGATGCCAGGCACGACCTCGACGCCATGGCGCGGGCTGTGACCGAGCGCACTCGCGCCGTCATCGTGTGCACGCCGAACAACCCCACGGGCCCCATCATCACCGCGGACGAGTTCGAGTCGTTCGTCGCGAGCGTTCCGAACGACGTGCTCATCCTTCTCGACGAGGCGTACGCCGAATTCGTCACGGATGCCGACGCCGTCGATGGTCTCGCCTCGCGCGCCTACGAGCGCCATCCGAATGTCGTCGTGCTGCGCACCTTCTCGAAGGCGTACGGCCTCGCCGGGCTGCGCGTCGGGTACGGCATCGGCCATCCGCGCCTGCTCGATGCCGCGCGATCGACGATCATCCCGCTGTCGGTGACCGCGCAGGCCGAGGCCGCGGCCCTCGCGAGCCTTGAGCACCAGTCAGAGCTGGGGGAGCGGGTCGCGCAGCTCGCCGAGCGACGTGACGCGCTGGTGTCCGCGCTGCGTGAGAACGGATGGCAGGTGCCCAAGGCGCAGGGCAACTTCATCTGGCTGCCGGATGCCGACGCAGACCGGGTGGCGACGTTCGAGCAGGCGGGCCTCATCGTGCGCCCGTTTCCAGAGGGAATCCGCATCTCGGTGGGTGAGGACGTCTCGATCGATCGCGTCATCGAGGCGGCAGCACGCCCCTGAAACGACGGGGAAAACGCTTTTCCCTGTCCGCCAAATGGCGGACAGGGTGAAGTTTGGGCCTCGGGAGGGTGAATCGCGGTGGAATGGGTGAGTAGCGGCCCACCCCGTGTCTAAGAATAGAGAACGTCAACGAGCCGGGGGACTCGGGTGACAACCGACTGGGGAGTCGGTGATCTTCATCAGGCAGAGTGTTCGCGTGCGCAAGGGGTGCACGGGCTGCCGGTGATGATTCGTGTCCTGGGGAGGGACCAAATGCCGTTCACACGTGATGCAGGGGGCACGGGCCGCCGCAATGTCTCGATTTCTCGCCACGGCGCTCGCCGTGGCATGCTGAGCAACCCGAGCTTCGCAGCGCTGTCCAACGACGGCGTGGGTCACATGACAGGCGCGGGTCGCGGGGCAGGTTCTACGGGCCTTCGTTCCGTCGCCGCCTGACACAAACACGACAAGGGCCGGGAATCGTTTAAGATTCCTGGCCCTTTCGCGTTCACGGGTGCGCCGGCGCTGGATGCGCGGGTAGGCTCGTTCCCGGCGGCAATCGGCACCCTTCCCCCTCTTAAAGGAGACCACTGCAGTGAGCGATGCGAACAACAACGGCGGGCGCGAGCAGGGCGATTTCTTCGAAGCGCTGGTGGATGACTCCGGGTCTGCGGAGCAGACGTTCACGGTCGGCTTCCGCGGATACGATCGCGGTGAGGTCGATGCCGCACTCGCCGATCTGAAGGACCAGATAGCGACGCTGAATGCGCGGCTGTCAGCCGCGGGTGACGAGAGCCGGAGTGCGGCGGATCGCGCGCAGTCCGAGCAGCAGGAGGCGCTGGAGGCTGTGCGCGCCGAGCTCGCCGCCGAGAAGGCGCGGGCGGATGAGGCCGAGAGGCAGGTCGCGACGCTCACGACCGAGTTCGCCTCCGGCACCAAGGGCGACGGGGACGATCCCGCGTCGAGGCAGCAGTTCGAGGCCATCCTGCGCGTGGCAGAGGAGCAGGCCACAACGATCATCCAGAACGCGGCCGAGCAGGGTGAGCGGCTGCTGCAGTCGGCGCACGACGAGGTCGACACGCTGCGTGCGCAGCTGACGGCCGAGGCCGAGCAGACGCGTGCTCAGGCTGAGCGCGACGCCGACCAGGTGCGCCTGAAGATGGACACCGAGTACACCGCGCATCAGGCGAGGCTGGAGCGCGAGGCCGCCCACGCCACCGAGAAGGTGACCCAGGCCGAGCAGGAGGCGCAGGCCGTGCGCAGCGAGGAAGAGAAGGGCGCGGCGGCGCTGCGTTCCATCGTCTCGCGCGAGACGGCGGACCTGCGGGCGGCGGCCGAACGCGAGGTGCGCGAGATGAACGCGCGCGTGCACGAGTTCGAAGAGTCGCTCACACGTCGTCAGGACGAGGCGCAGCAGGAGTTTCTCGTGCTGCACAATCAGGCAGTCGCGCACGCGGAGCGCATCACGAAGGACGCCAACGACCAGGTGTCGTCGTCGCTGGCCCACGCCCAACGCATCTCGGCCAAGGCCGACGACTACGAGCGCCTCGCCCGTTCGCAGGCGCAGGCGCAGGAGGCGGATGCGCAGGTGAAGGCGAGGGACATCCTCGACCGCGCGCAGGTGAAGGCGCAGAAGATCGTCGACGTGGTGACCACGCACACCAACACGGTGCTGCGCGATGCCGAGGACCGCACCCGTCAGCTGCGCTGGCAGCAGCAGCAGCTGACCAGCTTCATGGCCGAGGTGCGTGAGCTGATGCGGCCGGATGGCCCGCTCGGGCTGGTCGGGCAGGATGTCGACACGGAGCGAGCGGAGGAGGAGCCGACTGACGCCGAGGCCGAGACCGAAGCGCCCGGGGTCGAGGAGGTCGAGGTCACGGACGCTGAGGATCAGCGCTGATCAGACCCTCGCGCTCCGCGCGCAGCAGGGCCGAGTCGCGGGTCGTGACGCCGAGCTTGCGGTAGAGCGAGCGCAGCTGCGTCTTGACGGTGTTCACCGAGACGAACATCTGCGCGGCCATCTGGGTTCGCGTCTGCCCGTCGCTCAGCAGTTGCAGGATCTCCTGCTCGCGCGGGGTGAGCTGCGGCGCGCTCAGGGAGTGGCCGAACGCGAGGGAGGTGTCGGCGATCGGAGGCTCCGGCCAGCCGTCGACGTTCTCGGCCGCGAACGAGAGGGTGCGCGGATTGAACAGGCTCAGCTCGCCGCGCCTGACCTCGCCGTTGATCGCGTGCGCCGTGCGCAGCGCCTGCAGTGCCTCATCGGCCTGTCCCAGCTGCAGGTAGGCGTCGGTCAGCGCGGCGTATCGCCAGGACCGCACCTGGCGCAGACCCTCCGACGGCTGCGCGAGGCGCATCGCCGCTTCGATGACGCGCTGCGGCTGCCCGGCGGCTGACTCGACCATGGTTGCGATCACGTCGGAGAGGAAGCAGTTCGGGTCAGCGCGGCGCAGTTCGCCTCGCGCCGCGGCGACATTGCCTCGCACCAGGTGCAGGTGGGCGTTCACCGCCGGGAACGCGCTGCCGGTGAACCCGGAGCCGCTGGTACGGGGGAAGGGCACCCGCTCGAGCAGGCGCACCCGATCCGCAAGCTCATCCCAGCGATGCGCCCGCGCGAGGATGCGGTGGATCGTACGAAGGTAGAACGGCCACATCTGCGACAGGTCCGAGAGCACGACCCGGTCGATCTTCTCGAGGCCGGATGCGGGATCTTCATCGAGCACCGCGTCCACCATCAGCACGATCGCATCCACGAGCGGTTCGATCCAGCTGCTGGTGCGCGGAAGCGCCGACGCGAGTGCGAGCGCGGAGCGTGCGCGCTCGGGGTCGCCGAAGGTCGCATGAATGAGCGCGATCTTGGCGTGCGCATCGCGCGTGAGCATGGGGAGGGAGCGAACCCCCATCTGCAGCTGCGCGGTCGTGAAGTACGACAGCGCGCGCTGCAGCTCACCCGCGAGCATCGCCGTGGTTCCGCACTGCACCTGCAGCATGAGCTTCGAGCCTGCGCTGTCGTCGTAGACGGTCTGCAGATCGCCGCGCATCTCGATGCCGTCCAGCAGCGGCAAAGCCGCCTCCGCACCTCCGTGCGTCCGCAGGAAGAAGAGCTGTCCGACCAGCAGCGCGGCCTCGATGTTGCCGGACAGCTCTCGTGGCGGGTCTTCGTGCGCCTGCGAGCGCTCCGGCGTCGACAGCATCATCGCGTGCATCAGGCTCAGCTCACCGGTCGGATCGCCTCCGCCGGCGATCACCTGTGCACACACACCGCGCTGCTTCTCCGGATGGACGGCGCAGCAGAACTCGGCAGGATGGTGGCGGATGAACTGACCGAGTGTTTCGACGTCGCCGACCGCGAGCAGAGTGGTCACCGTCTCCGCGACAGCCTCCAGGCTCTCGGGTTCGTCGTGCGTCAGGGCGGCCTCGGCTCTCGGCAACATCACGCTCCCCCATCAGGTCGAAAGTTCATCACCAAAAATAATTGCAGACCAATGAGTCGGTCGGGGCGAAATCGGAGGGTGAGAAGCAGGCGCACCAGGGCGAGATGAG
>JASGDS010000268.1:0-11600 GCA_047607025.1 Microbacterium sp.
AGCTCCGGTCGCAGATTCTGCTGCCGTCCCTCGGTTCCTGAGCTTGTCGAACGGTTCCTGAGCTTGTCGAAGGGCCCGTCGCACCTTCTGTCGGCAACATCCCGGTTTCGCGACAAAAAGTGCGACCGGAACCGGGCGTCAGCCTGAAGAGAGCAGCGACAGGACCGGCGTCAGTGAGATCGTTGCACCCGCCGGCTGCGGATCAGTGGGCGTGTATGACTGAACGACGTAGATGTCCCAGTACCCGCCTCCCAGGGGGAGCTCGGTGTCATCGATGTTCGCGTTGACTGCGAATCCCGCCTCCTGCAGCTCCGCTACCGCGTCGCGGATGGTCCAGCCAGTGACATCCGGCACGTCGAACAGCTGCGGACCGAGCGAGGTGACGACCTTCACGGTGTCGCCTGGCCGCCACGAGCCCCCTCCGTCGCGTTCGAGGTAGGAGATGATCTGCCCCTCCGGCACCGTGCTGCTGTACTCCTGCGACGCCTCCTCGATCGTGAGGCCCGCCGCATCGAGCGTGCTGGTGGCGTCGTCGAGGGTCATGCCGACGACGTTCGGCAGCGCGCCGAGCGAGACGGTCAGCTGGGCGGCATCACCCTCGTGCACCGAGCATCCGCTCGTGCAGTCGATCGGATCGCCGCCCGCGGCGGGGGTGATCGCGACCGCGAGCACGGTGCCTGCGTCCGAGTCGGTGAACAGCTGCTGGTTGTCGTCTGCCACCGTGATGTGGGCGTCGCCGAGCTGTCCGCGCACGTCGTCCTCGGTCTGACCGCTCATTTCGCCGAGGTCGACGGGCGCGGGGCCGGATGACGTGATCACCGTGACGGTGGACCCCTTGTCGAGGCGCGCACCGGCATCCGGATCGCTGTCGATCACGTAACCCGCGGCGACGTCGAGGCTGGACTGCTGCTGCTCCACGCCCTCGAGATCGTGCTCGGCGAGGGCCGCCTGCGCATCGGAGAACGAGGCGACGCCCTCGAGCTGGGGGACCGTCTCCTGCGAGCCAGGGCCGGAGCCCCACCACCATCCTGTGGCGCCCGCGGCACCCGCGAGCAGCAGTGTGACGATGAGCGCCCACGCACCGCGCGTGCGCCTGCGCCTCGAGCGGCGGCGCAGCGTCGTCGAGAAGTCGTCGGGCTCCGCTCGTTCTTCGGTGTGCAGGCTCCCGGTGAGCACGCGCGTGGCGGCGTCCTCCTGCGGCAGGATCTTGGTGTGCCCTCCGGTGTCGTCGGGCAGCTCTTCGAGGTCGTCGAAGCGCTCGGCCGGCTCGTGTCGCGTCGGCAGGGGCTTGACGCCCAGCTGTCGCTCGATCTCTCGCAGCCGGTCGAGCATGACAGACGCGTCATCCGGCCGCTCATCCGGTTCGCGCTCGGTCGCCCACAGCACGAGCTCGTCGAGCTGCTCGGGCACGCCGGGATTCTTGATGCTGGGCCGCGGCACCGACTCCGTGGCGTGCTGATAGGCGATCTGCATCGGCTGCTCGCCCTTGTAGGGCTGCTCTCCGGTGAGCATCTCGTAGAGCATGATGCCGAGCGCGTAGATGTCGCTGCGGGCGTCTGCGGTGCCCCTGGTGACGAGCTCTGGCGCGAGATAGGCGATCGTGCCGAGCAGCTGCGCGCCGCTCGCGGTGTTGGCCGTCGAGGCACGGGCGAGGCCGAAGTCGCTGACCTTGATGCGGCCATCCTCGGCCAGAAGCACGTTCTCTGGCTTCACGTCGCGGTGGATGAGCCCCGCGCGGTGCGCGGCGGCGAGCCCGGCGAGCACCGAGTCCATGACGGTGATCGTCTGCACGACGGTGAGACGCCCGCGCTCCTTGAGCAGGTCGCGCAGCGTGATGCCGGGCAGGTACTCCATCACGAGGTAGGCGAGGTCGCCATCCTGCCCCTGGTCGTACACCGCGACGACGTGCGGGTCGCTCAGCTGCGCGGCGCTGCGGGCCTCCTGGATGAACCGGGACTGGAAGACGCTGTCGTCGCTCAGGTGCGAATGCATCACCTTCAGCGCGATGCGACGCTCCAGCCGAAGATCCGTGGCGACGTACACCGTCGCCATCCCGCCGCGCGCGACCCTGCCCCGCACCCGATAGCGGCCGTCGACAAGCCGCCCGATGAGCGGGTCGGTCTGAGCGTGGGCGGATGGCACGCCCAAGATTCTAGGGAACCCGACCCCGCATCACGGGAGCGGCTCGCCTCTCACAGGTGTTCGTGATGCAGACGTTGTGCGCGTCAGCCGAGGTCGGCGAGCCAGCCGAACGCCGCGTCGTGCCAGCGCTGGTAGCGGTCGGGGTAGGCCGACACCTGCACCGTCTGCGCGGCGACGCCGAAGTCGAGGCTCTCCCAGTTCGGAATGTCGAGCAGTCCGCGGGTGGTGGAGCCGTTCGGATCGTTCGGTCCGCCGAAGAACGCGCGGATGGCGTGATCGCGGTCGAGGATCTGCTCCTCGGTGCCCCAGCCGGTGCTCGGGCGCTGCTGGAACAGGCCGAGCGAGTCGAGGTCGCCCCAGCTGACGTTGCGCAGCGACGACTCGACCATCGAGGCGGCCAGTGCGATCGCGATGCCGCGGTCGGAGACTCCCAGTTCGCGGCCGATCGAGATGATCATCTGTGCGTTCTCGGTCTGTGGCTCGTTCAGCGTCGCGTGCAGCTGCTCGTCGCCGTCGTAGATCGATCCCGTGTCCTGATCGTCGTCGCTGGAGCTGTCGTCGCTGGCGCTGTCGTCGCCCGAGCTGTCGTCACCGGAGCTGTCGTCACCGGAGCTGTCGTCCGGCACCTCCGCGGGTGCGGGGTCGGAGCCGGTGCCGGGAATGGTGAGCTTCTGCCCGGGGTAGATGATGCTGTCGGCCGAGAGGTTGTTCGCCGCGAGCAGCGCGCTCAGGGTCACCTCGAACTTCTGCGCGATGCCGTACAGCGTGTCGCCCGCGACGACGGTGTAGGTCGTGTCGCTTGTCGACGGCTCGGGATCGGGCGTGGTCGGCGTCGGCTCGGGTTCTGGGTCGTTCGCGGCCGGCTCGATCAGGTCCTTCGACACCTTGTTGCTCGAGACGACCAGACGCTGACCGGGGTAGATGATGGCCGACGCATCCAGCTCGTTCAGCTCGAGGATGCGCGCGATCGTGGTGCTGAACTTCTGCGCGATCGCCCAGACCGTGTCGCCCGCGACGACGGTGTAGCTCGTCTCGTCGAGGGTGACGGTGACATCGTTCGAGGCGGGTGCGCTCGTGGTCGTCGCCGCGGTGCCAGGCGCCATGAGCGTCAGGCTCTGGCCGGGGAAGATGACGCTGCTCCACTGCAGCTTGTTCCACTCGAGCAGGTCGACCGTGCGCAGGCCGTGCCGGATGGCGATCGCCGTCACCGTGTCGCCGCCGACGACGGTGTAGCTGGAGAGCTGCGCCGTCTGTGCGGTGCTGAGGTGCGAGGCGCCGACCTGAGACAGGCGCATCGACGGAGACTTCAGCGCCAGGTTGCCGAACGACGAGCGGGCGAGACCCTCGCCTTGCTGCGTGTGCAGGTTGTCGGCAGCAACTGCGGCGGTCGGGATGCCCATCGTCACGGCGATCGCTCCCGTCATGGCAACGGGAACGACGCGGCGCGCGGACGGACGACGCAGGTTGAGACGTGTCACGGTGTAACCCCCAGGTGGATTGGACTTGTTTACAGTGTCACGAAAGTGTTATCAAGTCAATAGCTGGCTATCAGAGTTACATGTGGTAGCCGTTGTGACTGATGTGACGAAAGTCAATTCAACGGTTGTCGCCGAAGGTGCGAGACTGGGGGAGTGACTGCGGAGAATCTCGAGGTCGTTGCGACCGACTGGCTGACCGTTCCCGACCTGATCGATGCGCTGGGAGAGACTCAGTCCCGCGTGCGGAGGCTGCTCGATGACCGTGTGCTGATCGGGTCGCGCAGGCACGGCGCGCTGGCGGTGCCATCCGTCTTCATCGTCGATGGCGCGCCCCTCGGCTCTCTGCGCGGAACCGTCACCGTGCTGGCGGATGCCGGATTCACCGACGACGAGGCCATCGACTGGCTGCTGACGCCCGAAGACTCGATCGGCGACGCGCCGATCACCGTGCTGCGTGCCGGTCGCAAGGCCGAGGTGCGCCGCGTCGCCCAGGCCCTCGGCTGACGCACCGCACACGACTCGTAGGATAGCCGGGTGCCGACACGCATTCGACCGCTGCCGAGGCGTCTCGCCGTGCCCTGGATCTGGTTCGCCCTCGTGCACCTCTGGGTGGCGATCGCCGGCCTCTGGATGCCCAACCTGCCCACGGGCGATGTCGTGCTCGTGTACGAGCCGTGGTCAGAACAGGCCCTCGCCGGCAGCGGCATCGTCGGGGTGACGAGCGAATGGGTCTATCCGCAGCTGGCGCTGGCGCCGATGATCCTGGCACGCGCCTTCATCTGGCTCGGCAACTACACGCTGGCGTGGGCGGCCTTCGCCACGCTGTGCGACGCCGTCGGCTTCTGGTTCCTGCTCGGGCGCGGCACCTCCCGCGGCAGGAAGCTGGCCGCCGGGTTCTGGCTCGTCTGTCAGCTCGCGCTCGGCCCCGTCGGCATGTACCGCCTCGATGCGATCACGGTGCCGATGGTCATCATCGCACTGTGCTGGCTCGTCACCCGGCCGACGGTGGCCGGCGCCCTCCTCGCCGCGGCCGTGTGGATCAAGGTGTGGCCGGCCGCCGTGCTCGCCGCCGCGTTCGCGGTGCTGCGCAGACGCTGGGCGGTCGTGACGGGCGCCATCATCACCACCGCGCTCGTCGTCGGCGTCGTGCTCATCGGCGGAGGGGCGAAGTATCTGATCGGGTTCGTCTCGGAGCAGTCGGACCGCGGTCTGCAGATCGAGGCGCCCGTCAGCACGATCTACATGTGGGGCGCCGCGCTGAAGGTCGACGGCTGGTGGGTGTACTACGACCAGCACATCCTGACCTTCCAGGTCACGGGAAGCGGCATCGACACCGTCATCGCGCTGATGACCCCCCTGATGGTCATCGCCCTCGCCGCCATCCTCGTTCTCGGCTTTCTGCAGGCGGCACGAGGTGCGCATTACCGCAGCCTGCTGCCTCCGCTCGCGCTCGCGCTCGTGCTGGGCTTCATCGTGTTCAACAAGGTCGGCTCTCCGCAGTATCAGACCTGGCTCATCGCGCCCGTCGTGCTGTGGCTCATCGTCGACAGGCGCCGTGCCATCCGCCCCGCTCTCGCGGTCGTCTGGGTGCTGCTGGTCACCCAGATCATCTACCCGCTCACCTACACATATGTCATGGCTCCCACGATCGGCGCCGTGATCCTGCTCACGGCGCGCAACCTCGCGCTCGTCGGCATACTGTGGTGGATGGTCGTGCGCCTCGTGCGCGTGCCGACCGGCGTGCGCGCGCTGCGTGCGGCCCGCGTCACCGTCTCGTTCTCGACATAAGGAGTTCGTCATGCTCGTCGCCTTCTCCGTCGCCCCTTCCGGAGCCTCAGACGCGAGCGGCTCGGTGCACGACGCCGTGGCAGCCGCCGTGACCGTCGTGCGCGAATCGGGGCTCGCGCATCGCACCACGAGCATGTTCACCGAGGTCGAGGGCCCCGACTGGGACACGGTGATGGACGTCGTCAAGCGCGCCACCGAGGCGGTCATGCCCTTCGGTTCGCGCGTCTCGCTCGTGCTGAAGGCGGACATCCGGCCCGGGTACTCCGGCGAGATCGATGCGAAGCTCGAGCGGCTCGAGCGGGCGATCGAGGACGCAGACGGCAAATAGAATGGTGACGTGACCACCTCGACCTCCCTGTCGAGGGGTGCGGCGATGAGGGCGCTCCTCTCTCTCTCCGTCGGCGGCTTCGGCATCGGCATGACCGAATTCGTTTCGATGGGACTTCTTCCCGGCATTGCGCAGTCGCTGCTGCCGGCACAGTACGCGGCATCGCCCGAGGCGGCGATCGCGCAGGCGGGCATCCTGATCTCGGTGT
Organism: Microbacterium sp.; assembly: GCA_047607025.1. Taxonomy (GTDB): domain Bacteria; phylum Actinomycetota; class Actinomycetes; order Actinomycetales; family Microbacteriaceae; genus Microbacterium. Next base: position 5,945 of record JASGDS010000268.1, read on the forward strand.
ACGCGGTCGGTGTCGTGCTCGGTGCCCCCACGATCACCGCCTTCGTCAGCCGCTTCCCGCTCAAGCGCGTGCTCGTCGTGCTCGTGCTCGCGCTGCTCGTCGGCAACGCGCTGACGGTCGTCGCGCCCACCTTCGCGCTTGCCGTCGTCTCTCGTCTGCTGGCTGGACTGCCGCACGGGGCGTTCTTCGGCATCGCGGCGGTCGTCGCGAGCGACCTGCTCGGCGAGGGCAGGCGGGGCAGGGCGATCTCGATCGTGATGAGCGGACTCACCGTCGCGAACCTCGTCGGCGTGCCGCTGGGCACTCTGCTCGGACAGCATCTCGGATGGCGCGCCTCCTACCTCGTCGTGACGCTCGTCTTCGCGCTCGCGGCCGGCCTCATCGCGCTGGCCGTTCCTGCGCGCCCCGGCGAACCGGCACGGTCGGTGCTGACGGAGATGCGCATCTTCCGGCTGCCACAGGTGTGGCTCACGATCGCCATCGGGGCGATCGGCTTCGGGGCGTTCTTCGCCGTGTTCAGCTATGTGGCGACGCTCGTGACCGAGGTGTCGGGCGCGGCGGAGTGGGTCGTCCCGCTCGCGCTGGTGAGTATCGGGTGCGGCATGACGATCGGCAACCTGCTCGGCGGTGTGCTCGCCGACATCTCGGTGCGGCGCACCCTCATCTGGGGGCTCGTCGCGAGCGGGGCATCCTGTGTGCTCGTCGGCGTCTGCGCCCATGAGACCTGGGCGCTCGTGGGTGCGCTCTTCGTCTTCGCGGTGTGCACGTCTGCGGCGACGCCGACCGTGCAGCTGAGGCTGCTGGATGTCGCACCGCGGTTCCCCGCGATCGCCGCCGCGCTGAATCATTCCGCGCTGAACATCGGCAACAGTCTCGGCGCCGCCCTCGGCGGCATCGTCATCGCCGCCGGATGGGGCTACATCGCGCCGGTCTGGGTCGGCGCGGTGCTCGCCGTCATCGGCGTCGTCATCGCGCTCGCGGCGTTCGGCGCCGCGCGCACGACCCCTCTTCGCGGCGAGAGGCCCCGAACGCGGTGAGAGGCCTTGCGGCGGCAGCCGTCTCGTTGGGTTCAGGCGGTCTCGTCGGGATCTGGGTGTGTCGTAACGCGCGCGGGTCTCAGGCATCGAGCAGGCGACGCAGGTGCTGTGACACCGCGGCGTTCTCGATGAGGAAGCCGTCGTGGCCGAAATCGCTTTCCAGCACCACCGCCTCGTCGCCATCCAGGGTGTCTCTGATGCCCCTGGCGATCTCGTGCTGACCCGAGATCGGGAACAGCCGATCGCTGTCGATGCCGAGCACGAGCGTCGTCGCGGTGACGCGCGCAAGCGCATCCTGAACCCCGCCGCGGCCACGGCCGATGTCGTGCGAGTCCATCGCCTCGACCAGCCGGATGTAGGTGTTCGCGTCGAAGCGGCGGGTGAACTTGTTGCCATGGAAGTCGAGATACGACTCGACGGCGAAGCGACCGCCGTGCCCGAGCGGGCTGACGCCAGACTGCCAGGAGCGCTTGAAGCGGGCGTTGAGCTCGGTGGGGCTGCGGTAGTTGAGCAGCGCCATCCTGCGCGCGAGGGCGAGCCCCCGATGCGGGCCTTCACCAGGCAGCGCGTCGTAGTAGTCGCCGTCGGCGAACCCGGGGTCGATCTCGATCGCCTCCAGCTGAACGGAGTCGAGCGCGATCTGGTCGGCCGTGAGAACGGGAGGGGAGGAGAGCACGGCGAGTCGCTGCACCCGTTCCGGATGCTCGACCGCCCACTCCAACGCATGCATTCCGCCCATGGAGCCGCCGATGACGGCCGCCCAGCGGTCGATGGCGAGCGCATCGGCGAGCCGCACCTGGGCGGCGACCTGGTCGCGGATGGTCAGATACGGGAAGCGGGAGCCCCAATGATCGCCGTCGGGGTGGATGCTCGCGGGACCGGTCGAGCCCTGGCATCCCCCCAGCACGTTGGGGGCGATCACGAACCAGCGGTCGGTGTCGATCGCGAGCCCGGGGCCGACGATCTCCTCCCACCATCCTGCGGTCGGATGGCCCGCGCCCGCGCCGCCGCGCACGTGAGAGTCGCCCGTCAGAGCATGGCTGATGAGCACGGCGTTGTCACGCGCCGCATTCAGTTCTCCCCATGTCTCGTAGGCGAGCCGGAACGAGGGCAGCACGGAGCCGTTCTCGGTGTGCAGCTCACCGAAGGCGGCGAAGCGACGCTCGCCGACGGGGTCGCCGTCGCGCCACGCGCCGGTCGATCTCGGGCGCCCGGCCATCGAACGCGCATCGGCCTCCGTGACGAAGGTCGACGGCACGGTGTCTTCGGAGATCTGCCAGTCCACCTGTCCATTCTTCCGGTTTCAGGCTCCCCCCGTCGCCACTGTTACAGCCAGCCAGGCTCAGACGCGGGCGGCGGCAGCCGTCTCGCGGGCGGCGGCGAGGGCCTGCTCCAGGTCGGCCTTCAGGTCGTCGATGTGCTCGAGACCCACCGAGAGGCGCACGAGCCCGGGTGTGACACCGCTCGTGAGCTGCTGCTCGGGGCTCAGCTGCGAGTGCGTGGTCGATGCCGGGTGGATGACGAGCGAGCGCACGTCGCCGATGTTCGCCAGGTGACTGAACAGCGTCAGCGCGTTCACGAACGCACGACCGGCATCCACCCCGCCCTTCAGCTCGAAGGACAGCACCGCGCCGACGCCCTTGGGAGCATAGGTGTTCGCGGCCGCGTACCAGGGTGACGAGGGGAGGCCCGCATAGTTCACGGACGCCACATCGTCGTTCGACTCGAGCCATTCCGCGATCTCCTGGGCGTTGCTGACATGGCGCTCCACGCGCAGCGACAGCGTCTCGATGCCCTGGATGAGCTGGAAGGCGCTCTGCGGCGCGATGGAGGAGCCCAGGTCGCGCAGCAGCTGCACGCGCGCCTTGATGATGTACGCGAGCTCGTCGCCGACCGCGGTCGTGTAGCTCGCTCCGTGGTACGACGGGTCGGGCTCGGTCAGACCGGGGAACTTCGCGACGTTCTGTGACCAGGCGAACTTCCCGCCATCCACGATCACGCCGCCGATGACGGTGCCGTGGCCGCCGAGGAACTTCGTCGCCGAGTGCACGATGATGTCGGCTCCGTGCTCGAAGGGGCGGATGAGGTACGGCGTCGCGATCGTGTTGTCGACGATGAGCGGCACCCCGTTCTCGTGAGCGATGTCTGCGACCGTGCGGATGTCGAGCACGTTGATGGCGGGGTTCCCGATCGTCTCGGCGAAGAACAGCTTCGTGTTCGGGCGCACCGCCGCGCGCCACGCCTCAGGATCGTCCTGGTTCTCGACGAAGGTCACATCGATGCCGAGCTTGCCGAGCGTGTACTTGAAGAGGTTGTAGGTGCCGCCGTAGATCGACGACGACGAGACGATGTGGTCGCCGGCCTGCGCGATGTTCAGCACCGCGAACGTCTCGGCCGCCTGGCCGCTCGCGACCAGCAGCGCGGCGGTGCCGCCTTCGAGAGCGGCGAGACGCTGCTCGACGACGTCCTGCGTCGGGTTCTGGATGCGCGTGTAGATGTTGCCGAACTCCGCGAGCGCGAACAGGTTCGCCGCGTGGTCGGCATCGCGGAACACATACGAGGTCGTACTGTAGATCGGGGTCGCGCGCGCGCCGGTGACAGGGTCGGGCGCGGCGCCCGCGTGAATCTGCTGGGTCTCGAAACGCCAGGTCTCGTCGGTCATGGTTCTCCCCTTGGGTCGAAATCGAATGCGGGCCCTCGGGCCCTGGTCTGAGAGTACGGATGGCCATCAGACGCGGCAACGCGCACCGACTCGCGGCGTCATATTCCCCGCGCGGGCGCGGCATACTGGAGGGATGGTGTCGAGGCGCGCGGTGGTGACGGGAGCGAGCTCGGGGATCGGTCGTGCGAGCGTCGTCGCGCTGATCGAGACCGGATGGCAGGTGACCGGCGTCGCGAGGCGCGCCGATCGGCTGGAACAGCTCGCGGCCGAGACCGGTGCCGACGTCTTCGCGGCCGACCTGACGAAGCAGCAGGATGTCGATGCGCTCGTCGAGCACGTCGGCGTCGTGAACGCGCTCGTGAACATTGCCGGTGGCGCGATCGGCGCCGATCCCGTCGAACGGGCGAACGCCGAGGACTGGGCCGTCATGTTCGACATGAACGTGCTCACCGCGCTGCGGCTGACGAAGGCGCTGCTGCCCGCACTTCGACGAGGGGTGACGGATGGCGCCGGCCACGCCGACCTGCTCTTCGTCACCTCGACGGCCGCGCAGCTCGCGTATCCGGGCGGCGGAGGGTACAACGCCGCCAAGGCGGCAGAGGCGATGCTCGCCCATGCGCTGCGACTGGAGCTCAACGGCGAGCCGATTCGCGTCACCGAAGTCGCGCCCGGCATGGTGAAGACCGACGAGTTCACCCTCAACCGCCTCGCGGGAGACACCGCGGCCGCGGACGCGGTGTATGCCGATGTGGACCATCCGCTCACCGACGTGGACGTCGCCGACGTCATCGCCTATGCGCTGGGTGCGCCAGGCCACGTGAACCTCGACCTCATCACGATGCGGCCCGTCGCGCAGTCGGCGCAGCACCTGCTCCATCGTGGCCCGCTGGCCGTCAAGCCGCCGAAGGAGAACGAATGACCGCCGAACGCGAAGTGCTCACCTGGGACGACTTCGGCCGTGCCACCCGCGACCTGGCCCGCACGATCGTCGACAGCGGCTTCGCACCCGAGGTCGTCGTCGCGATCGCCCGCGGCGGACTGCTGCCGGCCGGCGCGATCGCCTACGGACTCGGCGCGAAGAACTGCGGCGCGATCAACGTCGAGTTCTATACCGGCATCGGAACCGTGCTCGATGCGCCAGAGGTGCTGCCGCCCGTGCTCGACATGGACTACCTGGAGGGCAGGCGAGTGCTGCTCGTCGACGATGTTGCCGACTCCGGTCGCACCCTCGCGCTCGCCGTCGAACTGCTGCGCGAGCGCGGCGCCGATGTGCGCTCGGTGACGATCTACACCAAGCCGTCCACCATCATCCAGCCCGACTACGCGTGGAAGGACACCGACCTGTGGATCGACTTCGCCTGGTCGGCGAAGGGCACCGTCGTCGAAGAGGATGCCGGGCAGGACGGCTCGGCATGATGCCACCATGGCGATGAATCTGCGGCAGCTGGCGGACGCCGGGCTCATCGATGCCGGATGGGCGGCGGCGCTCGAGCCGGTCGCGTCGGACATCGCCGCTCTCGGCGACCGGTTGCGCCAGGAGCATGCGGACGGCCACCGGACGTTGCCCGCGGGCGACAAAGTGCTGCGTGCCTTCGGTCGACCGCTGAACGGGGTTCGAGTGCTCATCGTGGGGCAGGATCCGTATCCGACGCCCGGCCACCCGATCGGGCTGTCGTTCGCGGTCGACCCGCACGTGCGGCCCCTGCCGCGCAGCCTGCAGAACATCTACGCCGAGCTGCATTCCGATCTGGGAATATCTCCCGCTTCGCACGGTGACCTCTCGGCCTGGAGCGATCAGGGCGTCATGCTGCTGAACCGCGTGCTGACGGTGCGAGCGGGCGAACCCGCCTCGCACCGGGGCTGGGGCTGGGAGCGCGTCACCGAACACGCCATCCGCACGCTCGTCGGTCGGGGCGGGCCGCTCGTGGCCATCCTGTGGGGGAGGGACGCGTCGAAC
>JASGDS010000269.1:0-5728 GCA_047607025.1 Microbacterium sp.
CGCGCGCTCACGATCGATCCCGCGTCGCGCACGGCCGTCGTCGGTCCGGGCCTGCTCAACGCCGAGGTGAAAGCCGCCGCGGCCGAGAAGGGCCTCTGGTATCCGCCCGACCCGTCGTCGTTCGAGATCTGCTCCATCGGGGGCAACCTCGCCACCAACGCGGGCGGGCTCTCGTGCGTGAAGTACGGCGTGACGAGCGACTACGTGCTCGCCCTCGAGGTGGTGCTCGCCGACGGCGAGGCGGTGCGCGTGGGTGGCCCGTGGATCAAGGACGTCGCCGGGCTGCCGCTCACGAAACTGTTCGTCGGCTCGGAGGGGACACTCGGCATCATCACCGAGGCGACCCTGCGGCTCACCCCGAGACCGGCGCCGTCGACCGTCGGCGTCGCGTATTTCCGCACCGTGCAGGATGCGGCGAACGCGGTCGTCGAGGCGACGAACCGCTTCCGGCCATCCATCTGCGAATTCATCGACCACGTGTCGCTCACGACGATCGAGGCGCACGCGAGGATGGGGCTCGACACCGACGCGGCTGCCATGCTCATCGTCGGCACCGACGAGACGGGCGAGGCGGCGGCCGCCGAGCTCGCCATCATCGAGGAGGTGTTCGAGCACGCGGGCGCGACCGAGTCCTTCCTCGCGGAGGACACCGAGCAGAGCGACCAGTTCCTGGCGGCGAGGCGGATGGCCGCCCCCTCGTACGAGGTGATCGGCGCGACCCTGATCGAAGACGTCGGCGTGCCCATCCCGAAGCTCGCCGAACTCCTCATCCGCATCGAGCAGGTGGCCGAGCGCCACGGGGTGACGATCGCGACGGTCGCGCACGCCGGCGACGGCAACACCCATCCCACCGTCATCTACACGCCGGGCGACCCCGACTCGCTCGCGCGGGCGCAGGCGGCCTTCGCCGACATCATGAACCTCGCCGTCGAGCTCGGCGGCACCATCACCGGCGAGCACGGCGTCGGCGCGATCAAGCACGCCTACCTTCCCCGGCAGCTCGGCGAGGGCGCATCCGCGCTGACGGCCCGCATCAAGGCGGCGCTCGACCCGCAGGGCATCTTCAACCCCGGCATCGGCATCTGAACTGTCCAGCATGTGAGACAGCCCTGCGCGGAAAGGCGTGCATCCCGGCGCGCGACTGACCAGACTGGCAGTCATGACACTTCCCGGTGCACGGCCCGTTCGCGCCCCTCGCGGCTCGACTCTCACCGCAAAGAGCTGGCAGACGGAGGCCCCGCTGCGCATGCTCATGAACAACCTCGACCCCGAGGTGGCCGAGCGTCCGGATGACCTCGTCGTCTACGGCGGAACGGGAAGGGCGGCGCGCTCATGGCCGGCGTTCGACGCGATCGCGCGCACGCTGTGCGAGCTCGATGACGATGAGACGCTGCTCGTGCAGTCGGGCAAGCCCGTCGGCGTGTTCCGCACACACGAGTGGGCGCCGCGCGTGCTGATCGCCAACTCGAACCTCGTCGGCGACTGGGCGACGTGGCCCGAGTTCCGCCGGCTCGAGGCGGAGGGGCTGACGATGTACGGTCAGATGACGGCCGGGTCATGGATCTACATCGGCACGCAGGGCATCCTGCAGGGCACCTACGAGTGCTTCGCGGCGATCGCGCGCACCCGGTTCGGCGGCAGCCTCGCCGGCACCATCACGCTGACCGGCGGATGCGGCGGGATGGGAGGCGCGCAGCCGCTGGCGGTGACCATGAACGAGGGTGTCGTGATCATCGTCGACGTCGACGGCGCGCGACTGCAGCGCCGCATCGATCACGGCTACCTCGACGTGCTCGCCGACGACCTGGACGATGCCGTCGCCCGCGCGAACGTCGCCCGCAACGCCCGCACCCCGCTGAGCATCGGCGTCGTCGGCAACGCGGCCGGGGTGTTCGGGCAGGTGCTGGCGCGCGACGACATCCGCATCGACATCGTCACCGATCAGACCTCGGCGCACGACCCGCTGTCGTACCTGCCCGTCGAGTTCACGGTCGACGAGTGGCAGGCGCGGGCCGAGGAGGACCCTGACCGCTTCACCGAGCTCGCCCACGCGTCGATGGCCGCGCAGGTGCGGGCCATGGTCGGGTTCCTGGATGCCGGTGCGGAGGTGTTCGACTACGGCAACTCGCTGCGGCAGGGGGCGAGACTCGGCGGCTTCGAGAACGCGTTCGCCTTCCCCGGGTTCGTGCCCGCGTACATCCGGCCGCTCTTCGAGGAGGGCCTCGGCCCCTTCCGGTGGGTCGCGCTCTCGGGCGACCCGGCCGACATCGCGGTCACCGACAGAGCCATCCTGGAGCTCTTCCCCGAGAACGAATCGCTGCGGCGCTGGATCACGCAGGCGAGTGCGAAGGTGCACTTCGAGGGGCTGCCCGCCCGCATCTGCTGGCTCGGATACAAGGAGCGGCATCTGGCTGGACTGCGCTTCAACGAGCTCGTCGCCGACGGCAGCATCTCGGCCCCGATCGTCATCGGCCGCGATCACCTCGACTCGGGGTCGGTCGCGAGCCCCTACCGCGAGACCGAGGCGATGAAGGACGGCTCAGACGCGATCGCCGACTGGCCGCTGCTGAACGCGCTGCTGAACACGGCCTCCGGCGCCACCTGGGTGTCGCTGCACCACGGGGGCGGCGTCGGCATCGGGCGCTCCATCCACGCGGGGCAGGTGACGGTCGCCGACGGCACCCCGCGTGCGGCGCAGAAGATCGAGCGGGTGCTCACGAACGACCCTGGCACGGGTGTCATGCGCCACGTGGATGCCGGGTACGAGCACGCGGCCGACGTCGCGCGCGAACGCGGCCTGACCATCCCGATGCTCGGAGAGTGATCGTGGAGCCGCTCGACGTCGTGCAGCTGCTCGCCGAGATCGACGACATCGGTCGCGACCCGGTGCGGGGCGGATGGTCGAGGCACGTGTTCGACGACGCAGAGACGGCGCTGCGCGAATGGTTCCTCGGCCACGCCGCAGCTCTCGGGCTGCGGATCGAGCACGATCGCAATTCCAACATCTGGGCGACGTGGGCGCCGCAGGGGGCGACGGGTGCCGCGGTCGGCATCGGCTCGCACCTCGATTCGGTGCCGGGCGGCGGCGCCTACGACGGTCCGCTCGGGGTCGCGTCCGCGCTCGCGGTCGTCTCGCGGCTGCAGCGGCAGGGCTTCTCGCCCGCCGCACCCGTCACGATCGGCGTGTTCATGGAGGAGGAGGGGTCGCGCTTCGGCATCGCCTGCCTCGGCTCGAAGCTCGCCACCGGCGCGATCGGAGCAGAGGCGACCCTGGCGCTCGCCGACGGCGCCGGCGTGTCGTTCGCCGAGGCGGCAGCCGCGCGCGGCGTGGATGCCTCCCGCCTCGGGCGCGACGCCGAGCGCCTCGCGGGGCTCGCCGCCTTCGTCGAACTGCATGTGGAGCAGGGGAGGGGACTCATCGACCTCGGTCATGCCGTCGCGCTCGCCCGGTCCATCCTGGCGCACGGTCGCTGGCGGCTGACGTTTCAGGGCGAGGGGAACCATGCAGGCACGACGGCGATGGCCGATCGCCGTGACCCCGTGACAGCGGTCTCGTCACTCGTGCTGCAGGCGCAGCGCATCGCTGTCGCGCACGACCACCCGGCATCCGGCCGCTTCGCGCGGGCGACGGTCGGCAGGCTCGACCCGATTCCCGGCGGCACGAACGTGATCGCGAGCCGGGTCGAGGCGTGGCTGGATGTGCGGGCTGGCGATGACGAGACGGTGTGGTCGCTCGTCGACGACATCGAGGAGGCGGCGACGCGCGCGGCGACCGAGCACGGCTGCCGCGTGACGATGGAGTGCGAGTCGTTCGGCGGGCTCGTGACGTTCGACGAGCAGCTGTGCGAGCGCCTGCGCGGGGTGCTGGGAGACGTGCCCGTGCTCGCGACGGGGGCAGGTCACGACGCGGGCGTGCTCGCCGGTGCGCTGCCGACCGCGATGCTGTTCGTGCGCAACCCGACCGGTGTCTCGCACGCGCCGGGCGAGGGCGCGAGCGACGACGACTGCCGCTCGGGCGTCGACGCCCTCGAAGCGGTGGTGCGAGAGCTCGCCGGGAGCGCCGAATGCTGACCGTTCCTGCCGCGGCGAATGCGCACTCGCACGCCTTCCACCGGGTGCTGCGCGGGCGAACGCACGGTGACGGCGGGTCGTTCTGGACCTGGCGCGAGCGCATGTACGACGTCGCGCGGGTGCTCGACCCCGAGCTGTACGGGCAGCTCGCCGAAGCAGTGTTCGCCGAGATGCTCATCGCCGGATACACCGCCGTCGGCGAGTTCCACTATGTGCATCACCGACCGGATGGCACGCCCTATGACGACCCGAATGCGTTCGGGGTGGCGCTCGCGCTCGCGGCCGAGCGCGTGGGCCTCCGGCTCACGCTGCTCGACACCTGCTATCTCGAGAGCGCGCCCGGGCAGCCGCTGCTGCTCGAGCAGCAGCGGTTCGGCGACGGGTCGGCCAGCACGTGGCTCGACCGCTGGCACGGGCTCTCAGACCTCGCGAGCGACCTCGTCACGGTGGGGGCGGCCATCCATTCGGTGCGGGCCGTGCCGCCAGGCGCCATCGCCCAGATCGTGCAGGGCCTGCCTGCGGAGGCCCCGCTGCACGTGCACCTCTCGGAGCAGCCCGCCGAGAACGAGCAGTCGCTCGCCGCGTACGGCCTGACGCCTGCGGCCGTGCTGGCCGAGGCGGGAGCGCTCGCGCCCCGGCTCTCGGTCGTGCACGCGACGCACCTGACCCACGACGATATCGCGCTGCTCGGTGGGGCGGGCGTGACCGCCGTGTTCTGCCCGACGACAGAAGCAGACCTCGGCGACGGCATCGGCCCCGCGCGCGAGCTCGCCGACGCCGGGGCGATGATCGCGATCGGCAGCGACCAGCACGTCGTCATCGACCCCTTCGCCGAGACGCGCACGCTGGAGGGTCATGAGCGACTGCGCTCGGGCCTTCGGGGGCGATTCACGCCGGCCGAACTCGACGCCATCCGCGGGGCGAACGGGTTCCGCTCCCTCGGCATCGCCTCGGATGACTCCGTGATGCTGCGCGACGACTCCGTGCGCACGGCGGGGGCCGACCATCCCGCGCTCGTGGCCACGGCGAGCGACGTGCAGCGGGTGACGGTGGCGGGGCGCGTGGTCGCCGAGAACGGCCTGCTGGCGGATGGTCGGGACCCCGCCATCCTGCTGCGCGACGCGATCGCCGCGATCGATGCGAGGCTGGCAGCATGACCTCCACGCTGCTCACCGGCATCGGCGAGCTGACGACGCACACCGACCTCGGCACGCTGCACGATGCCGCGCTCGTGATCGAGGGGGAGCGCATCGCCTGGATCGGACAGGCCTCTGACGCGCCCGCCGCCGAGACCTGCGTCGACCTCGCCGGCCGCGCCGTGCTGCCCGGGTGGGTCGATTCGCACACGCACCTCGTGTTCGCCGGCGATCGTGCCGCGGAGTTCACGCAGCGGATGGCCGGCCAGCCGTATGCGGCGGGCGGCATCATGACGACGGTCGAGGCGACGCGCGCCGCGGGGCGAGAGGCGCTCGACGCACGAGCGCGCGAACTGCGGGCCGAGGCGCTCGTGGCGGGCACGACGACGCTCGAGGCGAAGACGGGCTACGGGCTCGACGTCGACACCGAGCTGCTGCTGGCGGAGGTCTCGGCCGCACACGCCGACATCATCACCTTCCTCGGTGCGCACGCCGTGCCATCCGGCATCGACCGTCGCGAC
>JASGDS010000270.1:0-4991 GCA_047607025.1 Microbacterium sp.
ATCCGGACAGCCGCTCGGAGTCGTGCACGTTCATCTGACAGCCGAAGGTGCGCACCTCATACGATCGGGGGCGACCGTCTGGGGCGAACGCGGCCGGCGATGGCGCGATGAGCGTGGGGGCACTGGATGGCGAAGACATTTCCTCGTCATTCTACGTCGCGGCGCCGCGAGCCTCCTGGAGCGCCCTGCGGGCGACCGTCATGACGAGCGAGCCGCCGTATCCGCGCCTGGTCAGCTGCCCGACGAGGCGGCGCAAGGCGGTGTCGTCATCGAAGCGGGTGAGCGAGGGAGCACGGCCACGTGCGAACTCCAGCGCGCGCTCCTCATCGTCATCCGAAAGCTCCGCGAGCGCCTCGTCGATGACCTCGCGCGCGATGCCGCGGGCGGCGAGCACCTGCGCGATCGCGCGCCGCCCCTGGTTCCTGCGGCTGGTGCCCGCGTACACGAGCTGTTCGGCCAGCGCCGCATCGTCGATCGCCCCCCGCCGAAGCAGGCGTCCGATGATCGCCTCCGCCGCGACGAAGTCCACCCCGTCCTTGCGCAGCCGCTCCCGCGCCTCGCGCTCCGACAGCGACCGGACGCTCAGCGCCTTCAGCAGGCGCGCCTCAGCCTGTGCGAAGTCGGGCGCACTGCGAGCGCCCTCCCCTTCGTCGATCTCGACGAATCGCACTCCCCCTCTGTGCTGCGTGCGCAGCGTGGGAGCGGGCGCGACGGCCGGGGCGTCGGCGTCGAGATCCTGCCAGGTCGTATGCCACGCCGCCGCGGCACCCGCGCGCATGCGACGCGTGGGATGCATGGGGCCCGGCCCGTGCTCCCTCTGTTCGGCGGCGCGACCGCCGAACAGGGGGATGACGGGTGCGATGCGCTCTTCGTCGGTCATGACGATCAGGCCGTCAGGCGCGCGTCCTCGATCGGCGCGATGGGTGCTCCGACGGGCTCGGCCGCGCGTGCGCCGCCGACGCCGAGCTTGACCTTGATGCGATCCTCGATCTCCTGCGCGATGTCGGCGTTCTGCGCGAGGAAGCTGCGGGCGTTCTCCTTGCCCTGACCCAGCTGGTCTCCGTCGTAGGTGTACCACGAGCCCGACTTCTTCACGATGCCGTGCTCGACGCCGAAGTCGATGAGGCTGCCTTCGCGCGAGATGCCGACGCCGTACAGGATGTCGAACTCCGCCTGCTTGAACGGCGGGGCCATCTTGTTCTTCACGACCTTGACGCGCGTGCGGTTTCCGACGGCATCCGCACCATCCTTCAGCGTCTCGATGCGGCGGATGTCGAGACGGACCGAGGCGTAGAACTTGAGCGCCTTTCCGCCGGAGGTCGTCTCGGGCGAGCCGAAGAACACGCCGATCTTCTCGCGCAGCTGGTTGATGAAGATGGCGGTCGTCTTGGTCTGGTTGAGGCCACCGGTGATCTTGCGCAGCGCCTGCGACATGAGTCTCGCCTGCAGGCCGACGTGGGAGTCGCCCATGTCGCCCTCGATCTCGGCGCGCGGCACGAGAGCGGCGACGGAGTCGATCACGACGAGGTCGATTGCGCCCGAGCGGATGAGCATGTCGGCGATCTCGAGCGCCTGCTCACCGGTGTCCGGCTGCGAGACGAGCAGCTGGTCGATGTCGACGCCGAGCTTCTTGGCGTACTCGGGGTCGAGCGCGTGCTCGGCGTCGATGAACGCGGCGATGCCGCCCGCGCGCTGCGCGTTTGCGATGGCGTGCAGCGTGAGCGTCGTCTTGCCCGACGACTCAGGGCCGTAGATCTCGATGATGCGGCCACGAGGAAGACCACCGATGCCGAGAGCGGCATCGAGGGCGATCGACCCGGTGGGGATGACTTCGACCGGCGCTCGTTCGTCGCTGCCCAGTCGCATGACCGAGCCCTTGCCGAACTGCTTGTCGATCTGTGCGAGGGCCGATTCGAGGGCCTTCTCGCGTTCTGCTGGTGCGGGCATGATCGCTCCTTCTCACTCGTGTTCCGCCGCCTGTAGGCTGTCGCGGCCAGACCGGGATGGCCTGGCTCTCCGACAAGGCGCGTGGCTTTCGATGCCGATTGCCACGTTAGGCACCCCCTCCGACATTGATCGAAGGATGGCGTCCCAGCAATGAGAATACGGCGCTGATCGAAGTAATCTTCTACGACACGCCGCCAGCCCTTCGACAAGCTCAGGAACCAATATTCGATGAGCTCAGGAACCAATATTCGACTATCGACGAGGGGTGATGAGTCCGACCCCGTGCCGACGCGAATCGGGCACGTCCATCTCGTCGCACAGCGCGGCCCAGATCTCGCGTGGCGGGACGCCGACATCCAGCGCCTCGACCGCCGTGCGACTGAGGCCTGGCAGCACCAGATCGTTCATGAGGGAGACGGAGCGCGCGCCGAATTCGGCCTCGACCGCGCGGAGGAATTCGCTGCGTCGCACTCAACGCAGCGACAGCTCGGGCTGGCCGACCTCGGCGACCAGTTCGTCCGGCACCACGTCGGGGAACGCAGACGCATCAAGACCCTCGAGCACCGCGATGCGGTCGCCGACGGTGCGGTAGATGGTCGAGATGGGAACGTCGAGCGCCTCGGCGACCGACGCGAGGATCTCGCTCGAGGCCTCCTTCTGGCCCCGCTCGACCTCGCTCAGATATCCGAGCGCGACACTCGCCCTGCTCGCCACCTGTCGGAGGGTCTTGCCCTTCTGCAGGCGAAAGCCGCGCAGAACATCGCCGATCTCCTGTCGGATCAGAATCATGAGCTTCCCCTCCTCACTGTCTCTCCACCTGTTCCCTGGGTGCACCAGAGTACAACGTCCTTGCCTCTAATTTAATCCCGACATCTGGATGAGTGCCCACAGGCGCGCAAGAGTTACACCAGCGTCACATGTTCGCCACGGCGAAGTCGATTGCCGCAGCGACTGCCTGGCGCCGGATGGCCGCGCGATCGCCCGCGAAGACGTGCGAGGAGACGTGGTCGCCATCCGGTGTCGACACACCGATGTGCACGGTGCCGACCGGCTGCCCGTCCGGCGAGGCAGGCCCTGCGATGCCGGTCGTGGCGATGCCGACATCCGCGTCGCGACCGTTGAGCGCGAGAACGCGCCGGATGCCGCGGGCCAGCTGGCGGGCGACCTCCGGATGGACGGGGCCATGCTCCGCAAGCAGGGAGGAATCGACACCGAGCACCGTGTGCTTGATCTCGGTGTCGTACGCGACGACTCCCCCGCGCATGTGCGAGGACGCACCTGGAACGTCGACGATCGCCGAGGCGACGAGCCCACCCGTCAGCGATTCGGCCGTCCCCACCGACCATCCGCGCGCATCGAGCCTGGCGAGCAGGTCGGCCGCGGTCACTTCTTCGCGCTTCCGCGCACCTGCGAGAGGATGTAGTCGATTCCGCTCGCGACCGTCAGCACGAGGGCGACGATCATGAGCACGAGCGTGATGACGTGCCAGGCCGGCACGCCGATGGCGACGTGCAGCGGCAGCAGCGCCCACGACAGCGCCACCGACTGCACCCAGGTCTTCACCTTGCCCATCCAGGCGGCGGCGACGACGTGCTCGTTCTTGATCATGAAGCGGTGGATGGTGATGCCCCACTCGCGCACGAGGATGATGATGACGATCCACCACGGCATCTCGGCGAGGATGGCGAGACCGACGAATCCTGCGCCCGTCATGAGCTTGTCCGCGATCGGGTCCCAGAGCTTGCCGAAGTCGCTGACGATGTCGTACTTGCGCGCGAGGTAGCCATCCACCCAGTCGGTCGAGATGCCGACGATGAAGACGATCGCGGCGACCCAGCGCAGTGCGAGGTTCGTGTCGCCGTTGTGCCCGGCGAGGAGCACGAGGATCAGGAAGACGATCGCGACCGGAATGCGAACGATCGTGATCGCGTTCGGCAGCTGACGAGGGATGGCCATGTGTTCAGTATCGCGGATCGTCGCGACCGGTCAACTGCCAGGCGTCCTCTGACTCCGACTCATCGACCGTGTCGTGCCCGGAGAACTGCGCCTCGACCGGATCCTCGGCATACCTGTCGTCTGCAGGAGGCTGCGGCGCTTCGACAGGCGCTCCGACAGGCTCAGGACGGGCAACAGCAACCGGACGTTGGGCGGCCGGCACAGCGGGCGGGTCGTCGCCCCGCAGGCGAGCGAGCACGTCAGGCAGCTGCTCCGGCGTCACGAGCACGTCGCGCGCCTTCGAGCCCTCGCTGGGGCCGACGACCTCGCGCGACTCCAGCAGATCCATGAGCCGACCGGCCTTCGCGAAGCCGACGCGCAGCTTGCGCTGCAGCATCGAGGTCGATCCGAACTGGCTCGACACGATCAGCTCGGCGGCCGCCAGCAGCACCTCGAGGTCGTCTCCGATGTCTTCGTCGATCTCCTTCTTCGGAGCCTCCATCGCCTCGGCGACGTCGGCGCGATAGTCAGGACGGGCCTGGCCCGTGACGTGCGCGACGACCTTCTCAATCTCGTCCTCGGTCACCCATGCGCCCTGCACGCGCACGGCCTTCGACGAGCCCATGGGCGAGAACAGGGCATCGCCCTGGCCGATGAGCTTGTCCGCCCCCGGCTGGTCGAGGATGACACGCGAGTCGGTGACGCTCGTCACCGCGAAGGCGAGCCGCGAAGGCACGTTGGCCTTGATAAGGCCCGTCACGACGTCGACGGATGGCCGCTGCGTGGCGAGCACGAGGTGGATGCCCGATGCGCGGGCGAGCTGCGTGATGCGCACGATGGAGTCTTCGACATCGCGCGGGGCGACCATCATGAGATCGGCGAGCTCGTCGACGACGACCAGCAGGTAGGGGTACGGCTTGAGCACCCGCTCACTTCCGGCCGGCAGGTCGATCGATCCCTCGTTCACCGCCCGGTTGAAGTCGTCGATGTGACGGAAGCCGAACGACGCGAGGTCGTCGTAGCGCAGGTCCATCTCCCGCACGACCCAGGCAAGCGCCTCCGCGGCCTTCTTGGGGTTGGTGATGATCGGCGTGATCAGGTGCGGGATG
>JASGDS010000271.1:0-9409 GCA_047607025.1 Microbacterium sp.
CACGCCCCGCCGGTCAGGCGGTGACCGTCGCGAGCTCCGCCGGCGTCGCCGCTGACGGTTCGTGCGACGGTTCCGCCCGGGGCGCGCGGTGGCGGGGGAGGAACACGATGACCGCGACGGCAAGCAGAGCCACCGCCCCACCGATGATGAGCGCGAGTCGGAACCCGGGCAGGCTCGGCACCGTCCCGCCGGACGTGGTGGTGGTCATGGCAGCGAGAACAGCACCGGTGACGGCGGAGGCGCCGCTGCTCCCGATGGATCGGATGAGGGTGTTGAAGCTCGTCGCCGCTCCGGTCTCTGCGGTGGGCACGGCCCCCATGATGAGCATGGGGATGGCACCGTAGGCGAGTCCGACACCGACATTGATGATCATGATGGCGACCATGATGCCCCAGGTGGAGCCCAGCAGCAGCAGGCTCGCGCCGTATCCGGCGCCGACGGCGAGCGCACCGAGGGCGAGGGTGGCCCTGGGGCCACGGGAGGCGGTGATGCGTGCGCCGAGCGGGGAGATGAACATCATGACCACGCCACCCGGGACGAGCCAGAGCGCCATCTGCAGCATGGATTGCCCGAGCCCGTACCCGGTGGACGTGGGCAGTTGCAGCAGTTGCGGGAGGATGAGCGATTGGCCGTACATGGCGAAGCCGATCATCAATGACGCGAGGTTCGTGAGCACGACCTGCCGGTTGCGCAGGCTCCGAAGGTTCACGAGCGGCTGCGAGGATTGGAGCTGCTGCCGCACCCAATATCCGAGGAGGAGGGCGGCAGCGGCGAACAGGCCGAGTGTGAGCGGCGACCCCCACCCCCACGCGGCTCCCTTGGAGATCGGGAGCAGGAGGGCTGCCAGGCCGGCTGAGAGCAGAAGGGCGCCGGCGACGTCGAACCGCGCTGCGCGCACGCGGCCCGCTCCTGTGGGGACGAGCCACAGGATGAGGAGGAAGGCGAGGGCGGTGAGGGCGGCGAACACGGCGAACATGATCCGCCAGCTCGCGTACTCGGCGATGGTCGCCGCGAATGGCAGCGCGATCGCGCCGCCAATGCCCATGGATGCGCTCATCGTGGCGACGGCGGAGCCGATCTGCTTCGCCGGGACGACTTCGCGCAGCAGGCTGATGCCCAGGGGGACGACCCCCATGCCCAAGCCCTGCAGGGCACGTCCGGCGATCATGAGGTCGAGTGACCCGGCGGCGGCGCACAGCACGGATCCGACGATGAGCGGGATGAGGCTGGCCAGCAGCACCTGCTTCTTGCCGAGCATGTCCCCGAGCCTTCCGGCGATCGGCACCGCGACGGCGGCGGCCAGGAGGGTCGCGGTGATCGCCCACGCCGTGTCATCGGGGGCGGCGCCGAGGATGGCGGGGAGCTGTCCGATCAGCGGGACGATGAGGGTCTGCGTGCCGGCGGCGATGATCCCGGAAACAGCGAGAACCGCGATGATCAATGCGGGTGGGCGCCGGTCGGCGCCTGCCGCCTGATGGGAATCAGGCGGCATGGTGATGGTCGTCATGTGGAATCTCCAAGGGTCTGGACGAGCGTGGCGGTGAGCACCCCGACGGGCCGGATCGGTGTCGGGCGGATGGCTTGTCAGCGCAGGAGGCGAGCGGCCTGGTCGGCGGTCTCGTAGAGGGTGTCGAGCTGACGGTCGATCAGGGGGGTGACCGCTTGGGTGCGGCGTGACTTCATGCCGAGATAGGAGAGGAACCCGCCGACCCACCCGGCCAGGCCGATCACGCCGAGCACGATCGAGAGGAGCAGGAGCCCGCCGTTCAGCAAGAAGAGGGAGCCGGCGAGCAACGCGGCACCCACGACCCCGATGCTCACCGCGAGCACGATGGCGCGGGTGGTCTTGGACTTCTCCAGGCGGGAGATGCTGGTCAGGGACTTTTCGGCCTTGCGCTGCAGGGTCTGCACCATCTCACGGTTGCGGATGCTCCGGTCGCGCTTGAGCTTGAGGGTGATCGTGGTCGGCTGGATCGCCGGAATCAGCGGCAGCGGCCGGATCGGGTCTGCCAGCTCGGTGGACTCGACCGTCCACCCGAAACCGCGGTAGGTGTCCTGGTAGAGCGACTCGAGGTCACGCGGGGCGCGCACCGCGGCATATTCGTAGGCGGTGAAGCGGGTGGCCTGCTCGGTGGCGGCGGGCTGGATGGTCATGATCGGGTCTCCTTGAGTGGTGTCGATGCGAATGCCGAATTCGGCATGTATCGATCGTCCGCTGATCTGTTCTCACGCGAATCGTCTTGCCGAACCGGCGCAGATACTGCGGTTGCAGTACCGGTGGGTGCCCACCATCCGAAACAATGGGAGCATGCAGACGAGCACGCAGGCGCCGCGCCAGATGAGCGCGCGCCTGTGGGATGTGCTGCCGCGAGCCCTCGAGTCCGGGACCCTGGTGATCCTGCTGCTCGCGGCGGGAACGGAGATCGCGACCGCCGCGGTCCGCGGCGCGACCGCGCTGCAGTGCTTCCCCGCCGTCATGATCGTGGCAGGCGTGATCGTCAGCTATCGCATCCGCCACCTGGGGCTCGCCGTCGTAGCCGCGGCCCCGTTGGTGGCGGTGCTCGTCGGCCGCACCCCGATGGTCGGGATCTGGTCGATGGCGTGTTTCGTGGCGTTCCTGCTCACGTTGCGCGGTGTCTCCGCGCTGCTCTGCGGGGCGGTGGTGGCGGTGGCGAACTTCACCGCGGTGGCGTGGGATATCGGCACGATCGATGTGCACGTCGACGCGAGCGCCTCGATCGCCGCGTTCGCCGCAGTCGTGTGCGCGGCGATCGGCAGTGCGATCCGCGGCAACCACCGATACCGGCAAGAGGCCGAGCAGCGGATCGCAGAGGCGCAGGCGACCCGGGTCGCTGCCATCGACCGCGGCATCGCGCAGGAGCGACTACGGATCGCCCGCGATCTGCACGACTCCGTCGGCCATCACATCGCCGTGGTCAACATGCACCTCGGCGCGGCCGAAGTCCACCTCCCGCACGGCGCCGACGACACCCGCGCCGATCTCGCCGCCGCCCGTCAGGGCGTCCAGGCAGTGCTGAAAGAAACGCAGCAGATCCTCACCGTGCTCCGTGTCGGCGACGCGAAGGCCGGACTCGAGCCCACGCCCGGACACACCGCCATCAACGACCTCATCGCCTCCTACAGACACGCGGGCATGGCCGTCGAGGCAACCCTCGACGACATGACCGGCGAGCTCTCCGCGCAAGCAAGCGTGGCCGCGTACCGGATCGTGCAGGAGGCGCTCACCAACGCCCATAAGCACGGACAAGGCCCTGCCTCCGTCACGATCCGACAGGATGATGCCGGATCCGTGCGGATCGAGGTCGTCAATCTCCGCCGCACCGGCGGAGCGGACACCTCCGGTGGCGGCAACGGGCTGGTCGGGATGCGCGAACGCGCCGAATCCGTCGGCGGCACCCTCGACACTCGCGCGGACGCGACGCTGTTCTGGGTGACCGCCACCATCCCCACCGGAGGAGAGAGCCGACAATGACCACCGTGATGCTCGTCGATGATCAGGAGATGATCCGTGCGGGGCTGCGCGTCATCATCGACGCCCACCCCGACCTCGAAGTCGTCGCCGAGGCCGGCGAAGGGTACACCGCTGTCTCCCTGCTGGAGTCCACCCCGGTCGACGTCGTGCTGCTGGACCTGAACATGCCCGGCATCGACGGGGTGGAGACCGTGCGCCGCATCCGCGCAGCCCACGGCGCCGACCACCCGCGCATTCTCGTGCTGACCACCTTCGACCAGGACGAGAACGTCCTTGCGGCCATCCGCGCCGGCGCCGACGGGTTCTTCAGCAAAGGCGCCGGTCCCACAGACCTCACCGACGGCATCCGCACAGTCGCCGCCGGCGCACACGCCCTCTCGCCGACGGCGATCGACGCGCTCGTCAGCCACGCCACCGAGGATCCCGTCCCACCGTCTGACCCGCAGAAAGCCGCGCTGTTCGCCGACCTCACCCCGCGCGAACTCGAAGTCGTGGAACTCATCGTCAGCGGCCTCGACAACACCCAGATCAGTCAGCGCATCTTCATCTCCCCGTATACCGTGAAGACCCACGCCAACCGTGCCATGATGAAAGTCGGGGCGCGTGACCGCGCCCAGCTCGTCTCCCTCGCCATCCAAGCAGGCATTCGGTGAGGTCAGCGAAGTGCACGCGACGACGTCGTCCACGCCGGAGCGGTCATCGGGTGGTTGATGTGTCTAGGTCATGGAGCCAGTACAAGTGTCTGAGAGTCTTCACGGACCGGCATTGATGCGCGGACGTCGCGGGGCGCGGGGATGAGCGATGCAAGGATCGCAGCAGCGATCGATATTCCCGCACCGATGATGAGGGCGACACGGAATCCGGTCTCCGATGGGACTTCGGTCGCCCCCAACTGCGTCGTCATCTGCGAGAGGATCACGCCGATCACGGCGGAGCCGACCGTTGTTCCGAGCGCGCGCATCAGCGTGTTGAAACCGTTGGCGGCCGCGGTCTCGCGTCGCGGTACGGCCCCCATGATGAGCGCCGGCATCGCCCCGTAGGCCAAGGCCACACCGCTGTTCACGACGATGCAGCTGACAAGCACTCCCCACGTACTGCCGATTCCAAGCAGTGCGACGCCGTACCCGCAGGCGAGCACGCTCACGCCGAGGACAAGAGTGAATTTTGGACCTCGCGCATTGGTGATCCTTCCCCCGACGGGCGACAACAACAGCATCATGAGACCCGCAGGCGCCATCCACAGGCCCGCAGCGAGGATGGACTGCCCGAGCCCGTACCCGGAACTCGCGGGGAGTTGAAGAATCTGGGGCATGACGAGCATGTTCGCGTACATTCCGAAGCCGACGAAGATCGAGGTGATGTTCGTGAGGAGGACACGCGGCCGGGCAGTGGTGCGGAGATCCACCAGCGGTGCCGCGGCGCGGACCTCCCAGAGCCCCCAGAGCGCGAGGACCATGACGGCGCCGATGAGCAGACCCAGGGTGAGCGGCGATGACCACCCCCAATGCCCTCCTTGGGAGATGGGCAGGATCAGCGCAACGAGTCCCACCGATAGTCCGAGAGCTCCCAGCGCATCGAAACGTTCCCCCTCGACGACGGGAGGAGCTCCGGGGACGAGCCACGCGATCGCTGTCGCGGCGATCAGCGTGACGGCAGCGCCGCCCCAAAACACGATCCGCCAGTCGGCGAACTCGATGACTGCCGCAGCGAGCGGCATTCCGATGGCGCCTCCCACACCCAATGTCGCGCTCACCGTCGCGATCGACGATGACAGGCGTTCGGGTGGAACAACGTCGCGCAGCAGCGCGATCCCCAAGGGCACCATGCCCGATCCGATCCCCTGCAGTGCGCGACCGACGATCATGGTCTCCAGGGTGGGCGCGAGTGCACAGATCACCCCGCCGGCGATCAACGGCATCGCGAGCAGCAGGATCATTTGCTTCTTGCCGTACATGTCCCCCAGACGTCCCGAAATCGGAACAGCCACCGACGCGGACAGCAGCGTCGCCGTGATGATCCACGCCGTCCCGGACGGCTCAGCATCAAAGATGACGGGGAATCTCGCGATGAGCGGTGTCACCATCGTCTGAGTGATCGCGGAAGCAACACCAGCGAACGCCAGTATCCCGACAATCAGGCCGGGCCGTCGAGCGGACAGGGAGCGTGACATGGATCTCCTGATCGATGATCTCAGTATGTATTATGCATATGCAGTATACACGTACCTCTACACTGGGAGAAGGAGGAGGTTCACGTGACACGACGAATCGCGGACATCGAATACGAGCAGATGCTGCAGAGTCGCCATGCAATCGCGCAGCATTCTCGGGGGGCGATCCTGGATCGTTCGGCGTACCTTCTTCTGTCGCGCATCGCCGCCGAGGGGCCTAAGTCAATCGGCGAGCTCAGCGAGATCTTCCGACTCGACGCATCGACCCTGCAGCGTCAGACCGGTGCCGCCGTGTCCGCGGGACTATTGACGCGCACCGCCGATCCCGAGGGAGGTCTCGCCAAGAAGTTCTCGTTGACCGACGCCGGTACCCAGCAGCTCCTTGCGCATCGATCGCGCTCCGTGCAGGCCCTCGATGCCATCCTCTCATCATGGTCGGACGCTGAGGTTGCGGCGTTCGCGGATATGCTTCATCGGTTTAACGAGGACATTGAACGCTACAGCGCGCGCAGGCGTGCCGCGGTCTGACCGTCCGAAACCTCGTGTTCCTCAGGCCAGCCTTCTTCCGAACGTGTGACATCGATGGGGACGTGGGAAGCGGTCAGTCTCCGCAGGTGAGCTGAATGAGTTCCGGGATTGTGCACATGCCGGTCTGGGTGGAGAGGGCGAAACCGGCGATGCCGAGCGCGCGACCGGGCGTCGGAGTAAGCCCCGTCCGAACCGAAGGCGAGGGAATCGGAGAGGGAGTGGTCATGCGGAGGTTCCTTTCGGCGGGGATGGATGGGGTGGGCAGGACTCAGATGTCGCGGCGTTTCGTCAGCCAGGCGCCGAGGCCCCAGAACAGGGCGACCCACGCGATGAGGACGGCGAGGCCGAGGAAGAACGGCAGAGTCTCTGCGCCTCGGACGGACATCGCGGCGAACGCGGCGGCGCTCTGACCGGCCCCGGCCGCGTACAGCGACGCTCCGGCGGTGGACGGCATGTAGGAGACGACGGTGCCGGCGATGCCCGCGGGGAGGATCGACGCGGCAGCCGGCAGGGTCCAGATGAGCGCGATCATCACCGAGACCCCAGGAGCGGTCTTACGAAGCGCAGCGGCCATGCCGACTCCGGCAACGGTGATGAGGGAGACGTGCAGAGCCGCGCCGAGCAGCATCCGCAGCGCGGTGGCATCGATGAGCTGTGTCTCGGCGCCGGTGAAGACCAGCACGAGCTGTGCGGCGGCGTAGGCGACGATCGCAGAGACGAGCGTCACCGTGAACGCGACGGCAGCGGTGACGACGGCCTTGGCGACGAGGGTGCGGATGCGGCCAGGGTCGGCGTTGAGCACCGATCGGATGCGCCCGGTCTTGTACTCGCCACCGACCGCGATGGCGCCGAGCGCAAGGCCGGCGAACTGGGCGCCGACCACCCCGCCCGTGACGAGCCCGGCGACCGTCTGCGCGGTCACGCCACCAGCGGTGTCGAGCCCGAACACCATGGAGGCGGCGGTGGCCACCATCATGACGAGGATGAGCCCCCCGATGATGAACGTCGAGCGTCGCGAGGTGAGCTTGATCCGCTCACTGGTGAGAAGATGACTCAACGTCAGCCGGGGCTCGGCGGCGGTTCGCGGGCGTGCGTGGGTGGTGGTCATGGCGGTCATGCGGTGGCTCCGGTTCGGTATTCGACGGCGTCGGCGGTGATGTCCAGGTAGGCCTCTTCAAGGGATGCCTCCTGGGGTGTGAGTTCGAGGAGGACGATCGCGTTCGCGGCGGCGATACGGCCGATCCCTGCCACGTCGATTCCGCGCAGCAGCGCCGATGTCGCATCGATCCGCTCCGCGGACACGCCGGCGGAAGGCACGCACTGGATGAGCAGATCGAGTTGCTCGGTGCGCACCCGGACGGCGGCCTGCCCTGCAGTGCCGTCGATCACCTCGGCGACGGGAGCATCGGCGAGCACCTTGCCCTTGCCGATCACGATGACGTGATCGGCGGTCTGGGCCATCTCACCCATCAGGTGGCTGGAGACCAGGACGCTGCGCCCTTCGGCGGCGAACTCGCGGAGGGTCGTTCGCACCCAGCGCACCCCCTCCGCGTCCAGGCCGTTGATCGGCTCGTCCAGGATCAGGGTCTGCGGGTCGGCGAGGATCGCGTTGGCGATGCCGAGGCGCTGCCCCATCCCGAGCGAGAACGACCCGATTCTTTTGTCGGCGACCTTCGTCAGCCCGGTGAGCGCGATGACCTCATCGACCCTCTTGCGGCCGATGCCGTGCGTGGCGGCCTGCGCCCTCAGGTGCTGCAGCGGCGTGCCGCGCTGATCGAACGCACCCGCGTCGAGCAGGCCGCCAACCACCCGCAGCGGCGCGGAGGAGGAGCGCAGCGGCCTGCCGTCGTACAGGACCGCGCCGGTGTCGGGATGGTGGAGCCCGAGAAGCATCCGCATCGTGGTGGACTTGCCGGCACCGTTCGGGCCGAGGAAGCCGGTGACCCGGCCCTCGCCCACGGTGAAGGTGACATCGTCCACCACGAGGGATCGGCCATAGCGCTTGGAGAGGTTCATCGCCTGAATCTGCATGACTCGATCATCGACAATCACGACGTCCTCCGCGTCGTGCAGGCGGAGCGACCGGGCTACTGCGAATGCGGTATCGCGTCGCGGTGATCTGCACGGCCGTTCATCGTCGGTGTACCGCAGATTGAGCAGCCCCTTCGCGCTGCGTGGACGATGTGAGCAGACCCGCCGGAGGGGACGCTGGAAAGGTACGAACTCACTCGCTCTCACTCCGATCTCTGGGGGATCCCATGTCCGTCCTCGCACACCTGTACCTGGGTACGCTCGCTGCTTCGACCGCAGCGATCGTCTTGACCATCGCCGGGCTTGTTCTTCTCGGCCAACTCGAGCGCTTCGCACGATGGGTCAGACAGTCTCGAGCTGCGCGCTCGCCGCATCCGCGGACCACACCGCTGCGGTCGGGAGTCGTCGCGCACGAGGAACGGGCCAGCCTGCAGGCCGCAGCAGCGCATGCGCTCGGCCCGGGCCTCGGCCGGCGCTGGTGACGACGGCGACACGGCCGTCGAAGCGGAGTTCAGGGGTGGCGTTCATCGTTCTCCTTTGAACATTCGGCACCAGGATTCGTCACATCGACTCAGTTGTGCGCCAGCGCTCATATTGCAGAGGTACACCATCGCCTTGCAAAAGTTGAGCACTACTGCTTGCATATTGCCTACGGGGTTGCACCCGGATGGAGTGGGAGCGAGTCAATGACAGGACAGTCCGACAACGGAGTCGACGTCGAGGTGCTGGTCATCGGAGCCGGCGTGAGCGGGATCTACCAGCTGTATCGCGCACGAGAGGCCGGCTTCACCACGCTCGCCCTGGAAGCAGGCGACGGCGCGGGCGGTGTGTGGTACTGGAACCGCTACCCGGGTGCCCGTTTCGACTCGGAGAGCTACGCCTACGGGTACAACTTCTCGAAGGAGCTCTTCGACAAGTGGCGCTGGAAGGAGGAGTTCGCCGCGCAGCCCGAGGTCGAGGACTACCTGAACTTCGTCATCGACGAGTGCGACCTGCGCAAGGACATCCGGTTCGGCCAGCGCGTCGTCTCCGCCGACTTCGACGAGAGCGCCGCGGTGTGGACCCTGCGCACCGGGAAGGGCGACGTCTTCCGCGCCCGCTACGTCATCGCCGCGACCGGCGGACTGTCGGTGCCGCACTATCCGGAGATCGACGGCCTCGAGGACTTCACCGGCCTGGCCTACCAC